>CAZOZF010000129.1:0-8522 GCA_964584205.1 uncultured Verrucomicrobiota bacterium
TGGTGCCCGGGGTGGGACTCGAACCCACACACCCTTGCGGATAACGGATTTTAAGTCCGTTGCGTCTGCCATTTCGCCACCCGGGCTGGAAAAGAAGGCTATTGTTCGGAGTGGACAGCAAAGGTCAAGGGATTTTCCATGATTTGTTGTTTGCCTCCGTATCACGGCATGTGTTAGTGATTGGCTTTCAAAAGGAGTTATATGGATATGAATGAGACTCGAAAAGTGCGTTGGTACGAAGTGATGTATGTTGTGGTGCTGGTCGGGTTGCTGGCCTGGAGCGTGTTTTTCATGAATCCACACAAGGTTGCCGTGGTGGACATGGATCGCGTGTTCAAGGATGTGGGAATGCTCCAGAAGATCGAAAAGGAGCGCCAGAAAACTGAGTTTTTCAACAAGGGAACGGCCATGCTGCAGGCCTACAATTCGCGGATCAAGTCCCTGAAGGAAAAAATGGATGCCGCCAAGACCCCGGTGGAAAAGGATAAACTTACCGCCCAGATCAAGGCCTCCAATGAACTATTCCAGCAGAATATTCAGCCTATCCAAGGGCAGATGCAGCAGTTTGAGGCGGGCGCCGTGGCGACCTTCCGGAAACGTCTGCAGCCTTTCATCAACAAGGTGGCCCAGAAGCGGGGCCTGGATGTTGTGGTCTATGCCGGACCGAACATCCTGTATGTCCGGAACAAGTCCGACCTGACGGAAGATGTCGTGACTGCGGCAAAGGATTTCTTCGCCAAGGATATGCCCCTGATTGACCCGGCGCTTGGTGGCATTGCTCCCCGCCGGTAATATTCCCTTGCGCAAAGAGAGGGAAGCGGGCCATGGAGCGACATAGCCGGGGTAGAGGGAAGCAGAAACTGCTCGGCAGTCACCAGAAATGCTGGATCTGGGGCCGAAACGCCGTGATGGAAACCCTTCAGGCGGGGCGGTGGCCGATTGTGGACCTCTATCTGTCCCGACAGCTCCCCGGGGATTGTCTTGACCAGGCTTGTGCCCTCTGTGCCCCTGCAGGGCTTGTTCCCGTCATTGAGGATCCGGAAGCTCTGGCCCGATTGTGTCACACTACGGAACATCAGGGTTATCTGGCCCGGATGACCGATTTCCCTTATTCCGATGTCGTGCAGACTATCGCCGGACTTCCTTCCGATCCCTTTTGTATTGTTCTGGATGGCATTCAGGATCCCTATAACTTTGGAGCGATTGTTCGATCAGCGGAGGTGTTCGGCGCGAATGCCGTGTTTATTGGCGAGATCGGGCAAGTTGGGGTCACCAGTATGGTGGTTCGGAGTTCCGCGGGAGCAATAAACAGAATCCCCATTGTTCGGGTTGCTGATCTTGACGCCTTGATTGGCCGGTTGCGGGCGACAGGGATCCGGGCTGTGGCCGCCAGTGAGAAGGCCGAAGGGGTGGTGGCCGCCTATGATTTTACCCGGGGCACGGCGTTGCTGATGGGAAACGAGGGTGTGGGCCCGCAGCCTGCTTTGCTTTCACAATGCGATGCCGTTGTCAAAATTCCCCAAATCGGGCGCATTGGATCGTTGAATGTGGCCGTGGCCGCCGGTATTTTCTGCTACGAAATCCGCCGCCAGCGCGATGCGTAAGCCTCACGCCAGAAATCGTAGAAATGGATTGTTTTTCTTTTCCCGCCCAATTGTGGTGCGGGGGCCGTGGCCGGGATAAACCAGGGTATCGTCCGGCAATTGAGCCAAACGACGCAAGGATTTCTCCATCAGGGCCTCGTCACTTCCCTCAAAGTCTGTCCGTCCAATGGATCCGTTGAATAGGGTGTCGCCTGTAAACAGGGTTTTTTCAGTCTGGAAATAATAGCAAACACAACCCGGGGAATGACCTGGTGTTGTGATGACCTCGTAGCGAAGGCCGCCGTCGTCACCCTGCTGTCCGTCGACCAGGGCACGGATATTTCCAGCCGGGCGCTCGGGAGCGTCGTAGTAGGGCGGCATTTTATTGTCAGCACCAAAGGCCCATGCCGCATCTGCCGGGTGCATGGACACCGGTGCGGGGAATTGCCGGGTCAGTTCCTCCAGCCCTCCCAGGTGATCCATATGCCCATGCGTGATCAGGTAAGCGGCCACGGTCAGTTTTCGTTCACGCAGGGCGACGGCAATCTGTCCGGCATCCTCACCGGGATCAATCACCAGCGCCTGCCCATTGCCCGAGGTGGCAAGGTAACAGTTGACTTGAAAGGCTCCAACGACGATGGGGATGACTTGCATAACTCACCTTTGATTAAATCCCCTCACCTCAATCCTCTCCCCCAAGGGGAGAGGAAGCCTGCCCCCTCGCCCCTTGGGGGAGAGGGTTGGGGTGAGGGGTGTCTTATACGTCCAGGCTTGACAGCGTGACTTCCTGTTCCGTGCGGTCCGCGAGATTTTTAATCCGGATTGTCCCTTTTGTCATATCGTCCGGCCCGATGTAAATTCCCCTTCGAAAACCGGCCTTACCGGTTCTTGCGAAAAAGTGTTTTGGTTTCTCTGGATGAAGGGCGATATCGACGTTGGAGCCTCCGTCACGCATCGCCTTGACCACCCGGATGGCCGTGTTGCGCTGGGTGTCTTCCATATAGGAGACGGCAAGATCCTTCTGGGCGGACGGGTGGGGAAGTTTGGCTTTTTCCGCAAGCAGTTCAGCGATGACCACATCCCCGAACCCGAGACCGACGGCGGTCATGGGCTTTCCCCCGAGGTCGCCGAGCAGATTGTCATAACGCCCTCCGCCGAAAATGGCCCGCAGGCTTTTACCTGTATCGAACCCCTCGAAGACAATGCCTGTGTAATACCCGAGGCCGCGGATGACGGAGATGTCGAATGTCACGCTATCCCCGGCGCCGTAGAGCTTCATGAGGTCAAAGAAGGATAGGAAATGCTCCAACGCCGGAGTTCGCTCGCCGAGTGCCTCCATCACGCTTTCCAGCGTGGTGAGACTGAGAATCTTGAATGTGGCATCAATGCTGTTCTGGGTGAGTCCTGCCCCGGTGAGCAGTTTGGCGATCTCCTCATCGGATACTTTTCCACGTTTGTCCAGCGCAAGGAAGGTAGCGGCGTGGTGTTCCCGGGGAATTCCCAATTTGGCGAGGAGATCCGACAGGACGGCCCGACTGTTGACATGGACGCGGACATCCTGGCTTCCCAAGCCGAGTTGTTTCAGGGCGTCCACGGCGGCCATCACCACTTCGGCTTCGGCGAGGGCGGATGGTTCGCCGACGATATCCAGGTTGAACTGGTAATGTTCGCGCTTGCGGCCCCGGGTCATCCGCTCGTAGCGGAAGCACTGGGCGAGGGTAAACCACTTGAGAGGAAAGGTGAGTTCGTTCTGTTTGGCGACAATCATCCGGGCGAGGGTAGGGGTCATCTCGGCCCGGAGCGCCAGTTCCCGATCACTTTTGTCCTTGAACCAGTAGATCTGATCCTGAATTTCCTCGCCGCCCTTGCGCTTGAGCAGCTCCAGGCTTTCGACGACGCAGGCATCGTATTGCTCAAACCCGAACCGGCGCGCCGCCACGGCCCAGGCGTCAAAGATCATGTTCCGGACGGCCATGTCGTCCGGGTAAAAATCCCGCATGCCGCGGGGGGCAGAAAAACTGATGGATTCCGGCATTATGTGCTCTTCAAGACCTTGGCTTTCATTTCCTTGCCCGGCTTGAATTTGACAACCCGGCGTTCGGGAATGATCACGGTGTTTTCCGGCTTGTTCGGGTTGCGCCCGATGCGTGGCTTTCGGATCTTGATTTCAAAGACGCCAAAATCCCGGAATTCTATGGTCTCGCCTTTTTCAAGGCTTTCGGTGATGTAATCCAGTGTTTTTTGAACCACTGAAAAAACATCCAGTTGCGACAAGTTCGTTTCTTCGGCGATGCGGACGACAAGTTCACGTTTGGTCATGCGAGTTCTCCCTGAATAATGCTTTGAATAACTGAAACAGTATCGGTGATGGAAATCATCTGTTTGTCCTTTTCCGTGCGCCGCTTGACTTCAACCTTGCCTTCGGCAAGGGATCGTTCACTGATCACGGCCCGGATGGGAAGCCCCATCAGATCGGCATCCTTGAATTTGACGCCCGGTCGCTCGTCACGGTCATCGAACAGCACCTCGATGCCCTTGGCTTCCAGATCCCGGATGAGCTCTTCGGCGACCCGGACGCTTTCCGCGTGCCCCGTGTTGGGAACCACCACGCAGACTTGATAGGGGGCAATGGCCATGGGCCAGATGATGCCATCCTCATCGAAACTCTGTTCAATAATGGCCTGCAGGGTGCGCGTGACCCCGATGCCGTAGCATCCCATGATGCTGATCTGGCGAGTTCCCTGAGCATCAAGGAAGCCGGCATCAAACGCCTGACTGTATTTGGTGCCCAGTTTGAAGACATGCCCGACTTCGATGCCGCGCTTTTCGCGCATGCGAACGCTGCAACGGGGGCACTTGTCACCCTCTTTGGCGATGACGAGATCATGGAAGGAGGTGACCTGGAAGTCCCGTTCGATCATCACATTGATCAGATGGCTGTCGGCGATGTTGGCGCCGGTAGCCATGATGCGGGGCGTCTGCAGTTCCACATCGGCATAGATGGGGATTTTGAGTCCCACGGGACCGGCAAAGCCGACTGGAGCGCCTGTGACCTTGGCGATGGTCTGGTCGTCTGCCATCTCGAGGGAGACGCCGCCGAGGATGCGGGCGAGCTTGTGTTCGTTGAGATCGCGGTGACCTGCCACCAGGATGGCAATCGGGTTGCCGTCGGCGAGATAGATCAGGGTCTTGATCAGATCCCAGGGTTTGAGCTTGAGGAAGGAGGAGACCTCCTCGATTGTGCGCTGGCCGGGGGTGGCCACCACGGTCGGGGGTTGGTCAGTACTGGAAGCCTTGGGGACCGGGGCTTTGCGCTCCGCCCGTTCCAGGTTGGCGGCGTAGGAGCAGGCTTCGCACTCCACGATGCCATCCTCACCGGACTCCGCAAGGACCATGAACTCGTGCGAGAAATTGCCGCCCATGGCGCCGGTATCGGCTTCGACGACCTTGGTGCGCAGTCCGCAGCGCTTGAAGATTCTGACGTAGGCGTCGTACATGGCCTGGTAACTGACGTCGGCAGCCTCCCAGCTCACATCGAAGCTGTAGGCGTCCTTCATGCTGAATTCCTTGGCGCGCATCAGGCCGAAGCGGGGCCGGATTTCGTCCCGGAACTTGGTCTGGATCTGGTAGAAGGTTTTCGGCAACTGGCGGTAGGAACTGATCAGGCGTGAAACCAGATCCGTGATCACTTCCTCATGGGTCGGGCCCAGAACCATGTCGCGCTGTTGGCGATCCTTGACCTTGAACATGGATTCCTTCAGGACGGCGTAACGACCGGATTTTTCCCAGATTTCCCGGGGTTGCAGGGCGGGCATGAGGACTTCCAGGGCTCCGGCCCGGTCCATTTCCTCCCGCACGATCCGCTCGACCTTGCGAAGGGCTTTCAGACCGGCCGGGAGAAAGGTATAGAGTCCGCCCCCGAGTTTCATGATCAGGCCGGCCCGCATCATGAGTTTGTGGCTGGGGATTTCGGCATCCTGCGGCGCTTCGCGCAGGGTGGGGATCAAAGTCTGTGTCAAACGCATAAAAACAACTTCCTTCGTTGCAAATGAATCGGGCGCATTTGACACAAAGAGAAGGGGTTAGGCAAGAATAAAACCAGAAAGAGTCTTTTCGCAGTTTCATGTTTTCCGTTTTTTTGCTCCAATTAGCCGGAGCTTGGAATACCCATGAAAATATCAATTATTACGCCCAATTATAATAGTGCCCGTTTCCTGGAGGAGTCGCTTCAAAGTGTTCGGTCACAAGTTCGTCCGGGATTGGAGATCGAGCACAGTGTGATCGACGGGGGAAGCACGGATTCTTCGATGGAGATTCTTAAAAGCCATCGGCCGGATCTGTCGCATCTGGTGTCGGAGCCGGACAAGGGGCCGGCCTCGGCGATCAACAAGGGATTGCGACTGGCGACGGGAGAGATTGTCGGTTGGCTGAATGCGGATGATCGCTATTGTCCCGGCGCGCTGGAGCGGGTCGCTGAGGTGATGCAGCGCCATCCCGATAAGGCGCTGTGTTTTGGTCATTGCCCGATTATCGATGAGCAGGGGGGCGAAATCCGGCAGGGCATCACGCGATTCAAGGAACTGTTTTTTCCATTTTCATGCCGGTTTATGATCCAGAGCATTAATTACGTTTCCCAACCCGCCATGTTCTTTCGCCGGTCAGCCATGGAGAAGGCCGGATTCCTGCGCGAAGATTGGCGGGCCGCCTGGGATTACGACTTTATCCTGCGTCTCTGGAAGCAGGGGGGGGCAGTGCATGTCCCGGGCGGGCCTCTGGCGGAATTCCGATGGCATCCCGGCTCCATCAGCGGGCAGGGCTACGTCACGCAATTTCAAGAGGAACTGGATGCCGCTATCGCCGATGCCGGCCGATTTTCTCCCCAGGTTCTTCTGCACCGCGGTGTCCGCCTGGGGATCGTCACTATCTACAGGATGATGGAGAGACAGCGGCGCGGTTAGCCTTTCGGCTTCTTCTCCAATTCAGCGACTCGTAATTCGAGGCTGGCGGCGAACTGGCAGACCCGTTTCTGATCGGCACGCAACTCCGAGAGTGCGAGTGAGAAGTGGAAGGCCACCAGTAGCAGGAACGCGAACACGACCATGGTGATGGCGCTCACATACTGCATTCCGGTCAACTTGGCGAGCCAGCCGACCGCATCCGGATAAACGGCGAACACTACCAGGATGATACCCGTTGAAACCCACAACAGGGCATAACGCTCCTCCATGGCGAACCGTCGCACCGCCTCAAGCGTGATCATGAGAACGAGAAAGCTCAGGAATCCCAGCGCCATACGCATGCGAAAGGTGAGGGAAGCGGGAGTCTCGCCCTGAAAGAGTTCCGGCTTGAACACGGCGACCGCCAGGGCGATTCCGACGGCAATCCACGCCCAGCCGAGGAAAAAACGTTTTTGTTTTTGGGCCGTCATGCGGATTCCCATAATCAGCATAGCGAGACTCAGAAAACACAGAAGCAGGGTGCGAAGGGTCATAGTTTCTCCGAGACGAGGTTGTGGCGTGCATAACGGGGATTGACGGTTCGGGCGCGATCAACCACCAAGGCCAGGCCGACCTTGAGCATGTAATACAGGGCGCCCCAGGATTTAATGGAGGAGATTCCGGTTGTGCGTGCCCGGAACCTTGTTCCCACTTCGCGGAAGCGGTATCCCTGCCGCCGAAGCAGGGCCAGCGATTCCGGTTCCGGGTAATCCAGAGGGTAGGAGTGCGCGAAGTAGGTCAGCAGCGGCCGGTTCAACATTTGAAAGCCGGATGTCGGATCCGTCACGCGGGCCCGGCAGGTGAGGGTGAGGAGAAAGGCGAGGCCCCGGATTCCGATACTGCGCAGAGCGGTGCTTTTATAGGAGTCCTTATCGGTCTCAAGAAACCGGGAGCCCACCACCAGATCAACATCGCCGAAGCGCATGGCGTCAATCAGTTTCGGGATTTCTGAGGGGGGATGTTGGCCGTCGCCATCGCAGCGGATCACATACCGGTAACCGCGTTGGAAGGCGTACTGGAAGCCGGCCTGAACCGCGCCACCGACCCCGAGGTTGCAGGGAAGATCCAATACGAGCGCGCCGTGTTTCCGGGCGACGGCGGCCGTATGATCGAGCGAGCAATCGTTCAGCACGGCGATATCCGATTCCGGAGCCACCGCGCGAATTTCCGCCAGGAGACCGGGCAGGGCGGCTTCCTCATTAAAGGCCGGGATAATGATCAGCGATTGTTTCAAGATGTCGTCCATGGGGCAGGAGGATACTGACGGGGGGGGGCGGGGGGCAATAGAAAACTCTTCCGGCGGGTTATGGCACCGGCGACCCGGCGGCCGATTGGTTCAATGCCAGGAGACGTTCAAGAATGGCTTCATCAGTGAGATCGCCGGGCCAGCCATAGGCGGCAGCGACGGCGGCGTCGAGTTTCGCGTGGCAGGCAGCAAGCCAGGCGGGACGTTCGTTGTAGAGCTTGGTCAAGGTGCGTGCTTTGAGGCGGGCGGCACATTCGGCGTCACGCGCCACAAGGCGCGGATAGCGCACAGTCCCGACCTTGAACGCGCCTCGACTTGCGCCGCCGCAGCTTCCGAGCGAAGGCGCGTCCGTTACGGTGGCGGGATCAATGTAACGATCCCACGGCCCACCTACGGTGCCGGGGAAATCCATCGTCTCCGCTTGCATTAAGTCAGGGGGATTCAACCAGTTTTCGCGCATTTCATTCAATTCTTTGGCGACTGGTGCAATGGTGGCTTCCGCCTGGAGATTCGAAACTAGGAAGGGGAATGTCTCGAAGGAGCTTTGCACATTGTAGTTCAGTGGTTCTTCCGGGTTTATGAGGGGATTATTCATTGATCTAAACGCCTGTACGCTCGCATCTGGCATCGATTAAGTGGGGGGATTAAGGGTAACCAACGAAGTGTGGGATTAAGTGTGCGACGAAGTGTCGCTTC
>CAZOZF010000130.1:0-8405 GCA_964584205.1 uncultured Verrucomicrobiota bacterium
TCGGCGACCTTGATGCTGGGCGCGAGATGGGTCCCGGCCGTGATGATCGTGCGATAGAGTCCATCCACTGCCTTGGCCACCTCCGGGGTCGAGCCGGAGGTGATCTTCTTGATCTTGGTGACGGTGTGCACCTTGTCGCCGGGATTGATGCGCTCAGGGCTGTAGCCGCAGAAGAAGTCCTTGTTGAATTTCAAACCGCTGAATTTCTCCAGTACCGGGACACAGTCTTCTTCGGTACATCCCGGATACACGGTGCTTTCATAGATCACCACCGCGCCCGGTTTCAGGGCTTTCCCAACGGTTTCGCTGGCTTTTACGAGCGGGGTGAGGTCCGGGCGGTTGTACTCGTCAATGGGGGTGGGTACCGTGACGATAAAGAAGTCGGTCTGCTTGAGATCCTCGATGCTGTTGGTGAAGGTGAGTTGGGTTGCCGCTTTGAGCCCGGCTTCGTCCACTTCGAGGGTGCGGTCGTGACCGGTGCGAAGTTCGTCCAGACGCCGGGTGTTGATATCGAACCCGTTCGTTCGGAAGTGCTTGCCGAACTCAACGGCGAGGGGCAACCCGACATAGCCGAGTCCGATGATTGAAAGGCGGGGAGATGTCTGCATTCATGACCTCATTAGGGGTTACTAAAGTCTGTTGATCTACTATGGATGCCGAGGCTTGATAGACAGGGTTTCAGGCTGGAATTCCGGGCTTCATGGCGTCTCACACCGCTCCATCATCTGGCGAAGCGCTTTCTCATGGGTTTCGACCCGCTCGCACAGCCTGAATTGGACGGCGGCGCGATCGAGATTGTGGCGAGCGTGCCGTGTCTTGAAATAGACATTGCCGGCCAGATAATCCGTCAGAAACCGGAGTCCCAGCTCAAAAGTGATGAGCCGAATGGCGTCGTAGAGAAAGCGGCGATCCCCGGAAGACATGAAGTCAGAGGCCTGTCCCAGATAACCAGCCGTGAAGGCCCGGCACAGGTCGACGCTGAACTCGATGGCGGCAGGGTCCGGAGCGTCTTCGCCAGCCGGGTTGCAGATCGATCGAACGGCGTCGCCGTAATCCCAGTGAACCAGCCCCGCGCCAACGGTGTCCAGGTCGATAATGCTGGTTCCTCGACCGGTGATGTTGTCGATGAGAATGTTGCTGATTTTGGGATCACCATGCATGATCCGCACCGCCAACTCGCCCCGCGTCCGCGCCGCTTCCAGGACATCACAGAGAAGGCGGCGCTTCTCGACGAAGTAACACAGCTCCGTCGTCAGGCTGTCCCGGTGTATCAGGTCCTGGGCGACCTCTGTCGCACAGGTGTGATCAAAGGCGGAAAGGTAACCCGGGGTATGATGGAATCCGGGGAGGGTTACCTTAAGGCTCGCGGGATCCAGATCCATAACGAGCCGGTGAAACTGGCCGAGGACGGTTCCTGCTTCCCGGGCGTGATCAACGCCCTGCGCCTGGTCGAACGCCGTGGCTGAATCAATCAGGGTGATGGCCCGCCAGCAATCGCCGGCCTCGTCAAAGTGCAGGTCCGCGCCGCTCTTACAGGGGATGATCCGAGGCAACTGCCAGATGCGGTCCGCCATGTCCTGCTCGCGCTCAAGCCGTGCATGCACGTGTTCCGTCACCAGTCGGAAGTTCTGCATCAAGGCCTCCGGTTGGCGAAAAACCCGGGTGTTCACCTTCTGGATGATGGCGCGTGTCTCCGAATAGCTGGTTCGGTAGAGCGCCAGAAACGTATCGTTGATGTTCCCGGAACCGATCGGGAACATCCCCACAGGGGTGCCTGGGATATCGAACTGAGACGCGATCGTCTCTGTCAGGCGGGGATTGCGCCCCTTTTCGTCACATTGGCCATTCCTAAACATGGATCGGAAAACCGTTGGTGGCGTTAGGGAAGAGCAGAAACACCTTCATGACGGGGTCTCTTTACCTTCTGCAGCATAGGACTTATAATGACCGTAATAATGATAGTTGGGACTGTAATAGGTTCCCTTGGAGAAGTCCACATCGTTGATGACGGCGGCAACCAGAGAAACACCGGTTTCCCGCAGACGATGAATGGTGTGGAACGTGGCGCGTTTGCGGCTGGTCTCGGGACGGGCCATCACCAGCGTGCAGTCCGCATGCCCCGCCAACACGAGAGCATCACTCACCAATCCCAGTGGCGGCGCATCCAGAATGACGTGGTCGAACCGTTGCCGGGCCCAAGCCAGAAGCTGGGTCACTCGTTCGCCTCCCACCACTTCGGCGGGGCTGGCTTTGTCGGTGGGCCGACTGGCAATGACGGACAGATGGGCACACCCCGACGGATAGACAAGACTGGCGAAGTCAACGTCCGCCGCCGGTTCACTCAAAAGGGCCATCAGACCGGGGGTCCCCGCCGGCATGGGGAAGATGCCGGCGATGCGGGGCTTGCGAAGGTCGAAGTCAATGAGGAGTACACTGCATCCATTCTTGGCGAAGGCCGCCGCCAGGTTGCAGGAGGTAATGGTCTTGCCTTCCTCGGGCACCGAACTGGCAACCAGGACGACTTGGGAGTGCTCCTTGTAGTGGGTTGACATCAACATGGTTCTGAGCCCGGCAAAGACTTCGGCGATTTCGCTGAAGCGCTCATTGATGGTCGCGGTGGCAATTTCACGACGGTCGTGGGACTTGACGTGCGGAACCAGAGCCAGCACCTTGATTCCCATTCCTGCCTCCAAGTCATGTGGACCCGTGATGTGGTCCTCCAGTTGGTCGGTGATGAGTGCCAGGCCAATACCGCCCATGAGCCCCAGCAGAACAGCCAGGGCGGAAATCCGGACGGGACGGGGACTGACAGGTCTTTCAGGAACGGTTGCCCGCTCCACGATCTTGACGGTGGCGGTATTCTCATCGGCAGCCATGCGGGCCTCCTGAATACGGCTCAGAATCCCCCGATAAGCGGCGTCGCTGGCATCTCGTGTGCGTTCAAGCGCGGTCAGTTGGGTCCGACGCTCCACAATCTGCAGTTCGAGGTCCGAGGCCAGCTTGCTCTGTTCGGCCTTCTTCTGCCGGAGACCCGCGGCCTGCTGTTTGAAGAGTTCCAGATTCGAGGCAGCTGTTGACTTGGAACGGTTGAGAGCTTCCATCGCCTGGCTCCGGAAGAGGGTCACCATCTTCTCCTTGGCCGCAACCTCGGGATGCTTGGCGGTATACTTGGAGAGCAAGGCGTCCCGCTCAGCCACCGTTGCCAGCCATTTGTCCATGGCCTCCCTGATCTCCTCGGCGCGGGGAATTGAGGAGGGGAGCTTTCCCGCGCTCTCGGGGGCAAGGGTAATGGTGCTCAGGGTATTGAGTAATTCGCGTTCCTTGGCTTCCTGGCTTTCCAGAGCGACCAGGACTTTATTGAAGTCCATCAAGGCTTCATCCACGGTTTTTCGCTGGCTCTCTAGGACATCAATTTTGTTGTCTTGTCGGTATTTGAGCAGGGCATGGTCGGCCTTTTCGAGTTCGCTTCGCTGGGTGACAGACTGGGCTTCCAGCCACACCACCGCGGCATCGGAGGCAATCCGGTTTTCGTCATAGACACTGGCCTCGGCGGCTTCGGCGAAGGCCGTGCAGGCTGCCGCGGCAAATTGAGGATCGGTATGACTGAACTCGATCCTGACCAGGCGGGTGCGGCGGAGAAGTGTGAGGGTCAGGCTGGTCGTGAAGAGCGTGCGCAGTTCCTCGTCGGTGCGGGTATCGTTAGGATGCTGCTTGCGGTAGCGGGCAATGGCGGCCTCCTGCATGGTTCGGCCTTTGAACTTCTCCAGGCGGGTATTGAAGATCTCTTCCGACTGGGCCCCGGAACCTGGCTCTTCAATGACGGCCGCCTGTTGGGTCATGATGCGCGGGCGCCGCACGCTGAGTTCAACCAGGCAGGTTGCCCGGTAGACCTTGTGGGTGGTCATCAGGTAATAGGTGGCGGCGCCACAGGCGAAGAGTAGAACCAGCAGCATGGTCTGCCATTTCTTGCGCAGGACGCGAAGGAGCCGGAAAGGGCTCAGGGATCCCAACAGTCCGGAAGACTCTTCCTGATAGCCACCGTAATAAGGGGTGCTGTAGGGCGCGCCTTGGTAAGGGGGTTGCTGGTGATAGGTGGGTTGGGTCGGCTCGGAGGGAGGGGGGGGAGTGTTCATAGGCATGGTGATTGGCTCGGGGTTATTGATGACACTGTGTGGGTGTTGCCGCGGTTGGCCTTGGAGCCGTGGCCGTCAATCTCGGTAACGCCGCCAGCATGACGACCCAAGTGCAGAGAATAGCAGGGCAACGGAAAGGAAGATCGATCAGGCTGAAGACGCCCACGAGCAATAGCCCGATGACCCCCATGGCCCAAAGTGGATGGTGACGCTGCGTGTTCATGAACAGAGCGACCATCAACGTCAGCATCGCGGTCAACATGAGGCCGCACCCGATGACCCCAAACTCGGCCAGAAACTGGAGTGGGTCGCAATGGACATTGGCCCGGCCTGGCAATTTCACCCATCCCCACTTCTGCGAAGGCACATAATGGGGAAGGAGGTACCGAAACCCCCATCCGCCAACGCCGAGCATTTTGTTGTCCTGCCATATCATCAGGGATACGTTCGCGAGCAAGGGGCGATCAGCTAGACCGAGGTTGACCTCATCCAGTACGGGTAACAGCACATGGTGGACCGGCTTTTTAGCCTTGAACTCAGCCTGGATTGCCTTACTACCGAATCCCGCCACCGCGAAATAGAAAATGAAGAGAATCGCAAGAGTGCCCACCCCGAGGTTGACGCGACTCGCCTTACCCAGCCTGCGCCAACCTTGGATGAGGCCGTATGTGGCGATGAAAAGAGCCAGTGCCCATGCCAGAATGACCCCTGCACGGCTCAGGGAGAGATTGGCGCCCGTCAGGCAAAGCAGCAGGACTGCCGCAAGTAATCCCGCCCGGATGGCTTTGGGGCGGCGTTCCCGATGGAACACTTCCCGGAAAAGAAATCCTGCGGCTAAGGCCCCTGTCAGCACAAAATACGCGGCCGCATGATTGGTGTAGCCAAACGAGGCAAAGAAACCGTTGCCCGTGGGTGACAGCCAATAAAGGCTTCGGGTTCGTGAAAGGAATTGGATGACTCCGAACAGGGCCAGCAGTCCTGCTCCATAGGTCAATCCCAAGAGAAGCTGGAGCAGCGATCGCCGGCCTACGAGCGGCGATCGGATCGCCAGTGCCAGTACCCAGGCGGGGAAGAACCAGTGAATCATCTGGCTTGCCTCTGCCCGTGAAAATGAAGACGGCCAACCGGGGTGAGGGGGGCGCGAATAGGTCCACCTGTTCAGGCCAACATCAAAGAACTGCACCCTTCCGGAATTCCACCACTGGAGGGTGAGATAGCCGATGAATAGGAGTCCGGAGTAAAAGAAAACATCACGCCACCACGGACGCGAAGCTGTCGATGAGCGTCCGGAACCGATTAAAGGCGCCGCCAGGCACAGCACGAGAAGGAAACAAGAGCCCCAAACCGCTGGAATTAGCCATGCCGCCCGTAATCCTCCCCAGACCCAAGTCAGGTAGGACACGACAATAGCTGATCCAACGATGAGAAGTCTTCCCGCCATTGACTCTGCACACCTCGCCGTACAAAATGAGAACGCAGGATCAAGGCAGGGAATTCTTGCCTGAATCCTGCGTTCTGAGACCAGGAAGATCCTTATTTCTGACCTGGGTAGCCAGAGGCGATCGGGGGGGGGCTATCCTTGTTATTGACGTTCTTTGAAGCGCCCTCAACGGCGGCACTGTAGGCTGAGCCGAATTGCGCCGCCAGAGCTGCTCCACTGGCTCCCCCTGCCGTGGCGACCGCATTTTGAATGGCGGAGACAACGGTGGGATTTCCGCTGATCGCGGCCGTGGATCCACAGGCTGTTCCCAGGGCTGCCGATAGCTGCACCCCTGTTCCCGCAGGCATGGCTGCAAATCCGGCGTTCACAACCGCTGTGATTTGGGCATTGGCGGTGGAACCGTTCAGACCCTGACCAAGGATGCCCACGATGATAGCCTTGATCACCTGGGCGGCCTGTTCCGGTGAAGCGTCTTTTAGCAAGGCAGCAACCAAGGCTGGGTCCTTTGAGGCGGCCTCAAACTGGGCTGGCGTGGGATCGACAAAAGCCGCCATCACCGACATTGCTGAAGCCAGAAACAATCCTGCAACTATCGTCATTCTTTTCATTCTTGTCTCTCCATATAGTCGCCGCCGGACCAGCGGCAGTGTTTGATCTCTAGTCTAGTACTGAAGGGTGGCGCCCAGATCCAGCCGGGTGTCGTCGTAGTTCGGGACGGCAGTCGACTCCACTGTCTCGTATGAGGCCTGGCTGTAGAGCCTCAGGAACTTGGCGGGGGTCTGATAGGTGGCCCGCAAACGGAAAGCGGTGCCCTCATCAATCCGCTCCGTCGTTCCGGAGTCTGTTGGGACGGGATCAAGGTAATCATCACGGCGAAAGGCGACGTTTCCGGAAAGCACGATGGTGGGAACGACGGTATAGAGCACTCCCGCCCAGATACTATCGTACTCGCTTCCATTGACGGCATAGAGCGAGGAGAGCAACATGCCGTTACGGCCACCGGCCTGCAGCACGAGCTTGTCCGTCATGGCCAGGGATGCTGCCACGTCATAGTTGAAATCGGTGACGTCATCCGCGACCGCACGATTGAACTGCTGAACACCAACGCCACCCTTGAAGATGAGCTTATCGGTGCCGCGCGTCTTCATTCCGACTCTGGCCGTGTAAGACTCGGCAGGATCGCTGATCACCCCATTGTCTTGAATGCCTCCACAGAAGGTCAGGAGGGCATCCGTCTTGTCCGTCATACGGTAAGCCGATTCTGCCTGCCCGATATGACTCTGAAGATCATAAAGATCCGTACTGGAATAGTTTACATCGTCGAATCGGTATCCGATATCCAACTGCATCTTATCGGTTACCGAGCGTCCGGCGGACAGTCCCGCACTATTGATGTCGCGGTCCGAGCTTGAGCTGGCGTCAAGCACGGAGTCTGGGGAAACTCCCGCGACGGCGGCTTCAGATCCATGCTCGTCAATATCCTCGAGTTTGCGGAAAGACTGGTCCGCCTCGAAGACCACCGTATCGTGGGTGCCCGACTTGAATTTCAGAATCTCACCGCCGGATCCAAAATTCCGATCACTCAGGTCGTTGTAGTTCCGGTAGCCCATGAATCCCAGGCCTGAAAAATCAATCAGATAGGCCGAATATCCCAACCTGAGCCCTGCTTCGGAATCCAGATAGATATCATCCTTCTCATTGTCGGGCGCTCGGTCCACATTCGAATCATACTTTCCTGAAAAGCTGAGATAAGGGCTGAACGCCCAAGGCCCTGCGTGGATTCCCTGCCCCGGATCTGCGGTGGCGACTGAAATCAACGCTAGACTGATCACTCCTGCAACCCCCATTAGCTTCATCATCCTCTTATCTCCTCGTACCCATTTTTGAACTACCGGCAAATATACAAAAGTTCTCTCAGAAGATCAACTCAGGAACAAAAACGACATCGTCGGGCTCCAAAATGATGTCTTCATCCACCATTCCCTTTGCCCCCACCGAATGAAGGTTGATTTCCCATGTTCTGACGTCACCGTTGGGAAGGCGTCGGGTAATGCGGATGGACGATTCTTTGGCGCTGGTGTCGAATCCCCCGGCCTGCTGGATCGCTCCGCTCACCGTGAGGTCACGGGTGGCGGGAAGGCTGATCCGGCCGGGTTTCTTCACCCGCCCCAGCACCGTCACATTGCCCCAAGGAGAAAATCCTTCCTTGCTGTCATCCCGGACAAATTCCACGATGACTTGTGGATTGACGAAATATTCCTTGTAGGAGCCCGTCAGCGTCGAACTCAAGCTTTCGAGAGTTTGATTACTGACCACTACGGTTCCGAGCAAAGGCATGGCAATCGTCCCCTCATCGGTGATTCGCTTGCCATCGGCTTCGATTTCCTTCTTCCCCGACACCAGGATGGTCACGTTGATGACCAACCCGGGACGAAGCCGGGCTGAATCGTAAGCATTTGCGGGATAGTAGGTTCGCTCAGCCGCTCTCTGAATCGTTTGAAAAGAACGGTCGGAATCCGGCGTCAATGGTGAACGGCAACCGACAAGACCGAAGGAAGACAACAACGTGGCTAGCAGCAAGATTCCAGTGATTTTCATGAAAAACAACTCCAAGGCAGACTTCGTCCCCATGGGTTATGCGGGCCACAATCGGTTCTAGTACAACAAACGCGTCACTATACGATTTTTTGAAATAAATGAAACAAGAATAACTACCAGTATTCAGGTAGTCCATTGGAAGGCAAGGTTCCTTTCCCAACCGGTCGGCAACCCGCGATTTGAACCAGCCTGCACTTGACCGCGCACACTGACACAGCGATACTGTCGTCCAT
>CAZOZF010000131.1:0-8356 GCA_964584205.1 uncultured Verrucomicrobiota bacterium
GCGATCCAGGCGAGATTCATCAGCAGAAAATCCCCCCACAAAGCCGGAAGCGCCATTTTTTGTAAGGGATGCCGTCTCTTGAGTAATACGGAAGAGAGGCGTATAAACGCCTCATTCCAATAAGGAGACGATATGAAGGCTCTGGGTATTGCGGCGTTTCTTTCGATTCTTTCCCTGGCTCCAACCCTGCTGGCGCAATCCGGTCAGTCCGGCCCGGATCGCGAAATCCTCCGGAAACAGGCTCAAAAGCATCAGCAGCAGGGGAACTACAGGGAGGCCTTGGAGGCTTACTCGATCCTCGCGACCGATCCTCAGGAGAATCCCGGGCAGGTTGGCAATGACCTGCAAGGCGCCGTGGCCTGTATGCAGTCTCTCAACCGGATCGGTGAGGCCGATGCCTTTCGCGAAAAGGTGGTCGGCCTTCACGCGGAAAACTGGCGGGCTCTGGCGGCAGCGGCCAACAGTCTGTTCCAGGGCGATCACAGTGGAACCCTCGTGGCGGGTGTTTTTGAACGCGGGCCGCATCGCGGGCAGGGCCGGTTTGTAAATGCCGAGGAGCGCGACCGGATTCGCGCCCTGCAGTGGATGGTCAAAGCCATGACCCTGCTGGAGGCGCTCCCCCAGTCACCGGGTTGGGAGGCGGGCTCCTTTTACGAGGAATTTGCCCGTATGCTGATGGGCTTCCGCAGCTATCAGGATGCCTGGCGGCTTCAGGTTCTGAGCGACTTGACAGTGCTTTCCGATTACGAGGATGGCAATGTATACTGGCAAACCCGGGGACAAACCCGGGGTGCCCCGGTGGATGAAAAGGGGAATCCAATTCTCTATAGCGTGCCGGCACGCTATGAGACGGCTGCGACCGATGGCGAGCGCTGGCGCTGGATGTTGAAGCGGGCCGTGGATCATGACCGATCTCGGGCACAATCCCTTCAGCATACCTTTGCCGGGTTCCTGAGCCAGCAGTTCGGGGTGGAGACCCTCGCGTGGGGCGGGTGGCAGGTTCCGCGAATGGATGAGGATGACCCCCTGGCGGCGACGGCTACCTTGGCGCTTCACACACTCGGTGATAACGAGACGGTCGCCCGGCTCGCCACGGGAATCAAGCGGTTCACTCTGCCTGCAGAGTTTGACTTCATCCGGCTTTACAGGGATCTGGTTGGCGACGCGAAATCCGGGTATGCGGAATCATCCCTGAATTCGCTCGCTGAAATCTTCACGAACCGGCGCCAGTATGAGCAGGCGGCTAACTATTGGCGTGAGAGTATCAAGGCTCATGGGGCGGGATCGGATAACTGGAAACAAAAGAAACTCGATCAGATCGTCGGGAATTGGGGCCGGTTCGAGCCGTCCATGACCCATCCGGCCGGGCCGGGCGCCTCCTTGGAATATCGGTTTAGAAACGGCGTGAAAGTGGTCTTCGATGCCCGTGAAATCAAGGTTCATGAATTGCTGGCCGACCTCAAGGATTACCTCAAGTCCAATCCCCGCGAACTGGATTGGAATCGGATGTCGTTGGACAACATCGGGATGATGCTGGTCGAGAAGAACCAGGCGAAATATCTTGGCCGGGAAGCGGCCCGATGGGAATTGGCTCTCACTCCGAAGCCGCATCACTTCGACAAGGTTGTGACCGTGAAGACGGGGCTTAAGACGGCGGGCGCTTATTTGCTGACCGCCACGATGGCGAACGGCAATGTGAGCAAGATCGTGGTCTGGGTGAACGATACGGTGATCGCCCGCAAACAAACCGACAAAGCCTCGCTGTATTATGTGGCCGATGCGGTCAGCGGAAAGCCGCTCGAAGGCGTGACTGTCGAGTACTTTGGCTACCGGCAGGAGTATATCCAGGGGTGGAAGTCGATTGGCCGGCAGTTCAACGTTCTCACCACTGCATTCGCCGAAACCACCGATGCGGACGGCCAGGTGAGTCCCGCCCAAAAGGATCTGGTTCAACAGTATCAGTGGCTGGTTACCGCGACAACAACCGGTGGGCGACTCGCCGTTCTCGGATTTTCATCGGTCTGGTATGGCCGGTACTATGATCACGACTATAACGAACGGAAAATTTTCGGAATCACCGACCGTCCCGTCTACCGGCCGGATCAGAAGGTGAATTTCAAATTCTGGATCCGGCATGCCCGCTACGATGAGGACAATACCTCGGATTACGCCGACAAGGAATTCACCGTGGTCATCACGAATCCCAAGGGCGACACGATATTCGAAAAAGCCTTCAAGACCGATGCCGTGGCCGGGCTTCAGGGAGAGATGTCGCTCCCGAAGGATGCGGCGCTGGGCCAGTACTATGCCTCGATCAAGGGATGCGGCTGGGGCGGAATCAATTTCCGGGTTGAAGAATACAAGAAGCCCGAGTTTGAGGTGACTGTTGACGCGCCGAAAGAGCCGGTGATGTTAGGCGAGTCCATTACGGCGACGATCAAGGCAAAGTATTACTTCGGCACCGCCGTCACCAAGGCCAAGGTCAAAGTCAAGGTCACCCGTTCCAGCTATAGCGCCACCTGGTATCCGCCGATGCCGTGGGACTGGTTCTACGGGCCCGGCTACTGGTGGTTCGCGTCCGACTCTGCCTGGTTCCCGGGCTGGCGGGACTGGGGCTGTTTCTGTCCGCGCGGCTGGTGGTGGCCTGCTCCGCAAACTCCGCCCGAGCTGGTGGCCGAGGCAGAGGTTCCTATCGGGGCGGACGGCGTCGTGAAACTGCCGATCGATACCGCGTTGGCAAAGGAATTACACGGCGATACGGATCACAAGTATGAGATCACCGCCGAAGTGACGGATGAGTCACGCCGCACAATTGTCGGGCAGGGGACCGTGCTGGTCGCGCGCAAGCCCTTCAAGGTTACCGCCTGGGTTGACCGGGGTCACTACCGGCCGGGCGACGTGATCAGGGCCGATTTTGCGGCCAGGACGCTTGATGGCAAGCCGGTGAAGGGACGCGGCGAACTGGTGTTGTACCGGATTAAGTATAAGGACGGTTCCCCGGCGGAGAAAGTCGTCCGAAAATGGGATCTCGATACGAATGAGGAGGGCCTGGCCACGCAACAGATCCAGGCCTCGGCGGCGGGCCAGTATCGTCTGTCCTATACCGTGAAGGACGCCAAGCGCCATTCCATCGAGGGTGGGTATGTGTTTGTGGTGCGGGGCGAGGGGTTTGATGGACGTGACTTCAAGTTTAGCGAGATTGAGTTGATCCCCGAAAATCGGGAATACCGGCCTGGCGATAAGGTGCGCCTGATGATCAATACCGATCACCCCGGTGCCACGATCCTGCTTTTTGTTCGCCCGGCAAACGGGGTTTACCTGAAGCCAAAACTGCTGCGCCTGGTCGGCAAGAGTACGGTGGAGGAAATCGAAGTCATGAAGAAGGACATGCCGAACTTCTTCGTCGAGGCGATGACTGTGTTTGACGGCAGGGTCTACAGTCAGACCCGTGAAATCATTGTCCCGCCTGAAAAGCGGGTGCTGACTGTCGAGGTGCTGCCCTCAGCGGAAAAATACAAGCCGGGCGAGACGGCCAAGATCAAGGTTCGCGTGACCGACTTCTTTGAAAAACCCCTGGCCGGTTCCACGGTGATGAGCGTCTATGACAAATCGGTGGACTATATTTCCGGCGGTTCCAATGTCGCCGGGATTCGCGACTTCTTCTGGAAATGGCGCCGACAGCACACTCCCCGTACGGAGAGCAATACCGACCGTTGGTTTCCTAACCTGACGCCCAACCGGATGCTGGCCATGGGTAACCTGGGATTGTTCGGGGAGAATGTCGTGGATGAGGTGGGGGATGACGGGGATAGGTCACAGTCAGGTTTTAAGACAAAAAGGGATTCAGGTGGCCTGATGAGAGGGCGACGTGCGAAGTCCTTTGGGGGGATAGCGGGTGGTATGGCGATGTCGTTCGCCGCAGCGGCTGCCCCCGCATCAGAGGTGGTGAATTTATGCATGGAGGCGGATTCGAAAGATGAGCGTGCATCCGGGGGCGAGTCGGGTTCGGTTGCCGAACCGACGGTGCGTTCCGAATTCGCTGATACAGCCTACTGGAATCCTTCGCTTGCCACTGACTCCAACGGCATGGCTGAGGTCAGTTTCAAGATGCCGGAGAACCTGACCGGGTGGAAGATCAAAACCTGGGCGATGGGGCAGGGCACGAAGGTGGGCGAGGGCATTGCCGAGGTGGTGACAGCGAAAAATGTGATGCTCCGGTTGCAGGCGCCCCGGTTCTTTGTGGAAAAGGACGAAGTGGTGCTGTCGGCCAATATTCATAACGCCCTGAAATCGGACAAATCGGTACAGGCGGTGCTGGAGGTCGAGGGGGGCTGTCTGGAGATCATGGGCAAGGCCCGGCAGACGCTGAAGATTAAAGCTGGCGACGAACAGCGCGTGGATTGGCGCGTCAAGGTGGTGAAGGAGGGTCAGGCGGTTGTCCGCATGAAGGCCCTGACGGACGAGGAATCCGACGCCATGGAGATGAAGTTCCCTGTTTATGTCCACGGGTTGCTCAAGACGGAATCCTGGTCCGGGGTGCTGCGACCGGATCGCGATCGCCAGGATTTTACGATCACGGTGCCCG
This sequence comes from uncultured Verrucomicrobiota bacterium, assembly GCA_964584205.1. GTDB lineage: Bacteria > Verrucomicrobiota > Kiritimatiellia > CAIKKV01 > CAITUY01 > JAABPW01. The sequence goes on from CAZOZF010000131.1 coordinate 4,586, forward strand.
AAGCGCGACGCCCTGAACAATCGCGGCTGGAGATCCGGTATTCGCCAACCCTGGCCGGCGCCCTGGTGGATGCGCTTCCCTATCTGGTGGATTATCCTTACGGCTGCACCGAGCAGACCCTCAACCGGTTCCTGCCCACGGTGCTCGTTCAGAAAACGCTCAAGGATATGGGCTTGGATCTCAAAGCGATCCAGGCGAAACGGACGAATCTGAATGCACAGGAAATCGGAGACGACAAGGAGCGGGCGGCTCAGTGGAAGCGGAACAATCCCCCCAATCCCGGCGAGGATCGTAATCCGGTGTTTGATGAGGCCGTGGTGACCGATATGGTCAAACAGGGGCTCAAGGCGCTGACGGCCATGCAATGTGACGATGGCGGCTGGGGCTGGTTCTCCGGCTGGGGCGAGCGGTCCTGGCCGCACACTACGGCGACTGTTGTCCATGGCCTCCAGATCGCGAAGCAGAACGGCGTGGCTCTGGTGCCCGGAGTTTTGGAGCGGGGTGAGGAATGGCTTGGAAAAGCCCAGGCCGAGGAGTTGCGGAAGTTGAGGAATGCCTCGCTGCACCTGACATTGTTGGACTGCAAATACCATGCCGATGATATGGATGCGTTTACCTATATGGTTCTGGTAGACGCGGGTCGGGACAATTCATCCATGCGCGATTACCTATACAACGGCCGGACAAACCTGTCGGTGTACGCCAAGGCGATGTTCGGGCTGGCGCTGCACAAGAGCGGGCAGGTTGAGAAGCGCGACATGATCCTTCGCAATATCGAGCAGGTTCTGGTTCGAGACCCGGAGAACCAGACGGCGTACCTCAATCTCGGCAGTTCCGGGTTTTGGTGGTGCTGGTATGGCAGCGAGAACGAGGCCCATGCCTACACTCTGAAGTTGCTCGCGGCGACAGCGCCCAAGAGCGAGGTGGCTTCGGAACTGGTCAAATACCTGCTGAACAACCGAAAGCACGCCTCCTACTGGAACTCCACACGCGACACAGCGCTGTGTATTGAGGCCATGGCGGACTATCTCAAGGCGAGCGGGGAGGATAAGCCCGACATGACGGTTGAGGTATTCCTGGATGGCACCAAGGTCAAGGAAAGCCGGATCACGGCGGAGACGCTGTTCTCCTTTGATAACAAGCTGGTGTTGGAAGGGGCGGCGGTGAAGACCGGTACGCATCAGGTTGAAGTGCGTCGGCGCGGGAAGGGTCCGGTGTACTTCAATGCCTATCTGACGAACTTCACCCTTGAAGATCCGATCAAGCGGGCGGGTCTGGAGATCAAGGTCAATCGCTCGGTGTATAAGTTGATTCCGGCCAGCAAGACCATCAAGGCGGCGGGCTCGCGAGGTCAGGCGCTGGATCAGAAAGTGGAGAAATTTGAGCGGAAGCGACTGACCGATGGCGACACGCTCAAGAGCGGAGACCTGGTCGAGGTGGAACTCGAGATTGCCAGCAAGAATGATTACGAATATATCATTTTTGAGGACATGAAAGCGGCGGGGTTTGAGGCGGTCGAAGTGCGGAGCGGGTTCAACGGGAATGACCTGGGCGCCTTTGTGGAGTTTCGTGACGAGCGGGTCTGTTTCTTTGTCCGCCAGTTGGCGCGCGGCCAGAACAGCGTGAGCTACCGGCTACGGGCCGAGATCCCCGGCATGTTCAGCGCCCTTCCAACAAAAGCCAGCGCCATGTATGCCCCGGAACTCAAGGCGAATTCAGACGAGATTAAGTTGCGGATCGAAGACTAAGCGCCATGTTTTTCAGTCGTTGCGTATAGAGGTGTCAGGAGGTGTGAAGTGGGCTCATCTCCGAGTTTTGTAGGGCGAGCTTCCCTCCGCAAGGAGGGAGCTTGCGGGAGGGGCTATGGCGCCGAACAGACACAGGCTCCCCGGCAGTAGCCGGGGAAGCCCGTCCTACAATGGGCCAGCGGCGAATCTGCCAAAACCCGGAGGTGCGCCTGTGTGAAGTTGCCGGAAGGCCTCATAGGCGGTAATTGATACGGCGTTGGCGAGGTTGATGCTGCGGGCGTGTTCGCCCGGCATTGGGATCTGGAAGAGGCGGTCGGTGTAGCGCGTATAGAAGTCCTGTGGCAGGCCGCTTCCCTCGCTGCCGAAGACCAGCGCATCGTTTGGCTGGAAGGAGCAGTTATAGAGTGAGGTTTCGCCGCGGGTGCTCAGGAAGAAAAGTCGGGGCGGGTGGACGGTCTCAAGAAACTGGTTCCACGAGTCATGAACCGTCAGGCGTAGATGTTCCCAATAGTCCATCCCTGAACGCCGGAGATGGGATTCCGTCAGGCGGAAGCCCAGGGGTTTGATCAGGTGAAGGGGGCAGTCGAGACCCACGCAAACACGCCCGATCGCACCGGTGTTATGCGGGATTTCAGGGTGAACGAGGACAATATGTATCGGTGTTGGCATGGGGTTAAGCGAACTTTTTCAAGCAAGCACAGAAGACCTTTCTATATTTTCATGGCATCACGGGAAAGTTGAAGAATGAGTTTTGGGAGAAACGCCTTTGCCGCCTTGGGAATTGTTATCTTAATCCGTTGCATTTGACCTGCCAGATAGGGGAGGTCTAAGTCGGGATGTGATGAGAAGATGGATTGGAGGTCGTCCAGATCCTTAGCTCGCAAGGGAGTTGCCATAAGGCAATAGAGTTTGGCCAGGATGATGTCTTCCAGCGTAAGGGCGGGTACAGGGCCGAAGCCGAAATCTACCTGATTGCTTTGTCCCCGCTCCACCGCAGACCTAGCCCAGGGGATGGATGGAAGGAGGATGTCTACCCCTTCCGACGAGGCTTTGCCCGTCGATCGCCCGACGATCATGCGAGGTTCGGTGTTGCGGCGGCGGATGGCAAAGAGGGGGCCTCCCGCCAAGTCTGCGGCACGTGCAATTCCCGCATGGAGTCCGAGCGCCTCGATTACGGAAATGGCGGTTTCGGTACCGCTTCCCTCGGTCAGAATGACAAGATCGACATCCATCGTCAGTCGCGGTTCGCTCCGGTACAAATCTGCGGCGAGGCCACCGGCCACGGCGAAGAGAACGCGACGTTCCCTTAATTCCCGCACGGCGGACTTGAATAACTGCTCAAGCGACATGATGGCTCTCCCGTGCCCTGGCGATCATGGTGACGGCCTGCTTGATAAAGGGCAGAATCTGTCTGGCCCGCTCATCAAGAGTTCTTCGCTGAGCGGCAATAAAACCGTTTGTTGCAGCCAGGAAGACGGCCTCCAGCACGGCGACATCCTCGTGATTTCTAACCAGTTCATAACGGGCGCGATGGGGGGATCGGCGATATTTGACCAGTCCTGCGCCTACTAATGCCGAGAGGGCTACCTCTGCAGAGTGTGGATGGATCCTGGCGAGTCGGGCTGCCTGTCGCAACCCAACGGGTTCCGATTGATATACCAATACCCTGAGGATTTCAGTTTTCCCTTCAGAGGTTAAAAGTTTCCCCAGCGTTTTCATGCAATAAGTGTACAAAAGATTAGACATAAATGGAATGGAAATCTTCGGTTGATTCAGGTGGCTTCTCTGCCCGAATGAATTCACGCCAGCGGTAAGGGGTCACTGACAAGGGGGGGGGCTTCCGAATTCTGGAGGGCCACGCTTCGTCGTGGCCGCCTTTTCGTTGTCCCGGACGCGACAAAGCGCGTCCCTCCAAAGAATAGCTCCCCCCTCGTCAGTGACCCATTACCGCCAGCGCGCAGCAATTCTCATTATGGCCGCTGGGCAATGTCAAAGACCGGCTAAAGCCGGTACACCAACGCCG
>CAZOZF010000132.1:0-8302 GCA_964584205.1 uncultured Verrucomicrobiota bacterium
AGCGCCTTAGGATTACGATTAGGATTTCTATGGGATGCTAATGATTACGATTAGGATTAGGATTAGGATTTCTATGGGATGGTAATGTCAAGTTTTCCCTTTTGAAAAACCACCCTTTCGGGTGGGTGACGTGATTCTCCCTTTCTGTGAAACTACAGTGCAATAGGGAGAACAGCATGAGCAATAAATTCATTTTTCATTTTTGTATCGCCTTGGTTTTGCCCGGGCTGGGTGGGTGTCTACATGGTTCCGCAGGGCGTTCGTCCACCCCTGATGTTCCTGTCGTTTCCACCCCTGCCGCACCTCTTGCCGTTGCGGAGCGGTTGTATGCCGAGGGGAAAACCAGCGAAGCGCTTCTTGAATGCGTGGAACTGACGCGGCGACAGCCGGAATTACCCGGACTGAGCGCCTTGCGGCAGAAAATTGTCCGGGCCGAACTTGAGCGTCGTGCCGCCGCCATTGAGGCGGCGAAAGCGGGATCGGCGGACGCGATGAACCAGGAGGCGGAAAAAAAAGCGTTGCTCCCTGATACCTACGGCCTGGTGAAGGCGACGCAGGGCGGGGCGCCGCTATTGCGCACCCAGCCAACGGCGATTCAGAAAGCCATGCAGCAACCCATCACGATGCATCTCAAGGAGGCCGATCTTGGCGCCATTATCGAGACCATCGGACGGATCCGGAATATCAATATTGTGGCGGACAAGACAGTGGGGCAGGACCGGAAGATGAATGTGGAAATGGACAATGTGCCGCTGATCGAGGTGCTGGATTACATTGCCCGGAATCTCGGCGTTGAGTTCTATTTCGGAAACAACGTGGTGTGGGTCACCGCCCCTGCCACGGCGGGGCGTGTTCCGCTTGAAACCCGGATCTACAAACTGCAGCATGGCCTCCAGTATCATGCCAGTGATTGGGATGAACTTCATGATCCCAAGGCGAGCTCCAAGGCGGTGCGGCCCGATGGCCTGCCCGGGCTAACCGGTGAGGCCACCGAGCAGTCCTCGCGCGCGACCTCGCTTGAGGAAACCCTGAAACGGTTTGTGCCCGTTGTGCCGGGTGCCGATTACCATTTTGAGCGGGACATGCACCTGCTGATTGTTCGCCATACCCGCGCCAATCTGGCCTTGATTGAAGATTTGATTGCCGCGCTGGATGCCGTTCCGCCCCAGGTATTGATTGAGGCCCGGTTTGTGACCACGCGGGCCAGTGATTTGCGTGAATTGGGAATTGATTGGATCATGAACTCTTCCCTCGGGGTTGGTGGAAAGCAGGACGGGCGGAGTTATACCCAGGTGGGGAACGGTGCGAAGGCAGCTTTTGCTCCCTATGGTTATGATGACAAGGGAACCTTTCCGCTCGGCCCCCAGGGGAGTTTCGGGGTGAACCGTGCAGGCAGTGTCAATCCCGCCACCGCCTCACAGGGGCTTAATCTCACTTACCGCGGGGTATTGACCGAACCCCTGTTTACAGCGGTTCTTCATGCCCTCGACATCTCAGGGAAGGGGCGCACGCTTTCTGTGCCGCGTGTCACCACGGTGAATAACTCACCCGCCAAGTTGAGGAATGGGCAGGATCTTCTCTATTTCGACGAATATCAGGCACAGGTGTTCACGTCCTACGACCCGACCACAAGATTGTCCCAGAGTTTTGCCGCTCTTTTTCCCAAGGGAAAGCCCGTTAAAGAAGAGCTTGGCATTACCCTGCTGGCTGTGCCGAGCGTGGGGGCCGACATGAGCACCATCAATCTCATGCTCATGCCCACCATCAGCCAGCAGGACGGCTGGACGGATTACCAGAATGAGTCCACTAACAAGGTGGCCATTCATCAGGTGGCGATCAAATTGCCGCTGATCGTGCGGCGGGAAGTTCAAACCAAGGTGATTGTCCAGACCGGGGAGACGGTGGTGATGGGCGGCCTGATTGATTCGGTCAAACAGAGCACGGTTCACAAGGTTCCCTTTTTGTCCGATATTCCCCTGTTGGGAAAACTTTTCACCCGGGTGGATGTCACGGAAGAAAATGAAAATCTTCTCATTTTTGTTACGGCCAGTGTGGTGAGTGAGCGCGGAGAAACCCTGGTTGCGCGAAGCCCGGGCCAGGCTCCTGGCGGGGATGCCGGAAAGACTCCATGATCGGATACAAGACAGCAATAGGCCTCGATTTTGGACGCGACGCCGTCAAGGTGGTGCGCGCAGAGCGGCGCCCGGGGGGGAGGGTGGTGTTCACCCATGCCGCCATGTTGCGTTTGCCGGGTGAAAATTCCGACACGTTTTCTGTTGTGAAACGCTGGCTCGAGAGCCTGGCGCTGCCCGGCGATTCCTGTGTCGTGGGATTGCCGGGACGTTCGATCATCCTGAAATCCATTGAACTTGAGGCGGCCGATCCCAGAACTCCTGCCCAGGCGGCGGGCTTGGAAATACAAAAGTTACGCAAACTGACCTCGGAAGACATGATTCATGATGTGAAGGAAATTTCTCCTTCCCGCGCCGGAACCCGTCGAGTGCTTCTCTTCGTGGTTCGCCCCGAAGTGCTCGAGTCCACGCTCGCCCAGCCGGTTGGCTTGGGGCTTGATGTCAGAGAGGTGACCCCGGGTTCCGTGGCGCTCTTTAATCTCGCCAAGCGCTATTTGCCGGTTGATTCCACCATACCCGATGTTCTTCTTGATATCGGGCACAAGACCACGGAATTGATTGTTGGGGATTGCCGGGGGATTCGATTTGTGCGGTCTTTCGACATCGGTGCCGGCCGGTTTTCGGAAGCATTGGCGGTCGACGGGAAGGTGTCCCTGGCACAGGCCCACGAACAGTTGCAGAACGATGCCGGAATTTTTGAGAATAGTCCGCCCGCCCTGACCGAGGCTCTCAAGGCCTGGTACGGGGAAATCGGATTATCACTGGATATCTACAAGGATCGGTTCCCTGAAATCGACGATGTCCCGCGCCAGTTGCTTCTGGCTGGCGGCGGGGCCCTGATGAAAGGGTTGTCGGCTGGACTTTCACAACGGTTCCCTTTCACGCCTGTGCGGTTTCCTCTCATTCCCCTGCCCGGAGAGGGTTCCGATCCACTGGTCTATGCACTCGCCGCCGGGTTGGCCTTGACTGGAGTCGGGAAAGATGTGTCCCGGGTTTCGCTCGCCCCCCCGGCCCTGAAAGAGCGCGCTGAAAAACAGAAGACCCGGATCATTCTGGCAGCGGCGGCCGGGGTTCTCCTGCTTGCCGCCGGGACACTGGGGATTGAGGCCCGTCTGAACCAACGTCACGCCCGTCACAACCAGAAGGAGGCGGAACGCGCGATGGCCTCGAGACAGCAGTTGCAGACGCGGCTTGATCAGCTTCAAAAGGAAAACAGGTTGTTATTGGAATCCCTTCGCCCGGTGTACAGCGCTCTCGAGGCTCGGGTAGCCTTGCTGGATATCATTGGCGCCGTCAGTGAATCCCGGAAGGGATCCGACTGGTTCGTTTCCCTTGCCACCGTGACGGGAGGCGGGGGCGGTTCTGAAACGATTGCGGCAGGAGGGGTGAAAACAAATGGTCTGACCGGGATGCCAAGCTTTTTGGTTCGGGGCTATACCCCCGATGCGGGATTCTATTCCGTCCGGGCCATGATTGACCGGTTGCGGCGGACTCCCCGTGTTGTTAATGCCGATCTTATGGAGGAATCCGCCTTGAATGTGACCGATTCGCTGGCGGCGCATTGGGCGATCTTGAAAGCCATTCCTTTTGCGCTCACAATCCGGACAACATCGCCCAAGGCACTTTCGCTTCCGCTTTCCGAGACAGGGAGAGATCCTCTTCCGCAGACGCAAACCGATTGGGTTGCCCTCCTGCGCGCACAGGAAACCTTGACGCGGGACATTCTGGCGGCGTGGACCGTCATCGCAAAACGATTCACGACATTCAAAACCAAGGATGACCTGTTCAGCCTCTCGCCCCATTCCGATGTTGCCTTTATTGACTTTCGGGTGGCGCTCCAGGAGGCGAGACACAAGTTAACCAAAGCCGCAAAAGGGCTGAACATTCCCATTCCGGCCGATTTGGGGCTTGGGGAGGCGGCCGTTAAGGACAAGGACGTGCGAACCCTCTTGTTCCAATTGGGGGCAATCCACAAGTGGGTGGAAATTGCATTGGAGAGCCATGTTTCATCCATTACCAAGCTGGAACCGCTTGAGCCTGTTCTCCAATCGATGGGAAGTCATGTGACCATGGAGCACTATCCCTTCCGGGTGGTTTTCACAGGTCGGTTTTCGTCTGTTTTGGCGGTGCTCTCGGAACTGGGCGATGAGACCCACTTCATGGTTCTCCGCCAAGCGGTATTGACCCGGCCGGACAGTGCCAATCCAGATTTTCTCGAGGTGTCCCTGGAGGTTGCCGCCCTGGACTTCCCCGATCCCCCGGATGCCGCCACATTCACCGCCCTTGCGAGGCAGCCATGATCAAGCCATTCACCTATTCATCGGCTCCTTTTCGGATTACCCTGATTCTGGGTGTTTCCCTTGTCCTTGCGGCGGGCGCCATTCTCCATTTGCTTTGGGGATCGTTTGTTCGTGGACGGAGCCCTGCACGCGGCGGCGATCACATCCAGTCCGTGCCGGTGTCCGCGCCCGCGCTCCCTTTTCCTGCGGTTTTTCTAAAGGCGGAAAACGAGACGCCTCAGGCCGTCAGTAATCTTTTTCACTCCGCCTATGTTGATCGTGCTCTTCTGAAGCTTGCTGAGCAGAAGGCCATGCAGGAAGCCGCTCTCAAGGCGGCGAAGGACAAAGCCGCCCAGGCTGCGGTGAATCCTGTTTCCACCAAGCCCCCGCTTAAGGTTTTGCCTGCCGAAATCCCGGTGACCAAGCCCGTTCCACCGCCGGTTCGATTCCGCTTCCAGGGAGTGATCCGGACTGCGGATGACCAGGTACTGGCTTTGATCAGTGACTCCCCGTCCGGGCGAAGCGCCCCATTTGCCGAGGGCGAAACATGCCATGGCGCTATGGTTACAAACCTGACTGCGGATCGGGTGGACTTGATTTTGAATGACGGTTCAATACGGGGCGTTTCGCGGGGAATTCCAGAGGCCATTGCAAAGGAGTTGCTGTATGCCCCCTGATTCCTCTCTTGCGACCACCCTCCTCCGGCCAAACCGGGCCCTGATGACGGAGTCGGCTATTTATCAGGAAGTGGGTCGGCTTCTGGTCGAGCGAAGCAGCATTACCCGGGGGCAGCTTGATGATGCCACTGTCCGGTCCACCCTGTTGGGGAAAGGGCTCGATGAAGTGCTGCTGGAGGAAAATTGGGTTCCCGAGGCGACGATTCTGGAACTTCTTTCTGAAGTGACCGGTATTCCCACGATACCGATGGCCCGGTTTTCCATTCCCCGGGAGGGGATCCGGAAGGTTCCTGCCGGAACCGCGCTCACCTACCGGATCATTCCGGTGGCCTTTAGCGACGAATCGATCACCATCGCGACGCATCGCATCCATGAGGTGACGGGTCAGGACAGCCTGCAAACCCTGTTGCGCATGCCGGTTTCCTGGGTCTTGTGTACGCAGAGCGAAGTGGATGCGGCCATCAAGCACTTTTACGGGCTTGGAGCCGATCTCCTCAAAGCGATGGATGGAGCCGCCGCCCGACCGAAGGTGTCTGAAGGTGAGCTTGAATTTAGCACCCCGGGTCTCTCGAAATTGCTGGGTGAAATCATTCGTGAGGCGATTCAACGGAATGCCAGCGATATCCATCTGGAGCCCATGGAAGACCGGATGTCCCTGCGCTATCGGGTGGATGGAAGTCTCATCAAAATCCCTCTGCCGGACGGGGTGGAGCGGCATTACAAAAGCATTGTGTCCGCCCTTAAGGTCCTTGCCCAGTTGAATATCACTGAGCGGCGCCTGCCTCATGACGGAAGGGCCCGGATGACGGTGGATGGCGAAACCTTTGATTTGCGGGTTTCCATTTTACCCACCCAATACGGGGAAGCCGCCAACTTGCGTATCCTCAACCGGAAGACCACCTTTCTCACCCTTCAGGAACTGGGCCTGCGGCCCGGTCAACTTCCTCTCATCAAGGAATTGATGTCGCGACCCCATGGGATTGTGCTGATTACCGGGCCTACGGGAAGCGGAAAGACCAGCACCCTGTACGCCGCCCTGTCCTCGATCCGAACCGACTCGATCAGCGTGGTGACCATTGAGGATCCGGTTGAGTATCAATTGGATGGAATCCTGCAAATTCAGGCTCAATCCGAAATCGGGCTGACCTTTGCCGCTGGACTGCGAGCCGTGCTCCGGCATGACCCCAATGTCATCCTGATCGGTGAAATCCGGGATACGGAGACCGCCGACATTGCCATCAAGTCTTCACTCACGGGGCATCTGGTGTTCAGTACCCTTCATACGAATGATTCCGCGGGTGCCATGGCCCGGTTGACGGATATGGGAATTGAGCCGTATCTGGTCGCCTCCAGCGTGCAGGGGGTTATTGCCCAGCGATTGGTTCGCCGGGTGTGTCAACACTGCCGGGAACCCGTGGAACTGCCTGGCGAGAGTCTCAGGGAAGTGGAGAAGCTTTTCCCGGAGCAGGGAGGACAATTTCATTTTGTCCGGGGGCGCGGTTGTCCGGATTGCAAGTTCACCGGGTACAAGGGGCGTCTGGCGATTTTCGAGATTCTGATGATGGATCAGGCGCTGCGTCCCCTGGTGGTCAGGAATGTGCCCAGCGACGAAATCCGGCGGCTTGCCGTGACCCGGGGGATGGAGACCTTGCGACATAATGCCTGGCAAGTCGCCATGGAAGGGATTACCACCGTTGAGGAAGTCCTGCGCGTCACGCCCGGCGAACGGACCTGATTTCCGCTGGTTTTGTCGCCGTTGACAAGCCTTTCGGAAATTCATATTGTCCGCCCGACAACTGAATCAATGACTCCAGCATCCCGGAATGCGGTTAAATTCCGCAGCGGTCCCGCCGCTGTAATCGGGGAGCGGGTTCGGCAGGGTAATCCCAGCCACTGTGACGAACGCCATGACGGCGAAGCGGCACGGGAAGGCGCCGAACCGGCAATGAACCGAAAGCCAGAAGACCTGCTGGGTCACGAGAACGATGGAATTCGATGGTAAAGGGTTCCGGCAGGGTGTGTTTTGACACATCCTGCCGGAACCCTTTTTTATTGGACTAAACACACAAAAGGAGAAGGAGAATAACATGAGTAAACTGGAACAGACCCTGAAGATGATTCAACCCGTGGATGTGTCGCTGAAGCCCGCTATCCAGGCGCATCTGGACGACCTTACCAAGCCCCAGGGGAGCCTCGGCAGGCTGGAGGAGTTCGCCCTGCGCTACTGCCTCGCCACCGGAACCACTACACCGCGTTTGGGGAAAGCCCGTATCTGCTGTTTTGCCGGTGACCACGGAGTGTCCGTTGAGGGTGTCTCCGCCTTTCCCCGCGAGGTCACCCCGCAAATGGTTTACAATATGCTGGCCGGTGGCGCCGCCATCAATGTGTTTGCCCGGCATGTCGGAGCAGAATTGAAAGTCGTGGACATGGGCGTCGATGCCGACTTTGCCGATGCTCCCGGCCTGGTCCATCGAAAAGTCGCCCGTGGCACCGCCAATTTGGCTGTGGGTCCCGCGATGACTGTGGCTCAGGCGACACAGGCGCTTGAAGCGGGGATTGCCCTCGCCGACGAGGCGGCGGAAGAGGGGGTCACTCTGCTCGGTACAGGAGAAATGGGCATTGCCAATACCACTCCCGCCACAGCGCTTTTTGCCGCTTATCTTGGGCTTAAGCCGGCCGACATTACCGGTCGCGGAACGGGTGTGAGTGATGCGGGACTTCAGCACAAGATCGCCGTGATTGAGCGCGGGTTAGCCGCCAATCAGGCGGCTCTGGGCAATCCGCTCGCCACGCTGGCGGCGCTGGGTGGCTTCGAGATTGCCGGTATCGCCGGACTGATTCTCGGCGGTGCCGCCCGGCGCGTTCCGGTCGTCGTGGATGGATTCATTTCCACGGCCGGTGCCCTGGCTGCACTCCGGCTCCAGCCTGCCGTGGCGGATTATATTTTCTTCAGCCATCTTTCCGATGAGCGTGGACACCGGTTCGTCATGAAGGCGCTCGCCCTGAAGCCGCTGCTCGACCTGAATATGCGACTCGGGGAAGGCACAGGAGGCGCGTTGGCCATGACCCTTATTTCCGCTGCCATCAAGATGGTCAATGAGATGGCCACCTTCAGCGGGGCCCAAGTGAGCCGGAAGGACGGCTGAGCGGTGCGGAGAGGGTGCGATTTCACTTCGTTGCATCGCACCGAGAATTCAGAATCCAGAATGGAAAC
>CAZOZF010000133.1:0-8124 GCA_964584205.1 uncultured Verrucomicrobiota bacterium
CCAACAGCACCCTGAATTGATCGCCCGCATGACCCAGGCGTTGACCGCCTGGAAGAAGACGCTCCCGAAGACACCGAACCCGGACTGCGTCACCCGGGACATGGCTCCTAAGGGACAAACGGAGGAGTAACGTGGAGATCATCGAGCCAAGAGCAAGGGGTCCACTGGGAGGTGCAGTGGCGGGCATCAGTGGGGTCAACATCATGAACAAACTCACAACCCTCACCCTCACCGCCCTGCTGCTCGCGCCGCTGGTTGCGTTGTACGCCGCCGACGTGCCTCCACCGGCCAATTGGGACCGCGTGCCGCTGAACATTCATTTTGGCAAGCGCAGTGGCAACATGACGGATGCGGAGCTTGATTTCCTCGCGAAGCACAGCGTTATGGTCACGTTGGAAAAGGGGCACGGTGCCAGCGTACACGGCAGCACGGAGGCGGGCGTGGCGGACACGGCGCGGCGGCTCAAGCAGCGCAATCCGTCGGTCAAGGTGCTCTTCTATCTCAATGCCTTCATCAACTGGGGTGGTTACGAGGCGTTCAAGACCTATCGCCCGGAGTGGACGCTGCGCACGGCGGGCGGCGAGATCGTCAAACATACTTCGGGCACGCCCCGGCCCGATCCGTCGAACGCGGCGTTCCGCGAGTGGTGGTCGAACGTGATCGCAAACGAAATGAAGCGCAGCCCGATTGACGGGGTATTTGTGGACGCACTGCCGCAGGCGCTCACTCCGACTTTGACGAAGGTGGTTGGCAGCGAAAAGGCCGAGGCGGTGGTCGCGGGCTTGCGTGAAATGCTCGCTCTCACCAAACGGAAGATCGGCGCGGACAAGATCGTGTTGGCCAACGGAACACGCGCCACCGATTTTCGGGAAATTCTCGATTGGGAGGGCTTGGACGGCGTGATGATTGAGCATTTCGCGGCGTTCAGGTGCAACCAAGCGGCGGACATCCGGGCCGATATCGAAACCATCGCGCTGGCGGCAGCCAAGGGCAAGTTTGTCGTGGTCAAGGGCTGGCCGGGCTTCAACTGGATGGATAATGAAATGATGAAGCGGCCTGAGGCGGAGTTGCTGAAGCTCGCCCGCGAACAGATCACGTTTCCGCTGGCCTGTTTTCTCGTCGCGGCTCGTCCGGGGTCGTTGTTTTGTTACTCGTGGGGCTACACCGACCGCCACGGGACGCTCGAATCCTACCCGGAATTGGAGCGACCATTGGGAGCGCCCTTGGGTGAGGCGAAGCAAACCGGCTGGAGTTACCAAAGGGAATTTGCCCATGCCTCGGTCATCGTTAATCTCGAAACGAAGAAAGCCCGAATAGATTGGAAACCATGAAACACACCCTCACACTCCTCACCGCCCTGCTGCTGGCACCGCTGGCCAAAGCCGCCGACGCGCCGACTAAACTGAACATCTGCTTTCTCCTGGCCGACGATTTGCGACCCGACTGCCTGGGCGTGCTCGGGCATCCGATCGTCAAAACCCCCAACCTCGACAAGCTGTGCGCCGACGGTTTCATCTTTCGCGACGCCTACGTGCTTGGGTCGAATAGCGGAGCGGTCTGCACGCCGAGCCGTACGATGATTCAGACCGGGCAGAGTTATCTGCGCGCCAAACGCGCCACACTGACGCTCGCGCAGACGATTAAGAGCGCCGGATACGCCTCGATCCGCAGCGGCAAATTCGGCAACAATCCAAACGCCCTCGACAAGGATTTTGACCAGCACGTTGACGGTGGCCCGGACGCGAAGGCCAATGCCGACAACATCATTGCCTTCATCAAGGAGCAGGCGGGCGGGAAGCCGCTGTTCCTGTATTTCGCGCCACATGAGCCGCACGATCCGCAGCACGCGACCGAGGAGTTTTATCAGATGTATAAACCCGCGGACATTCCGATGCCGGTCAATTTCCTGCCGTTCCATCCGTTCGACAACGGGGAGATGACCGTCCGCGACGAGTGGACGCTGCCCTGGCCGCGCACGAAGGAAAACGTCGGCGGCAAGCTCGCCCGCTACTATGCGTCCGCGTCGTATTTCGATGCCCAGGCCGGGAGGATCATCGAGGCTCTTAAAAAGGCTGGTGAGTTCGACAACACGATCTTCATCGTGGCGGGCGACAATGGTCTCGCGCTGGGTGAGCACGGACTGCTTGGCAAGCAGAACGTTTACGAGTTCGGGGGCATGCATGTGCCGTTGATCTTCGCCGGGCCTGGAATTTCCAAGGGCGAATCGAAAGCCTTCGCTTACTTGTATGACGTTTATCCGACCCTGTGCCAGCTTGCCGGCATCCCGGTGCCTGCCGGGCTGGATGCCAAAAGTCTTGTGCCGGTGATCAAGGGAAAGGAGGCAAAAGTGCGCGACTATATGTTCAACGCGTACAAGGCGTGCCAGCGCTCCATTCGGGATGAGCGCTGGAAACTGATCCGGTATCCGCTCATTGACAAGACGCAGTTGTTCGACCTCCAAGCCGACCCGCATGAAATGACGGACCTCGCGGCCAATCCTGAATATGCCGGCAAGATCAAAGAGCTGTTGGCGGTGCTGGCGAAAACCGGCAAAGGATTGGGCGATTCAGCGCCGTTGACCGTCGCCAATCCCAGCCCGGCCGCCTGGACGCCGGCCATGGCCGGCAAGGAGGAGCCCAGGCCGGCAAGGAAAAAAAAGACGGCGCCTGCCGAAACTTCGGAATAGCGCCGACCTCCAGGGCTATGAGAATGATGATCATATGAATATGAAAAGAATGCTGATCGCAATGTTTGTGCTGCTGCAGTTTTGCAGTCAGGGGCTTCACGCCGCAAGTGACGAGTCTAATACTCCCAACGTAAGCAATAAGGAAAAGGGAATCCCGTCGTATCTGGAGACGGGCGGCGAGAGAAAGCTCAACATTCTTTACAAGCAAGTACTTCATAAAAAATTGTATTTGGATCTGTATTATCCGACGGGGAATCATGCCGCCAAATGCCCGGTCGTCATCTACACCCACGGCGGGGGCTGGGCTGCGGGCAGCCGGTACGGCGCGGCCAAGGCGTCGTTCGCCGCGGTCTTCAAGAAGCTGGTCGAGAAAGGCTTCGCTGTTGCCTCGGTTGATTACCGGCTTTGGAACAAGGAGGACGCGGTTTTCATGCGCGATTGTGTGATCGATTCCAAGGACGCGATCCGCTATCTGTCCAAAAACAGCGAATCGTTGGGGATTGATCCCCTGCGCGTTTATGTGATGGGAGACTCAGCCGGAGGTCAAATCGCGCAGATGTTGTTGCTCTCATCCTCGGAAAGTCTGCCGGGCGATCCGGATCTCGCCGATGCCTGTTAC
Organism: uncultured Verrucomicrobiota bacterium; assembly: GCA_964584205.1. Lineage (GTDB taxonomy): Bacteria > Verrucomicrobiota > Kiritimatiellia > CAIKKV01 > CAITUY01 > JAABPW01. The sequence goes on from CAZOZF010000133.1 coordinate 3,306, forward strand.
AAAATGGTTGCCGGTGTCTCTTGGTACGGCCCCTGTGATTTTGAAAAGATGGATCTGTTTAATTACAATGATAGCCCGAATTTTCGCGACCGGTTTGGTCCTCGCATTCTGAAGCCGGACTCCAAGCCGGAGGAAAAGCTGTCGCTCTATCGGGAGATGAGTTCGGTCAATTATCTGACCAAAGACAGTCCGCCTTTGCTGATGATTCAGGGCGATAAGGACACCACCATTCCCGTGAAACACGCTTACTACATGCAGAAAAAAGCGGAGTCGTTAAAGGCTCCGGTAACAATCATGATCATCAAGAATGCCGGGCACAATTGGCGGAAAGTGGATGCTGACATCGACCCTTCCCGGGATGTGATTGTCGAGCGAACCGTGCAGTTTTTCGTGGATCATTCATAATCAACAATCAAAAAAGCAAACAATGATGACTAGACGATTGATTACAACACTAAGCATCATGTTGACGAACTGCGTCCTCTGCGCCGCGGAATATCATGTATCACCCGCCGGGATCGATGGGAATGAGGGTTCCGCATCAAAACCCTTCAAGACGATATCGGCTGCGGCGGCGATCGCGCAGCCGGGCGATACGATCACCGTCCATGAGGGAATCTATCGTGAACGGGTCAACCCGCCGCGCGGCGGCACATCCGATACGAACCGCATCACTTACCAAGCCGCTCCCGGCGAAAAGGTTAGGATCACAGGTGCGGAGATCGTCACGGGATGGGAAGACCTCGGCTCAGGCCTGTGGCGGGCTGATATTGACAGAGATTTCTTCGGATCCTTTAATCCCTTCGCCGACGTAATCAGCGGCCACTGGTATCGTGCCGAAGACCGAATCAATCATTCCGGAACCGTCTACATTAACGGGGAATGGCTCGAAGAAGCTGCTGCGGAGCAGGACGTGAGAGGCACTGTTTCTGAAAGCGGTCCGTTGTGGTGGGCTGAGGTAAACGAGACCTCCGGGAAGACCCGGGTTTTGGTTCAGTATAAAGGTGCTGATTTAAACAAGGAACTGGTAGAGGTTAATGCCCGCCAGACCGTGTTCTATCCAGGCCGAAAGGGGGTTGACTACATCACCGTCAGAGGGTTTGAGCTGTGTCAGGCGGCCACCCCGTGGGCTCCTCCGACAACTCAGCAGATCGGGCTGATCGGTCCCAACTGGGCAAAAGGCTGGGTGATTGAGAATAACGACATTCACCATTCAATCTGCTCGGGAATCACGCTCGGGATGGGTGATTTCGGTCAGGATGTTGCGGGCTCCGCGCAAGGAACCATTAAAGTTTTAAAATACCTGCAGGAAAACAACCTTTGGTCCAAAGACACCATCGGCGGCCACCTGATCCGGAACAACAGAATCTATAAATGTGAGCAGGCCGGACTGAATGGAAACTGCGGCGGTGCCTTTTCCACCATTGTCGGCAACGAGATTTTCGATATTTCCATCTTTGGAAATCTGAAAGGCCCGGAAGTGGGGGGGATCAAATTCCATGCGCCGATTGACGCGCGGATTATCGGAAACTGTATTCATAATGCCGGCGGCCGATCACTATGGGTCGATTGGCAAGGTCAGGGAGCCATTCTGGAAAGAAATCTGATCTTCGACGCAAGAGGTGCCGGCCTGTATTTAGAGGTGAATCACGGGGCGTTAACGGTTGCGAATAATATTGTGATGAATTATGCACAAAACAGATCTCACGGGATGGCCTATGCGCATAATCTGTTTGCGGAAAGATTTCTGCTGGTTGACACGACCCGGGTGATTCCTTACCAGGTTCCGCATTCCACAAAAATTGCCGGATACTTCGGGGGATTTGATGTTCCCGGAGATGACCGGTTGTACAACAATATCTTCGCAAGCAACAAAAAACCAGACACCTTCAGTTACGTGCCGAAAGGTATGCCCTCCTATTTCGGCGGGAATGCATACCTTCGGGGCATGACCCCGCCTCCCGAAGAGCCGAATCCGGTTGTGATTACGGATCCCGTTCCGGAACCCCGGATTGTTAAAAAGGCTGACGGGTACTATCTGGAGTGGACTGCTAACACAGACTGGGAGGGGGGCGTTATCCGCAAACCGGTTACATCCGACCTTCTCGGAACGGCCAAAGTCCCGGTGCAGCGCTGGGAGAACCCCGACGGATCCGATCTGGTGATCAACAAAGACTACTTCGGGAATCCCCGGGATGCATCGAATCCCGTTCCCGGACCTTTTGCATCTCTCAAAGAGGGACTGATGTCCGTTAAGGTCTGGCCAAACCCCGTTGATGAAGCAGACTACATGCAGCAGAGGTAGGCGGTAATTTTATGATCAATACAAAGGCGTACGATCCGGAAAATACCGCAGAAAGCCTGTTCGATGAAATTTAAATCGGGACTGTGTAAAGGAATGAAATTGTGAAAAAAGGGATCACTGCAATAATCTCTATTTCGGCGTTAGCCGCTGCCCTTTCAACGCAAGCCGCAGAATACTACGTATCCAAGATCGGAAAGGATACGAATGCCGGTTCTGTGAAGAATCCGCTGCTGACGATTCAGCGCGCGGCGGAGCTGGCTCAGCCGGGCGATACGATCACCGTCCATGAGGGAATCTATCGTGAGCGGGGCAATCCGCCGCGCGGCGGCACCTCCGATACGAACCGCATCACTTACCAAGCCGCTCCCGGCGAGAAGGTTGTTATCAAGGGATCGGAAGTTGTCACCGGCTGGACCCCGGTCGGGAACGATGTATGGCAGGTGGTGCTGACCAACTCATTCTTCGGCGGGTTCAATCCCTTCGGCGATCTGGTCCAGGGGCACTGGTTTAATGGCAATGGGCGCAAGCACCATTCCGGCGCTGTCTACCTGAACGGCCATTGGCTGGCCGAAGCCGAAGAAAAGGCAAAGCTGTTCGGGACGGAAACCCGCGGAAAGAATGAACGCGGAAAGGAAAAGGAAAAGGAATATCTTTTCAATGTTGCCTGGATGCAGACGGTCGGTGATGCTGGGAAGCGTTTTCCCGCCACGGCCATGCTGGAACAGATGGGTGTAGAGAAAGCTCCCTGCGATGAAGGTGGCGAGTGCATCGGCTTCATCGAGGAGGGAGACTGGGCGAGTTACGAAATTGATTTCGGTGTGAGCAGCGAGCATATGGAATTCAGGGTGGCCTCGGAACAGAAGGGCGGACGAATCGAAATACGCCTCGATTCACCCGGCGGCAAGCTACTGGCCGCCTGCGCAGTGCCCAGTACGCAAGGATGGCAAACATGGCAGACGGTCAAAACCGTGATCGAACCCAGCTCCGGCAAGCAACGCGTCTGTCTCGTGTTCAGAGCGAAAGAGGAAATGAACAGCGACACCCCAAAATGGTTTGCGGAGGTGGGTGAACAGAATACGACCATCTGGGCGCAGTTCAAAGGGGTCGATCCCAACCGCGAACTGACCGAAGTCAATGTCCGCCAGACGGTCTTCTATCCGGAAAACCCGGGGATGCACTACATTACCCTGAGCGGATTTACCCTTGAACACGCTGCAACGCCCTGGGCCCCGCCCACCACGGAACAGATCGGCCTGGTCGGCACGCACTGGTCGAAAGGATGGATCATCGAGAACAACACGATCCGCTATTCCGTCTGCACCGGGGTCACTCTGGGTAAATACAACGATCCGAAAGATGCATTGGCTAAAGCCACGTCCGATGCCTACAACAAAACCATCGAGTGGGCCTTTGAACACGGCTGGACCAAGGAGACTGTCGGTGGCCATGTCGTACGCAATAACCACATTTCCCATTGCGAACAGGCAGGGATCGTCGGCAGCCTCGGTGCCATTTTCAGCACCGTCACCGGAAACGTGATTCACGACATCAACCAACGGGGCGCCTTCGGCGGGGCCGAAATTGCGGGCGTTAAGTTCCACGCAGCCATCGACTGCGTCATCAGCCACAACCACATCTACCGCTGCAATGGCATCGGCGGTGGAATCTGGTTCGACTGGATGGCGCAGGGCGCACGCGTTTCAGGGAACCTGCTTCACGACAATTCGGTCGACCTTTTTTTCGAGGTCAACCACGGCCCCATCTTGGTGGACAACAACATTTTCCTGTCGCGGAATTTTCTGCGGGACTGGTCGCAGGGAAGCGCATTTGTCCACAACCTGGTGCTCGGCAACATTAGCGTGAAGCATCAAAGTCGAACCACCCCGGTGCACGAACCGCATTCCACACGGATCATAGAACTGCGCGATATCGCCTGCGGCGACGATCGATTTATCAACAACCTGTTTATGGGCGGGACCGGTCTGCAGCCCTACAACCGGTTCAGCGGATCCACGACAATGCAGGGCAATGTATTTACCCAGTCCACGGCCCGTCTGGTTGGCAAGGAGGATGGAACCTACCTCAATGTAGAATTTGATGCACCGGCGGGAGATCATCCCCTGGTGACAAGCGATCTGCTGGGTTTGGCGAAGGTTCCCAACCAACGCTTCGAGCAGCCGGATGGATCCCCTTATCGGCTCGACACGGACTATTTCGGCAACCGGCGAAATGCGGACCGTCCTGAAGCGGGGCCCTTTTCGGTACCGCAAATGAAAAACAACCTGCTCAAGGTTTGGCACATCGAGGTGAACTAGATGACAAAAATAAATCCAATGAATATTAGAATTGCGCTGCTCTCAATCTGTATTGGCGCATGCGTCGTTGCATCAGCCCAGTCAGTCAATCCCATACTAAAGGTGGACGAGCCGGGATTTCTTTATACGGCCGATCCGGCGGCCGAGGTGTTTGACGGCAAGGTCTACGTCTACTGCTCGCACGACCAGCCCGATGCCA
>CAZOZF010000134.1:0-8010 GCA_964584205.1 uncultured Verrucomicrobiota bacterium
AGACCGTGCGCTGGCACTTGAAGAAAATCTACGAGAGGCTCCATGTGAGCAGTCGAACCGAGGCCATGGCCAAGTTTATGGCCACCTCGAAAACCACCCTTTCGGGTGGGTGACAGAACGCGTCCCTTGTGAGAGAGTGAGTCCCAGACAAGAGCAACTGAGGGAAAAAAGGGTTGGGTACGAGGGCAGTTGTCTCAAGTCGGTTGAATACAAAGGTGGCCGCCTTTGCCAGAAGGAACCAGGCTGCCTGAAAGAGTCAGGGAATAAGGGAGACTCGGGGGAGGCTCACCGGCGCAGGAGCAGCGCCAGTGGGCCTTTTTCTTTTCGGAGGCTTGAATCATCATTCCTGATGGGGCATACTGATACCCATGCGTGTATCTTCGGGGGTAATGTTTCAAGGGTGGCCGGGACTGTGGGTCGCGGCGATTCTGGTGGGCTGGTTTGGCGCTGGAGTGTCGGGCGCCGGGGTGGCGTCGGCATTTCTTCCGCCAGGAGGGCTTGCCCCCTCCAATACGCCCCAGATTGTCCTGCTGACCTTTGACGATTCCGTTACCTCCAATTCCTTCCGGTTGGTGCAAGGGATTCTGACCAATCATGTGAACCCGAACGGGAATCGGATCAAGGCGACGTTTTTTGTTTCTCTCGATGCAGTAGTTGATTATGGGTGTGTGAACAAGCTATATGCCGCCGGGCATGAAATTGCGATTCATACAATGACGCATTCCACGTCCACCAATACAGCGCTCGCCGTCTGGCGGCAGGAGATTGTGGGGTGCCGGAAGGCCCTTTCCCAATATGCGGCGATTCCGTTGGATGAGATTGTCGGATTCCGCGCGCCGTATCTGGCTTTCAATAATGCCATGTTCCAGCTTCTGAGTGAGCGGGGGTTTCGGTATGATTCCAGTCTGTTGGAATGGCCGGGAAGCGCCAGCACCAATGCGGCGAATTACCTGTGGCCCTATACGCTGGATTGGGGTGTTAAGCAAACGAACAGCACCGGGATTTTTCCGATCGACCCCGTGCCTGGGCTGTTTGAGATTCCGCTGTGGAATCAGGTGACCTCCGGGGTGTCGGCAGTGTCCATGGATCCGCCTGACACGTGGACTTCTAATGCAGTTATGGCTCTCTGGAAAACCAACTTTCTCTTTCACTACCAGGGCAATCGTGCCCCGTACGGGATTTATCTTCACGCCACGACGACCAATCAATGGTTGTCGAACACGAACTATCCCTGGCGGAGTGACACCCTGAATGCGTTTATGGTGTGGGCCCGGGACTATTCCAATGTATGGTTTCTGAGTGTCCGGGATCTGGCCGATTTTATGGAAAATCCGGTTTCTGTGAATCAAGCGTCGACTTCGGCCCTGTTTCAGACAACGGTACAAACGCCCTATCCCTCGAATCTCATTACCCGGTGTATCTATCCGTATGCACCTCCCTATAGCGTTAATGTTTGTGGGGATTGTCCGCCGGTGTTTCCCGTTCCGACGAACATGTATTATGAGGCGACACCCATTTCGGGTGGGCTCTTGACGGTCGCTGTGCGAACAAACTCCCTCAAACTGGAGTATCGTTTGTCTTATAGCAACGATACGGCCGAGTCTGCGGTAAATTGGGAAGCGAGCTTTGAGTTTCCCACGAACATCGTTTTTCAGAGTGTATCTTCCGGCACTTATTTTGCGGAGACGAATGGGGGGCTGATTCGGGTGACTCTCTGGCCGAATTTGTCTCTGTTGCCCTTGCTTTCAGGGAATACCATGACGAACGTATATTTCACCGTGAATGGCCTTACCTCCACGAATGTTCAACTATCCTCAAGCACTCTCGAAGGGCTTCGTCCGATCCGGCCGCAGATTCTGGGATTTGTGGCCGGATCCAACGGGGCGTTTGAGGTGATGTGGGATGATTCCGCCTATGGTTATTCCCTGGAAGTCTCGACCAATCTCGTTGCCGACGCCTGGTGGTCTGCCACCAACCAGATCTTGTATGGTGCCACGAACTGGGTCTGGTCGCCAGCCGGGTCGGCCACCAACGCCTTTCTTCGCGTTCGCGGCGTTCCGTGATCACTCCTCGTGTATTTTCCTCATTAAACGGGTGTTGACTCCTGTTCTAGAGGTGTTACGATCCTATAACTTAATAACACGAATGAGGGAGAGTGGAGTATGGTGGTGAGGCGATTTTGGGTGGTATGCGTGATCAGTATTGCGGCCGGAGTGGTCTGGGCGGGACGTCCGCTGGTCATTGATGATGCGGATCCTGTCGGGACGGGTGAAGCCGAGATCGAGGCGGGTGTTGCCTATCAGGGCGTGCCGGACTGCAGGCACTGGGATTATCCGGTGGGTATTGCCGTCGGACTGGTTCCCGGTGTGGAGGCCGGAATGGGATTCGGCGGCCAGTTTGAACAACGCGAGGACGTGCTGGGCGAGCCGGGGGCGGGCGGGGATCACAGCACTCACGGCGTGGGTGACCTCATGGCGGGAGCCAAGTGGCAGTTTACCGGCGAATGCCCGCTCGGCGCACGCCATGCCCTGGCGCCTTCGGTGAAGCTTCCCACTGCGGATGAGGACAAGGGACTGGGGAGCGGCGAAGCGGATTACGACCTCACCTGGATCGCGTCACGTTCCGTTGGTGAAAAGGCGGCGATCCATCTGAATGCCGGTTATTCGTGGATTGGCGGCCCGGCGGAGGATGTGCTGCATGGGGGGCTTGCGGTGGATATCCAGTTGACGCCTTCCCTCCAGTGGGTTGGTGAGACCTATGTTGAGAAGGAGAGCGACCCGGGGGCAGAGAGCGCAGCCATGGTGAATACGGGGGTTCGATGGGCTTTCAGTGAGGCGATCACGTTTGATGCGGCGGCTGGCACGAAACTGTGTGGAGATGAAGCGCCGGATTTCATCGGGACAGCCGGTGTGACCTGGTTGATCGGAGGAGGCTGATCCATGCATATGGCAGATGCGTTGATTTCACCCGCTGTGGGTGGGACGATGTGGGCGGTGACGGCCGGGGTGATGGCGTGGTGTGCCCGGAAGGTGAAGGAAACCCGGGATGACCGGCTGATTCCGATGATGGGGGTTCTGGGTGCCTTTATCTTTACGGCCCAGATGCTGAATTTTTCAATTCCCGTAACGGGGTCGAGCGGGCACCTGGGCGGGGGCTTGATCCTGGCGATCCTGCTGGGACCCTATGCCGCGTTTCTGGTGATTGCGTCGGTGCTGACGGTTCAGGCCTTGTTTTTTGCCGATGGCGGACTGCTGGCCCTGGGTTGTAATATTTTCAATTTGGGGTTTGCCCCTGCGTTTATTGCGTATCCACTACTTTACAAGTGGATTGCCGGGAAAGATCGGGTTGGCGCGCGGGCATGGGCTGCTGCGATGGTGGCGGCGATTGTGGGATTGCAACTGGGTGCCTTCGGGGTGGTGGTGGAGACGAGGTTGTCTGGTATTTCCGAGCTGCCTTTTAAAGCCTTTGTGTTGATCATGCAGCCGATCCATTTTGGGATCGGTATTGTCGAAGGTGTGGTGACGGCGGCGGTGGTCGCTTTTGTGGCTCGCGCCCGACCGGAGGCGCTGGAGGGGGAGCGCAATGTGAAGCAGGTCGTGGTGGGGCTATTGGTTGCGGCAGTAATTCTTGGCGGGGTGGCCAGTTGGTTTGCCTCCACCCATCCAGACGGACTGGAGTGGTCGATTGCCAAGGTTACGGGTAAAGAGGAGTTTGCGGGGGCTGAGGATGGCGTGCATGGGAGACTGGCTTCAGTTCAGTCAAGGACGGCTTTTCTTCCAGACTACGGGTTCAAAAAGCAGAATGTCACCGCAGAACCTGTCGGAGCGACTCCCGAGCCCTGGCCCGCAGTGAATGCCGGAACCTCCGTCTCGGGTCTTGTTGGAGGGGGGCTTGCGCTGGTCTTTTCCGTTCTGATCGGTGTTGCTCTCCGAGCACGCGGGAAGCCCGTCTAACGTTATTTTTCAGCAATTCTTATGATGGCCGCTGAGCAATGTCAAAGACCGGCTAAAGCCGGTACACCAACGCCGGAATGCGATGTTGGTCGGCCCGTTGGTGTACCGCCTTCAGGCGGTCTTCGGGCATCATGAGAATGGTTGTCCATTTTGCTTGATGTATAACTATTATGGTTATATTTTGACGCAAATACACATCAGAGGTGAACTATGGCGTCGTTGACTCTTAGAGATATTCCGGATGAAGTGATGGATACGATTAAGGTGCTATCCAAGCGGGAACGCCGTAGCTTGAATAAGGAGTTTATTGTCGTTGTGGAGCGGGGGTTGCGGTCATCGCTGGAGGATGTTGGCCACATGGCTGCGAAGCAGCACATTCCCAGGAACCTGCAGGATGATCTTTGGAAGGATTTATGTGGGAAATGGGAGGACGCCCGTTCCGCGAAAGAGATTGTATCTGATATTCGTGAACAGCGAACCTTGGGACGCGAGGTGCGCTTGTGATCCTGATGGATACCGATGTCTGTGTTGAGTTGCTGAGGGGGAACAAAAAGGTTCTGGCGCACCGGCAGCAAGCCGTGGGTGACGTTGCGATCACCTTCATGACCATGGGTGAATTGTTTTATGGGGCCGAGCGCTCAAGTCGGCCTGACCATAACGTGAACCTGATTGAGTGTTTTCTGCTGAGCGTCGACTGCATTCATTCCGATCGAGAGGTCATGATCCGGTTTGGCCGGTTAAAGGCGGATCTGGTTGGCGGAGGCTTGGTGCTTCCGGATGCCGATCTATTAATTGCCGCCACGGCGTTGGTTCATTGCGAGTATCTTGTGACTGGAAATAAAGACCATTTCTCGCGCATTCCCGGCCTCCGGCTGGCAAACTGGATCCGTTAAGGTGAAGCGAAGGAACCCCATGAAAAAAGAAACCGTGAGTCGATTCAGTTTATCCATGCCGGCCGGATTGGTTCGTCAATTGGATCAAATGGTGAAGGCCAAGGGGTATGTCAACCGGTCGCAGGCGGTGGCCGACATGGTCAGTGCACATCTGGTGGAAGTTCAGGGAGAGGAAGGGGAGCGCGAGATCGCGGGAACCATTACCCTGGTGTATGACCATCACAAGCGGAATGTCCAGGCGCTGTTGACGGATATCCAGCATGATCATCAGGAGGTGATCATCGCGACCCTGCATGTTCATCTCGACCATCACAACTGCATGGAAGTGCTGGCGGTGCGGGGGAAGGCGGGAGTCGTTCGGTTGGTGGCGGATCAACTGATTGCGGCCCGCGGCGTGAAGCATGGCAAGTTGACCGTGACGACGACGGGTGAGGACATCGGATAATGCCATCCGGGATGGCACAGTATCGCGAAGTGGGAGAGCTGGACGAGCTGGCCAGGCTGGATTCGCCGGTGCACCGCCTGGATGCGCGTGCCCAGGCGTTGACCACGATGGCGTTCATTCTCGCGGTCATGTCATATTCCCGTTATGAGGTATCGGGCCTGATGCCGTTGTTTCTTTATCCGGCGGCTCTGATCGCGACGGGAAAGCTGCCAGTGGGAGTCCTGTTGCGGAAGCTGGCAGTGGCGGCGCCGTTTGCCGTGTTTGTCGGAATGTTTAATCCTTTTCTGGATCGTCATGTCGTGGCCACGGTTGGATCCTTTCCGGTCAGCGGGGGCTGGTTGTCATTTGCCTCGATCATGATCCGGTTTATTTTGACGGTCAGTGCGGCGCTGATTCTGGTTTCCTGCACGGGAATTCACCGGCTCTGTGCCGGGTTGGAGCGGCTGGGGATGCCAAGGGTATTTGCCGTGCAGCTCCTGTTTCTGTACCGCTATTTCTTTGTGATCGGGGATGAGGGTTTGCGGATGCGGCGGAGCGTGGAGATCCGGTCAGCCGGGAGCGCCCTGGGGTTTACGGTCTACGGGCATCTGATCGGGAATCTTCTGGTGAGGGCGATGGATCGCGCGCAACGGATCTACCGGGCGATGGTGGCGCGGGGATTTGATGGCGAAATCCGGATGCTGAACAGCATGATGTGGGGCTGGAAAGAAACAGGGTTTGTGGTGGGCTGGCTGGTGTTTTTTGGGGTAGCGCGGGTTTGGAATCTGGCGGAGGGGCTTGGGGTGCGTCTGACGGGAAGTGGATTATGAGTCATCATCTTGTTGAAATCAAAGACCTGTGGTTTGCGTATCCTGACGGCACGGAAGCGCTTAAGGGGGTGTCGTTCCGGATTACACATGGGGAGTGCGTGGCGGTGATTGGCGGGAATGGCGCCGGGAAATCAACACTGCTACAGCACTTGAACGGATATCTGATGCCGCAGCGGGGAGAGGTGCGGGTGGGGGATTTTTCACTGACGCGTGAGACTGCTGCGGCGGTGCGGCGCTCGGTGGGCATGGTGTTTCAGGATTCTGACGACCAACTGTTCATGCCGACCGTTTTTGAAGATGTTGTGTTTGGACCCCTTCATCTGGGAATGACGGCGGGAGAGGCTGAGAAACGGGCACAGGAAGCCCTGGAACGGGTTGGAATGGCCCATCTCAAGGATCGGCCGCCCTACAAGCTCTCGGCCGGCGAGAAACGCGCGGTGGCGATTGCCACGGTCCTGTCGGGCGTGCCTGATGTGCTGGTTATGGACGAGCCGTCCTCGAATCTGGATCCCCGTGGCCGGCGGCGGCTGATGGAATTACTGAGGTCGTTTGAGCACACGCGGATTATTGCCACCCATGACTTGGAATTGGTGGTGGAGCTATGTCCGCGCGTAATTGTCCTGGATGGTGGCCGGGTGATGGCGGATGGGCCCGCAGGGGAGCTGTTAGGTGACGAGGCCTTGATGCTAAAACACGGCTTGGAAAAACCGCACAGTCTGAGGCATTCCCACCCGCATTGAGAGAGGGGGCAGGGTTCAGGGTTCAGGACGTGCTTCTAATCCTGACCCCTGACCCCCGAACCCTGAACCCTTTTTCTTCCCCCTATTACTCCGGCATGACCGACATTTTCGCCTCGATCTTGTCGGCGCCCTCGGTGGCTTCGCAGATCGAGATTTTTTCCTTTACGGTCTTGGCTTTGATTTTGGCCACCTTCTCGACGGAGGTATCCAGCACTTCGCCCGTATCCGGGTCGCGGGTGACTTCAGTTTTACCGACGATAAAAGCCTGGCCTTCCGACACGCCTTCGCGACTGCCGCGATTGATGATGACCTTGCCGCTCTTGGAGGAGACCACGGTGCCTTCCCAGGGAATCTTCTCGAGTTGCTTAACGAGGAATTCAACGGCCTGGGCAACGGCGTCTTCCGTGGCTTTGCCGACGTTATCCTTTTTGAAGCCATCGAAATCGCCACCCAGTCCGCCGAGGGCGGAACCGGAGTAGCCGACGCTCAGTCCCTTGCGACCGGCTTTGCCGACGACCTTAGTGGACGCCTTGACCTGGGCCGTTTCGGAATCGATGATGTAGACGGTGGCATTGATTTCGGCGGTATCCTTGCTTCCGCCCAGGCGGATGCCCTTGAAACTAAAGCCGCCCGCGCCGCCTGCGGTCGAACTTTGGACGTGGGTGATTTCGCCCTTTACGAGCAATTGGGCGGGAGTCAGGTTCCCCACCTTGGGTGTTTTCTTGCCGCCGGCGGTGCGGCCGGATCCGCCCAGATCTTGCTCCTGCATGGCTTCGATGCGCATATCCTTCTCACCCAGCACGATGAATTTCTTGGTGCTGTTCAAGGCATCCGTCATGATGGAGCCCCAGGCATCGCCCAAATCCCATTGACCGGACCAGCCAGCCTTGTTTTCGAACTTGGTGACAGAGATGGAGTAACGCAAGCCGCCCTTGGCGTCATCGCCCGCCCATACGCCGCTGGAGATGGCCAACACTGAAACCGCCGCCCAAGTCATGATGATCCGCTTCATAAAATATCCTCCTGTAATTTGTCGAAAACTTTAGGACGAGAGGCAGGGGGTGTCAAGTCCGGCGAATTTTCGGATTTGTGTTGTGCGTTAAATTATTATCTATATATATTACTTACTAAGTAACGGACGTTGGTGTCCCGCCTTTAGGCGGCGGGAGA
>CAZOZF010000135.1:0-8010 GCA_964584205.1 uncultured Verrucomicrobiota bacterium
CGCCCGACCAGTTGTTCCCCGAAGCCGAGATCGGCACCCATGGCCCGCCCGCCAACTATGCCACGCCCTATCCGTTGAGCGACCATTTCTTCCTCTGCGTCTATGACCCACATAGCCGTTCCAATGCCGGAACAAACAACAACTATGGTATCTATCTCGTGGACGCCTTCGGAAACAAGGAACTGCTGTACCGCGACCCCGCCATCTCCTGCCTGGATCCCATACCCATCAAACGCCGACCGCCGCCCCCCGTGATTCCGCACATGACCGCCGTGGGTAAACCGCTCAAGCCGGGACAGAAGTTCGTCCCCCCGGATCCGGCAACCATCCCCGACTTCGGAACGGTGGGTCTGATCAATGTCTACGACAGCCTCTATCCCATGACGAATCTGCCCCCCATCACCTCCCTGCGGATCATTCAACTGCTTCCTAAAACAACTCCGAATGCGGATAATCCGAGAATCGGGTTTGGCCGCCAGAAGAGCGCCCGCATGGTCATGGGAACCGTCCCGGTCGAAAGGGATGGAAGCGCCTTCTTCAAGATGCCGGTCAACCGGCCCGTCTATTTCCAGGCGCTTGACGCCGACGGTCTGGCCATCCAATCCATGCGTAGTGCAACGTATGTGCATCCCGGCGAAGTCCTGACCTGTCTCGGTTGCCACAATTCACGCAATGCCGGATACAAAGCGGGAAAGGCCAGACCCGAGGCATTCAATCGGCAAGCATCCGAGTTAACTCCAGATGTCGAGGGATCCAAGCCTTTCAGTTTCCCAAGACTCGTCCAACCGGTCTTGGAAAAAAACTGCGTGGAGTGCCACTGGAAAAGCAGGGCCGAAGGGGGAAAACTCCCAGATCTGACTATGGGCGGAAAGGACAATAAACGCTGGTTCACCTCATACGAATCGCTTATGCCTTTTGCCTTCTTCTGGGATCAACCGGGATTTGACCCCATCCCGGACAGCAAACCGGGCGAGATTGGCGCACGCAATAGCAAACTTTACAAGATGCTGGCCAAGGGTCATCATGGGCTGAAACTCAGCCGGGAAGACATGCATCGTCTGACCCTGTGGCTGGACTGTAACAGCGACTTCTACGGCTCTTACGAAAGACTTGAGGAACAGAAGGAAGGGAAGGTCGTCTGGCCTTCGTTGGAGTAGTTCAAACAAAAGAAAAGGATCGATACCATGAATAGAACAGTGTCACGCGCCTCAGTATTAGCCGGCGGCTTGCTGGCCACATCCCTCATGTCCGGATGTCACACCCCTTCGCCCTCGTGCCAGAAGCCGGGTCCGGACGCCAAACTGTTCGTGGAACTGCCCTCCTATTGCAATACGCCTGATGGCATGAGCATTCAGCCGGACAAAAGCATCATTCTCTCGGTTCCGAATTTCAATGACGAGAAATCCCCGCCCCTCTTGGTTAAAATTTCGGCCGACGGCAAAAAGGTCGATAAATTCTACGAATTTCCCACGCCGTATCCCGGCTTGGAAAAGGGGGTTGACCGCATTGGCCCCATGGGTATTTCGCGAGCGCCCAACGGCGACCTGTATCTCGCCGACATGCAGTACATGAAGAATACCAACCAGAAGTCACGCCTGTGGAAGTTCATCCTCAAGAATGGAAAGGTGGACAAGGTCGTTCTCGTCGCTTCGGGATTCAATGTGGCCAACGGAACCATCGTCCATAACGGGTACTGCTATATCACCGAATCCGTACTGGAAGAAGGATCCCATCCCCTGACCAGCGCCGTGATGCGTTTCAAATTGGATGAGCAGAATGTTGTCCTCACGACACCCTTGAAAAATGACCCGCACGTCATCGCCACGTTCAAGAGCTACAAGAATGACTGGCGCTTCGGGGCGGACGGCATTGCGTTCGACAGCAAGGGAAACCTGTTCATCGGCCTGTTCGGCGAAGGCGTTCTGTACAAACTCGAGTTCGACAAGGCAGGCAATGTCATCTCGAACAAGGAATTTGCCAAGGCGCCGGGCATGCTCAATAACGACGGGATGGCCTGTGACCTGCGCACCGACAAACTGTATCTGGCGGATTCGGCCGCCAATGCCATCCGGATCATCCATCCCGACGGTTCGATCAGCACGCTGGCCCAGAATGGGGATGTCACCGACAAACGCACCGGCCTGCTCGACCAGCCCTGCGAAGCGCAGATACGGGGTAACGAAATCATCGCCTCCAACATGGACTGGCCGTTTCCGAAGATGCGCAACAGCAAGCATCAGATGCCTGCCACACTGTCCATCATGAAGATCAAGTAAACAAAGGAGACCCTAACCATGAAAAAATTCATTAATCATCCGGACCATCTTACAACAGAACTGCTGGAGGGCATGTGCGCCGCCTTCCCGAAACACCTTAAGCTTGTGAAGGAAAAGCTCGTTTGCAGAGCGGAGGACAAGGCGCGCGACAAGGTTGCCGTGATGTCGATGGGCGGCTCCGGCCACGAACCGCTGGAAGGGTTCGTGGGCCCGGGCTGGCTGGACTGTTTTGTGTCCGGCGACATTTTCGCCGCACCGGGTCCCCAGACGGTCCTGGAAGCCATGCGGTTGTTGAAACGTGATGCGGGCATCCTGCTGGTCACCCTGAACCATGCCGGGGATGTGTTGAGCGCCAATATGACCAAGCAGATGGCCGCCCTGGAAGGCATCAAGGTCAAGGAAATCCTGACCCGGGAGGAAATTCGCCCAACGGAGGGCGAGGAAGGGCGCGGACTGGGCGGTTGCGTCCTGCTATACAAGATTGTCGGCGCAGCGGCGGAAAAAGGGTGGTCGCTGGACGAGGTATGCCGCGTAGGCGAGAAGTTCAACAACCAGATGGCCGCCATTGCCGTGCTCTCAGAGATCGCCACGCATCCCGCAACAGGCGGGCAGTGCGGCGATATGGGTGAAAAAGAGATGGAAATCTGCGCAGGCCAGCATGGCGAAGGCGGAGGCGTTCGCATGGGCATGATGTCGGCCAAGGATACCGCTGAGTTGCTGGCCGGAAAGATCATCGCCAAACTGGGTCTGAAGGCGGGCGACGAAATCGTGCTGGCGATCAATGGATCCGGCAAGGCAACCCTGATGGAGTTGTTTATTACCTTTAATGATTCCAAAAAGTTCTTTGAATCGCGCAAGATCCGCGTGGTCGGGTCGCATGTGGGCGAAATGCTGACGGTTCAGGAGGCTGGCGGCTACCAGATGCTGGCGGCCAAGGTGGATGCCGAGCTCAAGTCCCTGTGGGACGCTCCGAGCCGTACTCCGTTCTTCTGCAGCTGAAGGGAATAACGATGCTGACCAAGGAATTACTGATGACCATGCTCAGGCGGGCGGCGGCGAACATCGCCGCCGAGCATACGGCCCTGTCGGAACTGGACGCCAAAACAGGGGATGGCGATCATGGCGTGACCATCAATCGTGCCATGAACGCCGCTATGACGGCCCTTGACGAGAACACCGACAAACCGCTGGTTCAACTGCTGAATGCGGTCGCCATGAAGATCATGATGTGCGATGGCGGATCAACCGGCCCTTTGCTGGGCTCCTACTTCATGGGGATGGCGATGAAGGCGCCGTCCGACGCGTTGTCGGCGGAAGAAACCGCCTGCATGTTCGAGTCTGCCCTGAATAACTTCAGCGGCATCAGTAAGGCAAAGCCGGGAGACAAAACCATGATGGATGCCTTGGTGCCTGCCACAGCGGCGCTCTGCAAAAGCCTACGCGCGGGGAACAACCTGCCGACGGCGTTTGCCTCGGCAGCCACGGCGGCGGCAGAAGGGGCGGAAGCCACCCGGAATTATGTCGCGAAATTCGGGCGGGCCCGCACCATGGGGGACCGGGCCATCGGGCATTATGACCCGGGCGCGGTGAGCATATCTCATATTTTCAGAGGGTTTTCAGAAGCTTCAGTCTAATAACACAGGGAGTAATACAATGGCAGATGTGGATGATATTCGGGACGGCAGAAATTTTGGAATCGGCGTGGACATCGCTAAACAAACCTTCCATGTGAAGGGCATGGAGGGCTCCGACTGGGGACTGAAAAACCGTATGGCGCGGATTTTCGACCGGAAATCGGGGCGGGCTGTGATGCTGGCCTTTGATCACGGGTTCCTGATGGGTCCGACCTCCGGATTGGAACGGATCGACCTGAACATCGTACCCTTGACGGAATATGCGGATTGCCTGATGGGGACGCGGGGGATTATCCGTTCCTCGATTCCGGCGGCCTGCACAAAGCCGGTTTGCCTTCGGTCCGACACCGGCACCACGATCCTTACGCAGATGAACGACAATCTTCTGATCTGCGAAGAGGATGCGATTCGCCTGAATGTCGCGGCCATGGCGGTCATGGTGGCGGTGGGCGAAAAGGAAAACGAAGCCTCCACCATCGCCAATTTGAGCCAGGCCGTGGATGCGGGCATGCGCTACAGCATTCCCGTGATGGGTGTGACAGCGGTGGGCAAGGACATGGTCCGGGATGCCCGCTATTTCGCCCTGGCATCACGGGTGTGCGCTGAAAACGGCGCGAGCATCGTGAAGACATATTTCACCGAGGGCTTCGAAAAGGTTGTCGCGTGCTGCCCCGTCCCGGTGGTGATCGCCGGCGGCAAGAAACTTCCTGAACTGGAAGCCCTTGACCTGTGCTACCAGGCCGTCCAATGCGGGGCTGCAGGCGTTGACATGGGGCGGAACGTGTTCCAGTCGGAGGATCCGGTGGCCATGATCCAGGCGGTGCGTGCCGTCGTCCATGAGAATATGAAACCCGCGCAAGCCATCCAGTTGTTCAACGATCTTAAAAAGTAACGAGAAGGGATATCGTCATGCCATTTCATAAGTTTTTTGTGATTCCGCTGTTTATCGCGTTCCAAGCCTTCACGATGATGGTGTTAACGCCGTATGTACCGTTAACCGGCAAGGCACTGGGTGGCCCGGGCCTGATTACCTGGATCTCGTTCCAGGCATGGGCGGTGTATTTCATGGCCGGCGGCACCCCCAAGATGGGTGTCAAGTCGCTGGTGGGCTATCTGGGCGGGATTCTCGCCTCGGTCGCCATCTTCGAGCTGGCGGCCGTATTCAGCGGGCTGAACAGTGCGACCACACCGTGGGGGCTGTATATCGCGGTTTTTGTCGTCGTGGTGGGAGTCATCTGTTGCCAGAAGGTGCCCGGCATCGATTTCGTGCCGTCCTATTTCGTCGGCGCGGGGGTATTCTTTGCCCTGATGACGTATTTAAAGAAACCCGAAGAAGCGGGGCGGCTCGCCTGGTATGTCCAGATCGCGGTACCGGAACTCGTGGCCTGCGCCGCAGGGTTGGTCTATGGCTGGATCACGGTGGTCTTCCAGACATGGTACGAAGCCAAGGTTAAGAAGGCTTCCGCGACAGCTTAAGCATATGATTACTACACACGGCTACTGGAATCAGATCACCTGTTTGGCATTACTATGCCTGTCATGGGTTCAAGCGAACGGATCGGAATCAAACACCGTTTCCTGGGTGGAGGCCATGGAACAGGCTCATTCCCAGAGTGTGCCCCCCGAATTCCACCAGCTGACAGAACAATTCCCAATGGAAATGACCTGGCTCCAAACGGACGCAGGCACCACGCTTGCTTCGGAAAAATTCGGAAGTAATCTGGTCGGGAAGGTGTGTACGGAATTGGGCGATAACGCGGTCGGCATCCGAACTGAACTCGCGGCCCTCTCCGCAGTCCCGGCGGGTGACAGGCGCTGGCTGGAACTCTACCGGAAGGCCTGCCTTGAACGACGACGCAAGCGACTGCACCCGATGCTAACAAAAACCAAGGACTTGATTTTTGTCAAACACCTGGTGTTTGCCTCAAAGAGTGGATTGCAGAATTGTCACGAATACGAGGGCGACGAGAGGCCGACCGGCTTATTCAAGCTGGACCTGCGTCCGGAACTCGAAGGACGACGTGCCGTGGTCAGCACCCTGATACCCGGTGAGGATGGAATCATGCGGGATCCCTGCCTATCCTATGACGGCAAACGACTGCTTTTTGCCTGGCGACAAGGTGAAAAAAAGTTGACGACGCGCTATGTGGCTCTCCCCCGGTTCAATTACCAGATTTTCGAGATGGAACTGGCCAGTGGTCGACTACGGCAACTCACCAGCAATGACACCTACGGTGCCTCCATGGAACCCATCTATCTGCCCAGTGGCGACATCCTCTTCAATTCCTCCCGCATCGTCCAGCACGTGACTTGCGGGTGGGGTGACACCAGCAACCTATACATCATGGACAAGGATGGTCGGTATGCCCGCCGTGTCGGCTTCGACCAGGCAGGCACCGCCTATCCCGTCGTCATGAACGACGGCCAGGTTCTCTATATGCGGCGCGACTACAATGATCGGGGCCAGAGCTATGCCCATAAACTTTTCGTGATGCGTCCGGACGGCACCCAGCAAATTGAATACTACGGCAACAGTTCAATCTCACCGACCAGCTACCAGCATTCGCGCCCGATTCCCGGAAGCAGTAAAATCATGAGTGTAATTGCCGGGTACCACCGTTCACAGGGAGGGAAGTTGGGAATTGTAGATATCCACCATGGCCGACAGGGGTTTGAAGGGGTCTCCGAATTCCCGCCGCTTCGCCCGATGAGCTTCAAGCCCAACTCCGGCGAGAATGCCTATGTCTCCGACGGTGAACAGTTTTCGTATCCGTTCCCGCTTGATGAAACGAATCTGATTGCCTGTGTGGCTGAATCCAGCAACTCTAAAAAGGACGTTTACGGCATCTTTTTCATGACTACGGCAGGACAGCGCGAATGGCTGATCTCCGATCCTGACACCCATTGCATGCAGCCGATTCCGCTTATGGAGCGGCCGTTGCCCCCCACACTTCCCTCCCTGTGTGATTGGACGAAAACAAACAGCATCGTCAGCATGCAGGATATCTATACCGGCCCCGGTCTGAGCGGCGTTTCACGCGGCACGATCAAAAAACTCCGTATCGTTGAAATCAGATACAAGCCGGTGACAATTGGTTCTTCCAGGGGGCACGGACCTGGAGGAGGAGTGGACTCTCCCACCCCTCCCTCGCTGGGTCTGGGGGGATTTGACATCAAAGCCATCATCGGGGATGTGCCGGTATATGAGGACGGTTCAGCCTTGTTTTCGATCCCCGCCCGCACCCCGGTCTATTTCCAGGCGTTGGACAAGGACAATCAGGTGGTGCAGACGATGCGCTCGTGGTTGACCATGATGCCCGGGGAAAAAATCTCCTGCGTGGGCTGCCATGAGGCCAAGGACGCCACCCCCGCCCCCCCGCCGGGCATCACCAAGGCCGCACGGGCAGGCGTGGCGACCCCAGTACCCTTCTACGGCCCCACACGCGGCTTCAGTTATCCCCGCGAAATCCAGCCGATATGGGACGCGAAATGCGTAAGTTGCCACCAGCCCGGCAGCAAGGCCGCAAAGTGGATCCTCACCGGCGATCCGGTTCACGATCCGCAAGCAAAACGAAACTGGGCGCGTTCCTTTCTGACCCTAACCCAGGCACCGGTCATTCAGAATGAGAAAGGTCAATGGGTGCGCGGCGACAAGGACTTGAACTGGGGTCAACCCAACGAAATCGTGCAATGGCTGACACGCTATGAAACGCTTGAGCTGAAACCCCCATATCGGGCAGGGGCGGTCAAAAGCAGACTGGTCACGATGCTACGGAGTGGACATGCCGGGGTAAAGATGTCCCCAGAAGAGCTCGACAAGGTGTGCGCCTGGATTGATCTGAACATTCCGTATTGCGGCGACTATGACGAAGCCAACGTCTGGAACGATCAGGAAAAGGGGCTGTTTGCGAATAGGATGGCTGAGCGCCAGCGTAATGAGGCCATCGAACGGCGTCATATCGACGCCATGATCGCCCGGTAACCCGGCCTCATTTCACTGCGGGGGCGGCACTGCTATCGTCCCAATAATTATCTTACATGATCTGGGTAGGGAGGCCTCTCCGAGGCCTCCGCGGACGGCTCGGAGAGCCGTCCCTACC
>CAZOZF010000136.1:0-7917 GCA_964584205.1 uncultured Verrucomicrobiota bacterium
CGCCGGGTGGGGTGAAGAAAAGAATAGCGGTGACCGCGATTACGCGGAAATGTTCCTGCGTGTGGTCAATCGCCTGACGCCGAAGGAGCGCGCCCGGATTGCCACGGGCGGGTGGGACATCCAGCACCTGTTCCCCGGCGTCCAGAAGGTGATGCCGCCTGAGATCATCTTCGCGTCGCTCAATAGTTTCAGGCCGGCCAGAAGCCTGCCGCAGATGGAAAACTACCGGATCGCCAAGGAAGGGCGGCGCGCGTGGACCATCGCCTGGTGGGAGTTCGACGGCAATCAGTGGTTTCCCCAGTTCCGTCTTGGGATGCATGAGGCGAAGTACCGCCGGGCGGCGGAATATGGTGTCGAGGGAATGTCGCTGTTGGGCTGGAAGTGGTCGGGGACGGAACACCACCAGCGCTACCTCGCTGAATTTGCCTGGGAGCCGAACTTGACCGCGGAGGCCTTCATCAAGCGCTTCGCCGGCCGCGTCTATGGCCCGGCGGTGGCCGAGGAGATGGCGGCCCTGTATGCGCGATACGAGGCCTGGGAGGCGCAGACGCCGCCGGCATCGCCCGCTAATGACCGGCCTATGTTGCTGGGCGCCGGCTGGTGCAATCTCTCCCTGCCGGAAATACCCGCGGCGCTGGAGGGATTCGCCGCGCCGAAATGGAAGCACACCGTCACCCGCGCCAAGGCTATCATCGTCCGGCAGGAGAAGCTCAAGGCCGACGATCTCGCGTCGGTGGCGACCCTCCAGGAACTCCTGCCGCGCATGACCGAATCGGGGCGTTCCTGGGCGCGCCTGCTGGCCAACCGGCTGACCTTCCGGGCCCGGTACATCGACGCCACCCTGGCGATGAACCGCTCCTTCATCGCCTATGATGAGGCGGCGGCCCGTTCCGGTGACATCGCCATGGCCATGAAGGCGGCGCGGAGCGAGAGCGCCAAGGCGGTGAAGCTGGCGGCTGAAGCGATCGACATCTACGCGGACGATTGCCGCAATCGTGGCGACCTCGGCGTGGTCGCGCAGCTCAACTACCTGTGCTACGATGTGCTGCGTCGGCTAGACACCACCTTCGAGGTCAACTCGCTCTACCAAACCGTAGACGACAGCGGCTTCCGACTGGCCGCGCGGATACGCGTCGACGGCGCGCGTCCGTGGGTCAAGCGCGACGGGATGGCGACGAGCGGGGCGACGGGTGAGGGGAATGAGGCCGTGCAACGCGTCGCCCTCGGCGGCAACCAGGTCAGGTGGAATTCGGTGTGGATCCAGCGCACTCCCGTCGATCTGACCGCCGCTCCGATATTGGATATGCGTCTGCGCACCACCTCCACCCATCCGCTACGGTTGATGTTCCAGGTGCCGGGCCGCGAGGATTGGTACGCCATTGATCTGGTAGGAACGCAGAAGAAGATTGGCAAGGCTCTCGATGGCGTCAAGGCGGTATGGAAGGTGAACGACGGCAATTGGCACCGGGTGAACTGGAATCTCCGCCAGATGGTGGCGGAGCGCATCGGCCCCGGGGTGACGACCATCAACAACCTTATCGTCGGATCCTGGGTGCCCGCCGCCGAACCCGCGGTGATCGAATTCAAACGCGTCGCCTTCGGCATCGACAACCGCCTGGACGGCCAGGAACAGTGACTACAGGAATCAAACATTACAAGAGCAGGAGTCAGGGACAGGAAGATAGTTAAAATAGAATGCAATATAATTGAATACTGAGTCGCTGTAAGGTGTACGGGACGATCTTGACGGGTTGCCCTTGGAAGGAGGCACCTATGAGGACATCAAGGATCGTGGAGGTGGGGGATGCGCCGATCCTCACGCCGGGGATGTTCCGCCTAGTAATTCTTCCAAAAGATACTGGGTCTTTTGGGGTATCACTTTTCGGGGATAATATTGCTCAATAATATGACACGCCTCGCCAACTGTCTTTATGCCCAAGTGGGCGAGCAGAAACTTCGTGTCATCCAGGTCATGCGAGTCAAAGCGGGCTGATACACATTTCATTGCAAGCATATATTCGGCTTGTGGCGCCCAGACCCGGAGATTGGACATTTCCACGACATCCCGAATCGGCGGAGCTGTGAGGAAGTATCCTTTGGCGGCATCGTTGAGCCAGTCTTCCGGCAAACCCAGCCGGGTGGCGACCAGGCGGCTTGCCTCCCGGATCTCACGTGTCGGACGAAAGATCGCGTCGACATCTTTGGTGGATTCGCGCGCCTTAAACACCAGGCACATGACCGCTCCGCCACAAATGCCAATTTCCCCCTTCATCGATCCCTGCGTGTTCACCGATGATGATGGACAGGTCTATTTCTATCACGGAGGCGGCGGAAAATGCCGGGGCGGTAAAATGGATTCGCAAGACCGGCAGGTTTTCCAGCGGCGAGCGAGGATCGGTTACCCTTCGCTGTTTCGCCTCCGGTGAATTCCGCGGAACCTGTTATTGTGACGCCGTGTGCCTGAGAGAGATCACGAACTAGGAGTTGTGACGGCTCTTTCCCGTCCGAAGTCCATCAGGTGGTCCCGGACCGAATTCCCTTGTAGGACGAGCTTCCCGACCAACGGGAGGGAGCTTGTGCGGGCGCCAGGGAAGACGCAGGCTCCCCGACTTCGTCGGGGAAGCCCGCCCTACAAGGGCGGAAATCGTTGGACACTCCCGTTTTATATTGTACAATATTGCGTACAAATTACGGAGGATCGAATATGATGCACCTTGTGCTGGATGAAGATATCAAGCCGCTCTCGGAATTCAGGGCTCATGTCACGTCATGCATTGGCCAGGTCCGGAAAACCGGGCGGCCGATGGTTGTGACGCATCATGGGAAATCGGCGGCCGTCTTGATGGGGGCGTCTGAATATGACGCCCTCATGAATAAGATGGAGGTTTTGGAAGACATCCGGCTGGCTGAAGACCAGTTGACTCAAGGTCGTGGCATACCGCATGTGGCCGCCTTGAAAGAGGTCATCGCCCGGGTGATGCGATGAAGATGGTGTGGTCGCCCCTCGCCATGGATCGTGTGGCGGAGATTGCCTCATATATTTCAAAAGACAATCCCGCCGCCGCAGAGAGCTGGATTCGCAAGTTGTTTGCCAAAGCCGCGCAGATTGCGGACTTTCCTGCGAGTGGTCATTCGGTTTCAGAAATATCACGGTCCGACATTCGCGAGTTGATATGGGGAAATTATCGGGTGATCTACCGTATTGAAACCAACCAAATTTCGATTTTAACCATACGACACACAAGACAAATACTTCCTCTCGATGAGTTGAAGTAGTGATTCGCTTTGGCAGGCGCCAGCGAAGACGCAGGCTCCCCGACTTCGTCGGGGAAGCCCGCCCTACAAGGTGGAAACGCTGTAGGACGAGCTTCCCGACCAGCGGGAGGGAGCTTGTGTGTCCGCCCCAACAAGGGATGAGAACGGTATAGACCCCCGCATCTCTGCGAGTGGCGAATACCCTGCAAGTTGTCCGGAAGGCCACGGCAATGGTCATTCCCCGCCTGGGCGGGCTGCCGGAACTCTATCGCCTTGAAGGGGAAGAGATCCGGCGCAACTATTTGGCCAGTCTTCGCGATTCCATTGTTCTGCGGGACATTGTCCAGCGCCACCAGGTCCGCGATGCGGCTCTGCTCAACCGGCTGATCGACTTTGTAACCGACTCACAGGGGGCCATGATCTCCGTCAACAAGATGGCCGGAACGCTGGCAGCGGAAGGGGTCAAGACCAATGTCGAGACACTGGGCGCCTATCTCGGCTACCTGTGCGAGGCGTATTTTATTCACGAGGTGCAGCGTTACGACATCAAGGGGCGGCGGCTCCTGGCCGGCGAACGGAAATACTACCTGAACGATCTGGCATTCAAGTCACAGCTCATGTCCGGAGCCAATCCCTCGGCGGGGCGAATGCTGGAAAACATCGTTTACCTTCATTACCGTCGCGAAGGGTATCGTATCCATACCGGCCGCGTGGGACAGGGCGAAATTGATTTTGTCCTGCAAAAAGGCGATGAGGTTAAATACGCGCAGGTCTGCTACCTACTGGGCAACGACCGGGTTGCCGAAAGGGAATTCGGTAACCTTGAGCGAACCGGCGACAATTATCCGAAAACCGTGATCTCCATGGACGAGATCAGCCTTGGCAATGTCCGGGGTATCACCCACATCCAGGCTTGGGAACTGTAAGCCGATTCCTCCCGATTGAGTTGGCGGTAAGATGCGACTGCCTTTGCCGGAACCCGTTGGCTTGTCAAACCCATCTAGTGTGAGGCACTTGCAAATGGAGGAACGTGCTATGTCGCATCCCTAGCGCCAAAATGGACCCAATCTTGTCACCCATTTGTCACCCGTTTTTGTCAGGTGGCTTTCCAGTAGTCCTCCTCGTGATTTATCTTCACAGTATTACTGGTGCCTGTGCCAGAAGCGACGTGCGAAGGGTTTGTGACGTAAAAAAATGCTTCACAAGGTGAATGGGTGGGATAACGAGGGCCATGTGAAAAAAACATCAGAGGTCCAATCAGTTAATGGACACAGCCAATTTTGGTATGATATGGTGCCAACCATGTTAAGTCGTCAATATGTGATCATGATAATCTGTTGTGGCGTCCTGTGTGCGGCGTTTACGCAAGGGCAGTCCGTTCGTTCAGGGCTCCAGCCGGAGTTGCCCTGGTTGGATGTGGATGGACGCGCGATACCAATCGACGCCGACGGGCAGGCGCAGGTTTCCGATATGGACTTGGGATCGGGCAGACTGGCCGTTCACTTTGGATCCCGCGATGGCGTTCTCCGCCCCTTGCGACGTTTCCGCTGCAAACTCGAGGGATATGACGGCGAGTGGCGCGATCCGGCGTGTTTACGACAAGCTCCACGTCCACACCCGCCGCCAGGCCGTGGATCGGTTCCAGGAACTTGGCAGGCCGCTGTCGGGGAAAACAACCTGAATTCCCATGTAGGACGAGCTCCCCGACCAACGGGAGGGAGCTTGTGATACGGTTAGACGGGGGAGCTTGCGGGGAGGTGACGGGGAAAGGGATGTTGTCTCGACATGATGAATTTGCTAATTTTAAACGAGAAAACACATTGAGGTGAATCATGACTGCGCTAGCTCAAAAGATTTATGACGAGGTGCTGGATCTTCCGACCGATGAGCGGCTCTCTTTGCTTGATAAATTGATGCATATTATTACCATTCCCACGGCAACAGAGATTGAGAAGGCCTGGCTTGAGGAATCTCACAAACGGCTTGCCGATATTCGTTCAGGTAAGACGCAGACGGTTTCCGGAGATGCCGTATTTCAAGAAATCAAAGCGAGATACCAGAAATGAGGCATGAGTTTGCCGAGGCGGCAAGGGAGGAATTCTTTGATAGTGTTGACTATTATGAACTTCAGCAGGCCGGTCTCGGGTTGGCTTTTTCGGAACAGGTGCAGGCAACGATCGAACGCATTCTTGAATTTCCCGACGGCTGGACACCCTTGGACAGTACATTCCATCGGTGTCTTGTTAAGCAGTATCCTTATGCATTGATTTATACGGTTGTTGATCAACGAGTCTGGTGATGGCAGCATCTCAGCTGGGGCAATTGTCCAAGCCCAGGATACATACCGTAGCAACACGGCCGCCAGCGTCTTTATGGGCAAGACCCTGATGAGCTGGTTCTACTGGCCGGAAGACCGGGTTAACACTCTCGCGCTCCTGCACCAGAATTGGGACTATGTGGTGATGATTGAGGATGGTCCTTCCGGGTTTATGAGGGGATTATTCATTGATCTAAACGCCTGTACGCTCGCATCTGGCATCGATTAAGTGGGGGGATTAAGTGTAACCGACGAAGTGTGGGATTAAGTGTGCGACGAAGTGTAGCTTCGCGGCTCTCCTGAGCAGTGCCTGCGGTTACACTTAGTCGCCTAGTCTTAGTCGGATTGTCCGCGCGGTTGATCTCGGCGCCATGATCAATGAAAAATCCCCACACAAACCCAGAAGCGCCTTGAGGATCCCTATGTGGCCTCCAAGTTTCCTGAATACCACCTGGAAGGCGCCAGTGCAATCTGCTCCGAGGTGCGCTCCAACGGCGCCCAGCCGATCGTGGTGATGACCTGGTCGAGCGGTAGCACGGCGTTGTCCACCTGTTGCCGAAGATAATCGCGCTTATACTTGACATGAACGGCTGCTATGTTCAATATTAGCGACATTATGAAAAGAACGCCTAACATGCCGGTTTCCTCGCGCAAGGTTTTGCCCGTTTTCGGGGAGCAGATCAAACTCGCACGCTTGCGTCGGACGTTGAGCGCTGCCGTGGTGGCGGAACGGGCGGGAATCAGCCGGTCCACCCTCTGGCAGATCGAGAAGGGAAACCCCAGCGTGGCTTTCGGTGCGTATTTTCTTGTCCTATTTGCGCTCGGCCTCGAGGAGGATCTCCTGTTGGTTGCCCAAGACGACAGGCTCGGACGGAAACTGCAGGACGCCAAACTTGTGAGTCGCAAACGTGCGGCGAAAACGGAACGTGTGGTGACGCCATGAGCGGCTCCCCTCGACAGGTTCGTGTGTATGCTGACTGGGTCGGAATGAGCGGCCCCTGTCTGATGGGGCATCTTTCCATGGGCAGGGTACGTGGAAAGGAGATTTTCTCCTTCGAGTACGAGGACGCATGGCTATCGGGCGGTCTGGCTCAGCAACTCGATCCGGAACTCCAATTGTTCGCGGGGAAGCAGTATCTCCGGGACGCCAAACAGAACTTCGGCATCTTTCTTGATTCCTCGCCTGACCGGTGGGGGCGTATGTTGATGCGCCGCAGGGAGGCCTGCTATGCCCGGCGTGACAGCCGTGCGGAAGCCCGTCTGTCGGAACTCGATTATCTTCTGGGCGTCTATGATGGCCAGCGTATGGGAGCGATTCGGTTTCAAGAGGGAACGAGGGATTGTTATCTGAACAGCGATGACCCTATGGCTACGCCCCCGTGGACTTCACTTCGGGATTTGGAGTATGCCAGCCTCCGGTTTGAGGAAAGCGATTTGGAGGATGACGACGAGACCCTGAAGTGGTTGAACCAACTCCTTGCGCCAGGCTCTTCTCTTGGCGGCGCCCGGCCCAAGGCCGGAGTCATAGATGACCGGGGAGGCCTCTGGATCGCGAAGTTTCCAAGCCGTTCCGATCAAGCGGACGCCGGGGCATGGGAGAGCGTTCTCCATGAACTCGCAGGGAAGGCCGGCATCCAGGTGCCCGTCGCTGCCGTGCGCACCTTCACAAGCCGGTACCACACGTTCCTGTCCCGGCGTTTTGATCGTACGCCGTCTGGACAACGGCTCCACTTTGCTTCAGCCATGACGTTGCTGGGCCATGTGGACGGGGCGAGCGCGGCGACTGGGGTCAGTTATTTGGAGTTGGCCGAGTTTATCATGCGGCACGGCTCGGCGCCCGAAGCCGACCTTGTCGAACTTTGGCGGCGGATCGTGTTCAACATTTGTGTGAGCAACACCGATGACCATTTGCGGAATCACGGGTTCATGCTTGCCGCCAGGGACGGATGGACGCTCGCTCCCGCCTACGACATGAATCCCAACCCGCAAGGGGGCGGACTGACGCTCAACATAACAGAAAACGACAATCGCCTTGACCTGAGCCTGGTGCTGGAAGTGGCAGAGTCATTCCATCTGGATTTGCCCCGTGCGAAAGATGTCATGAGCGCGGTTCGTCTTGCGGTGAGGCAATGGCGACATGTGGCAACCCGTCAGGGACTGTCGAAGGCGGAACAGGAAAAGATGTCGTTGTCTTTCCAGTGTGCCTGAGATTCGTTTCCGCATAGCTGGGTGGGACGGTTTTCATGAATGTGGAGTCCGGAGATGCGTCGTATCCTCACGCCGGGGATGTTCCGCCTAGCCCGAGTTTCCTAGTTACAAAAAAGTGTAGTTATATCTTGTTCTGA
>CAZOZF010000137.1:0-7913 GCA_964584205.1 uncultured Verrucomicrobiota bacterium
AGGTTTCCAATGTCGTGAGCGTTGCGGGAACCAATACCTACGCCCTCGACGCCGGGGATCGTCTCCAGACCTTGACCGTATCCTCCCTCGGTCGGCAGGATGCCGTGACATATTCCAGCGACCCCGTGAATGGCACACTGACCGGGGCAAGTTACTCCAATGGAATTCACTGTGCCTATTCGTATGATTCGATGGACAGGTTGACGGGCATTTCCTGGGCCGATGTTTCCAACAAGGTTTTGCGGAGCCGCTCCTACACCTATACCGCTGCGGGGCTGATCAGCGACATCACTTTTGAAACGAGCGAAAAGGCCATATATTCCTACGATTCCCTGGACCGTTTGACCCGTGAGAAGCACACGGATTATTACGGGCAGGTTATTTCGGATGAAAAATATGACTATGATTTAGCAGGGAACAGGACGAAGAAAACGGTTTTAGATAGCGCCGGCGCTGATCTGGTGACAGTCAACTATTCGCTCGCCGCTGGCAACAAGTTAGGCTCATGGACAGTGGCCGAAACGAACCTTTCAGCCCGCTTTGCCGTGATTGGCAATTCCAGCGATCCCATAGGCACCAATGACCGTTTCGGGCAATTGTGGGTCAGCAACTCTGCCAGCGCGGTGGTGAAACCCACTGTATCGGGAACCAATTTCTTTGCCTTTGACCTGACTGTCGGAATGGGCACCCAGTATGTGCATGCAGCCATCAGGGATGTGGCGGGGAATACCTCCTATGTTACAAACCGCTTCTACCCCACTTGCCTGACGAACGGAACTTATCAGTATTCGGCAGCAGGATGCCTGACCAACCGCCAATACAGCGGAAAAGACTTCACGGAAACCCTTGGGCTGATTTGGAACGGGCAGTACCAGTTGACAGCGGCTTACACGAATGGCGTGCTGGCCGAATCCTTTGGCTATGATGGAGCAGGCAGGCGGATCTTCATTGTTGAGGGTGGTGTCACAAACTGGATGGTCTACGATGGCAACCAGGTGGTGGCGGAAGTGGACGGCGCCGGGAGCCTGAAGAAATCTTACGTGTACGAGGGACTGGACAGGGCCATTTCCATGACCACCTACGGGGCGTCCACGAATACCTATTATTTCATCCGGGATCATCTCGGATCAACATTGGCGCTGACGGATGGAAGCGGAAACATTATCGAGAGCTACCGGTATGATGCCTGGGGCAGGGTTCTGGGCGTTTATAACGCCTCAGGAAACCAGATAGACGAGTCTGCGTTCGGAAACCGGATTTTGTGGCAAGGTCGGGAATACAGTTTCAAGACGGGACTCTATTATTTTCGCGCGAGATGGTATGACCCCATTACCGGGCGTTTCCTCAGTAACGATCCGATAGGGATCTCGGGCGGACTGAACCAATACGTGTTCTGCGGGAATAACCCGGTGAACTTCAGGGATCCTTTTGGGCTGTGCAAGGACACCATGAGGGAATTATCGTGGTGGGAATTCAATGTAAAAACTCCCGCAAGGAATATTGGGCGGAATGTGTGGAACACTGTAACCGACCCTACAGTTGCAATGGGATTAGCCCTGGTTACGGAAGGGTTCGGCGGTGGGCTTGCGATTTTAAGCAAAGCCAGAACTGCAGAAAGCTTTTTCGAAGGAACAACGTACACGCCGAAGGTGCTGAAACAGATGCAGGGCGGAGCCGGTGAATTTCATTCTTTCCCGGAAAGTGTACGTGCGTTTGAAAGTGCAGGTTCAGTAAAACCAATCACAGGCGCGGATGGCGTAGTAAGGCAGATGCTCGAAATCCCGGGCTCGTATTCAACGTCAGGTGGTATTTGGAATAACGGTGTTTTCCAATTCATCAAAGAGGCCGGAGGTTCAATCAATCACCGTCTTTTTGTCCCAACGCCATGAGGTCGAATATGTGCGAAACTTCAGAATACAGCAGGTTCGTGGTGAGTCGTGGATGCTCGCTCGAGTCTCTTGGGTTATCAGAAATTGCCCTTCCGTATGCTGATGCGCAGCAGGCCGTAAAGCTCGCTATCGGTTGTCACCTCTCGATTTTGGGCGGCGACGTATATTACCGAACAGGGAAAGCCATGGAGCCTGCATATGCGAATTGGCATGTTGATCGGAAGGACGGCGAATCGGACGATATGTATTCAAGACGCTCTGGCGAAGAGAGCGAACGTTATCTGAGTGCACTACCCAAGCCTGTCGGCAAAGAATATCTGATCGTTATTGTCACCGCCTGATTTCGGATCCGTTTTTTCTCTACTCATACCGTTCCGCCTCCGTCAAAAAAATGCTTACGCATTGTTTGCGGACGTCGGCTCCGCTACCGGAGCGCCGCCGGGGGCCTTCCAATAACCGTTCAGTAACCGGTCAGGGACATTGGCAGCGCATCATCTAGAATGCTGACCCCGGACGCGTTCGAGCGTCCAGGTATTCCGCTCCAACGCGTTGACCCTGTAGGAGCTCACGCGCCGGGGGCGCATTCGCCTGGTACGCGCCCGCCTGCTGGAGTCGCGCCGTTGCCCCCTGAGCGGATGAACTTCCGACGTGCCTGGGAATGGCTGGGGTGGACAGCTCAGGGCGCAACCCGTCACGCCTCCCGCTCTCACGCTCGGCGGCGGGCGCTCTCGGTAGCGCGGGCATCCGCCCGCTTAGCCCCCTTGCGCCGGACGCCCCCGGCAAGTTGCTCTCTCCCGTCCATCTTTTAGCCGCCCATGATCCAGGGGGCTGGCGCGTCCGTCAGGCCGCCGTTCGGGCGGCGGCCTTCCAAGGACGGCGACAACCTCTTGCTAAACCTGTTTAGCATTGGCTTTTTTGAAGAGTCGTCGTTCGTCGCCGACGGCTGGCGGCCAGGTTGGACGATGTGTCACCGTGCGGCAAAAGAGAAAATGCGGCTTCGATGGTAAGAGGGGAAAGAAGCCGAATCACGGATCTGAAGCGCTTCAGATCGTGTTTTCGGGGTTCGTGGCCGGAGGCTTGGCCTGCCGACAATGCGCCTCTTCGGCCTCCGGGTTCTGCCATGAGGGGCCAACAGGGACAGGAACATTGTCGAGTTGAAAGTGGCTAATCAATTTGCGCAATAGGTTCTCCTTGTGGAGTAAGTTTCCCATCAGGAGTATCTTGTCTCGATACAGGCACCTGTGTTGGAGCCGTCGCTGATTCCTGAATGACAACCGATGTGATAGCTGGCGCAAGTTCTGGGTCAACCATGTCCATTCGGCCTAATTCAACCCGGCATGATCCTCAGGCGCGCCCAATCCATGAAGTACCCCATAACGGATAATTTCGGCGGTGGTGCGCAAGCCGGTTTTCTCCAGAATATGGCGGCGATGCGTGGTGATGGTCTGGTGGCTGAGGTTCAGTTTTCGGGCAATCTCGGAGAGCTTCAGGCCCGTCGACAGCAACTGCATCACTTCAAATTCCCGGGGCGACAACCGTTCATCCAAAGGCTTGTGCTCATTCCGCTGATAATACAGAACCAGCCTCCCTGCCAGCGGCTCGGCAATATACGGATGCCCGGCCCGGACCCGGCGAATCGCGGAGCGAAACTCATCCGGCGAAGACTCCTTCGAGACCACACCCGACGCCCCCGCGCGGATCCCGCGCAGCAACCAGGCCACATCCGCAGATCCCGCCATCAGAAGCACCGGGAGCCGCGGACTGCTTTCCTTGATCTGCTTTAACAGCGCAAACCCCTCCAACCCCGGGAGCCCGGTATCCAGCAACATCACATCACACTCATCCGGCCCCATTCGGGCCGGCACTTCAGCCCCGGACCCCGCATGCCCGATCGCAATCATGTCATGCGTCTCCGCAAGACAGGCCTGCACCCCATGCCGGAAAATCGCCTGACCTTCCGCAATAAATACCCTGATTATTTCCGAATTTGACTGTTTTTTAGCTGTCATCATGCTCCGCATTATCTGCCATTCCTGTTTCCTACATGGCATCCAGTGGACTAAAAAGCCGTCGACTAACCTAGGGGCTTATATACCTTTATTATTAGGGACATATGACCCTTGCTTTTAGTCGGAATTGCGTTATTTTTTGCCCCCGCATGATTGCTGACCATCTACGTATCGTCCTGGAATTTGGCACCTGTGTCCTGATCATCGGAGCCCTGGTGCTACTCTGGCGGCGGGATGCCATCAGCCAGTCTGATGGCAAGCCGGTTCTCCCGGAAGAGGCGATCCTGGAACATGCCAAAACACAGGCTGCCCTTCTCCGGGAAGTGAACCACCGGGTTAAAAACAATTTCAGCTCCCTGATCGGCCTGCTTCAAATGAAACGGGACTATGCCCGCACCCCGGAAGAAGCGGGGCACCTCAAGGACATGGAGGTCCGGCTCGCCGGATTGGCCGCCGTCCACAACATGCTTTCACTCAACGGGTGGCGCCCCATCGGCTTGGGGGAACTATGTCGCGTCCTGATTGAAAAAACGACGGGGCTCGCCGGTACTCCCTGCACGATCAAAATCCATGCCGCCGCCCCTGATGTGTTGCTTCCCCATTCACAAGGCCATCACCTGACCCTCATCATTAATGAACTGGTTTCCAATGCCATCCGCCATGGCCAAACCCTCAACATCCCCCTGATGATCCAGGTGGCCATCACCACCCGGGAAAACAACATCATCCTGCGCTTCGCGGACAATGGCCCGGGTTACCCCGTCGACATCCTTCGTGCCCAGATGAGCACCCGAGGCACAGGACTCCAAATCATTCAGGCCCTTACCACATCCAGCCTTGGTGGGAAATTGACCCTGGAGCATGACCATGGCGCCGTGACCTGCATCACATTTCCCCGGAAACCGCTCACTGCCGAAATAACCCCTTCATGAAGTTCCGGAACCCCACCACCACTCGACTTCTGATTGCGGAGGATGACCCACTCATCCGACGCGCTCTTGTTTCCGCAGCCAGCGAGCGGGGATTCCTGATTGCCGGCGAAGCGACCTCCGGGCCTGAGGCCGTCGCTCAAACCCTTGCGCTTCGTCCGGACGCCATTCTGATGGATATCGGGATGCCGGGATTCTCCGGCCTTGAGGCGGCGCGGCAAATCCAACTCAGCCAACCAACGCCCATTGTCATTGTCACCGGCTACGACTCGCCTGACCTGTCGGGCTCCGTGGCGGAGACAGGCGCGGGCGCCTATATTCTCAAGCCCGCCGACCCTGTTGAACTGGAATACGCCGTGGTCATCGCCATGGCCCGGCACGCCGATCTGCTTGAACTGAAACGCCTGGTTCAGCAAAAAGAGCTGCTCGTCCGCGAAGTGTACCACCGGATCGCGAATCAACTGGGGGCCACCGCCAGCCTTCTCTATCTTCAGGCACAGCAGGAATCGCATCCCGGCGCCAGATCGGCTCTGTTTGAAAGTGAACAGAGGATGCGCGCCCTGGCCAAGGTGAATACACTGCTTCAAAACGACCCCCATCCCGCCCGAACCCCCCTGGCGCCACCCCTGTCCACCATCGCCTCCAGCCTGATCAGCGAACTCCGACCGGATCTTGTGTATCAGGAATTCCTCCCCGAAGGGCCCCTGATGGTGTCCTCCTCAAGCGCCATGACATGCGGCCTGCTGGTGCACGAACTGGTCATGAACAGCCTCCTCCATGCGTTTCCCGAAAGTCGCACGGGAACCATTACCCTCTCGCTCTCCCGCCTTGACGCAAACCGGATTCGCTGTGTTGTGGCGGACGACGGAAAGGGCATGCCCGAAAAACGCGACCCGGAGAGAAAGCCTTCCCTGGGCCTGATGATTGTCTCGGCGCTCTGCACCGATTTGGGAGGACTCCTCCTTTATCCCTGCTCCGCGCACGGAACAACCACGGTGATCGAGTTTCCTATAACCCCTCAAAAGGAATCCCCATGAAAAAACGCCTGTCCACACCCGGTATTCACAAACCCATTCGCGTCGGATTCATTGACGATCACACCCTGTTCCGGGAGTCGGTGAAACGCATTCTGAATAGTGAGCCGGATATTGATGTCGTGGGAGATTCGGCGGGGCGGGTGGACGGGATTGCCATGATACTTCGTGAAAAACCCGATGTGCTCATTCAGGATATCGGCCTGGGCTCAACCGATGGCCTGGCCATGTTGTCCGAAATCAAAACCCTTGCCCCGCGCCTGAAGTGCCTGATCTTGACCGGCATGACTGACAATCATCATATTCTGCGCGCCATCCGGAGCCGGGCCGACGGCTATCTTCTCAAGGACTGCTCCATGCCCGCGCTCATCGAGGCCATCCGGAAACTGGCACGAGGCCAGACAATATGGGATCCGGCCCTGATCGCCCGACTGATGGAAACCGACTCGAAACACGACAAAGAACTGGATGTCGAAGGAATCAAAAGCCTGACCGCCTCGGAATCGAAAATCGCCCATCTCATCGCCGAGGGACTCACCAACCGGGAAATCGGAAAACGCCTTCACCTGGCGGAGAAAACCATCCGGAACCGGATCAGTCTCATCATGGACAAACTCCAAGTCACCCGCCGAGCCAAAATTGCCACCCTTTATACCCGAAACTCAAATCAGCCCGAATAACGAAATTCCTCTTTCCTGTTTGACATGCTTGGAGGGGATGCCTATTTTATGCGGCTATTCTGAAAAAAGCAGTGGAACGAAGGGATTGGTTTTTATGGCGGCAGATTATACAGCATCCGATTTTCGCAAGGGCCTTCGCGTTGAGGTCGACGGGGTTCCCTATGTGATTACCGAGTTCAATTTCGTGAAGCCCGGCAAGGGCGCGGCCATCTATACCTGCCGTCTCAAGAGCCTGATCGACGGCAACACCTATGTCCGCAACTTCCGGTCCAATGACACCCTGAAAAGACCGGATCTGGAAGAACGCACCATGCGCTACTCCCACAAGGAAACCGATCATTTTATTTTTATGGACGAAAACTTTGAACAGTTCACCCTTCTCGAGAAAGTCCTGGGCGACAACCAGTACTTCCTGTTCGAGGACTGCGAAGTCCGGGTGCTGTACCATAACGGCCAGGCTGTGGATATCACCCTGCCAACGTTCATCGAAAAGGTCATCCTCGAGACCGAACCCGGCGCTCGCGGCAACACCGCAACGAATACGCTCAAGCCCGCCAAGATCAACGGCGATTTCGAAATCATGGTGCCCTTGTTTATCAACCAGGGCGATACGATCAAGATCGACACCCGGACCGGCGAATATGCCGACCGCGTCTTGAAGAAATAATGCGTTCTCCCCATCTTGAAAGAGCCCGCCTGCAGGGCTTGCTGCCCGTTCTCCAATTGCGCAG
Source organism: uncultured Verrucomicrobiota bacterium (assembly GCA_964584205.1). Classification (GTDB taxonomy): domain Bacteria; phylum Verrucomicrobiota; class Kiritimatiellia; order CAIKKV01; family CAITUY01; genus JAABPW01. The sequence goes on from CAZOZF010000137.1 coordinate 7,273, forward strand.
CCGGATGCTGGCTACCCTTCGGACCTGGTTTTCCCGGCAGGGATTCATAGAGGTTGAAACCCCTGTGCGGCTCCCGACCCCGGCGTTGGAACTCCACATTGACGCCGAGCCCTCGGGCAACGCCTTTCTCCGCACCTCGCCGGAATTGCATATGAAACGGCTGCTGGCGGCGGGGTATGCCCGGATTTTCCAGATCGGCCCCTGCTTCCGGAAAGGTGAGCGGGGCGAGCGGCATAACCCCGAATACACCATGCTGGAATGGTACCGGGCGAACGCCGACTATCAGGACATCATGACCGATACGGAATCCCTGCTCCGTCAGTTTGAAATTTTTAATTTAAAATCTGAAATTCCGCGGCTCACTGTGGAGGAACTCTTTCTGAAACATGCCGGCTGGAATCCCGTGGAGGCGTACGATGCGGAACGGTTTGAGCACGACCTGGTTTCCAAAGTGGAGCCGGCACTCCCCCGCGACAAGCCGGTATTTGTGATGGACTACCCTGTTTCCGCCGCCGCTCTGTCGCGTCGAAAGCCCGGCCGCGAGACCGTGGCCGAACGGTTTGAGCTCTACATCAACGGGATTGAGATCGCCAACGCCTTCAGCGAATTGATTGATCCTGTCGAGCAGCGCCAGCGTTTTG
>CAZOZF010000138.1:0-7840 GCA_964584205.1 uncultured Verrucomicrobiota bacterium
TCATGAGACAAACACCTTTCAGTTTGTAAGTTCTGCCAAGCTTTCTTGGCGCACCTGAGGCACCAATGAGTCCGCTGACCCCCAGGATCGAGAGATTGGAATAACTCATGTGGAGTTCACGGCTCAAATAGATCAATCCGAACTGCCCGGTAATGCCCATCGCAAACGTCCACACCCCCATGGCCAAGGTCAGCCAAAGAAAGTCACGATTGGCGAAGGGCTTGAGGATACGAGCAATGATTCCGATCCGGATGACGGGGTTTGACGGTCTGGGCTCGGGAACCCAGAGATGCAGGACAATATCCGCAACACCCGCCGTGGCCGCCAAGCCGAACACCAAAGCGAAGCCCAGGAAACTCCCTCCAGGCTGGCCTGTTTCCGGGAATGCGTCCAGCAGGTAACCGGCGCCCAACAAACTGAAAAGGCTCGTCACTGAAATAATGGTTTGCCGCCGCCCCCAGAAACTGGCCCGCTGCCCCTCCGGCACCAGATCCGCCATCCAACTCCACCACGATGGACCGCCCAATTGCCCCAGCATCCCGCTGATGGCCACAATCCACACCACAGCAGGCGCCAACCAGCGTGAATCAGCCCCCAGCAGGAACGGCAACAGGGCCGGCAGGAACCAGAGCAATCTGTGGGGAATCAATGTCCAACCAAAGAACATCTTCCGGGATGGTAGTCGATCGGCCAGCAAGGCTGCCGGAATTTGCAGCGCCATGGCCATCTGTCCAACAGTGGCCGTCAGGCCGATCATCACCCCGCTTGCGCCGATGCTTTTCATGAACATGGTCAGCGGCATCCCGCCGACAATGGTCCCCCACATCATTCCCAGGCATCCCGCCCAGATATTCAATCGCAATCCGCGCTGGATCTCGCGATTGCCCAGAGGTCGACCATCCACTTGAACTGGTGCTGTTGCGTGATCAGTCATTAACCGCCTGCGCCTCAACCTTCAAAACACCATGATCCAATTCCCGCCCTTTCCGACCGTCGCATAGGATGGTTCTAACACACATGGAAACCTTATTCATTGAACAACCTCGCCACCAGTTTGCGGGAGCGAACCAGGGGGCGTCCGTTTACCGTTATTAGTGCAAATGCATCATATGCCACGAAGGCCAGATCACACTCTCCAAAGTCGTTTTTCGTCAGGTCCGTCTCAATCTCCAGTTTGTCCCGGCGCACCCGGGCTCGAACCCGTAAACGAGATTGTTTCCCTTGTTGATAGTCCAGGGTCTCACCATCATCAAAGGCGTAGACCGTTTCCGCCGTGCCACGCGAAGTCCTGTTCAATAGGATGTGAAACACGACCCGCCGCCCATCGAAGCCATTGGACTCGCCCTGATTCGCAACCGCCGGAATGATCGTCCCTTCCCGCAGGAATATTGGGGTTTGAGCCGGGGCAGGCTTAACCTTGACCCGGCGATATCCCTTAAGCCATTTCCCACCCATCACGGAGTACCATGCTCCGGCTCCGGGTAATATCACCTCGCGGGAAGTCTGCCCTTCCTCGAGAAGAGGAGCCTGCATGATCGCGGGCCCCACCATGAATTGATCCTGTATCTTCCCGAGTGGTAACTTCTTCGTGTCAGCAAAGTCATAGAACAACGGACGAAGGATCGCCTCGCCCCGCTCCGCCTGCGCCACAAAAAGGTTATACAGGTAGGGACGCAAGGCATAGCGCAGGCGGATATACCGGCGCAGTGTGCGCATAACCTTCGGCCCAAACGCCCACGGTTCCTGCGGGCGGGATCCCACGATGGAATGATTCCGGCAGAAGGGGAACAGAAAACCGGCCTTCATCCACGCCGTGAGCAATTCCGGTGTCGTATCACCCCCGAATCCGCCAATATCCGGCCCGTTGAACGGCACTCCGGACAAGGCAAGATTCAGGCTGCAGGCAATCGAGCCTTTCAGGTGATGATAGTTGCTGTAGTTGTCACCCGTCCAGATGGCCGCATACCGCCCAATACCGGTTGACCCTGACCGGCTGAGAAGGAACGGGCGCTGGTCCGGATGAGCCTTCGCGAATCCTGCCCGCGAGGCCATTGCCATGCCCAGCGCATACTGATTATGGAACGTTTCGTGCCGGGCTCGCCCCTTATCAAACAACATCTGCATGTTATCCACATGCCCCGTGGCCGGATCGTTCATGTCCAGCCAGGCGCCCGGGATGCCATTCGCCGCGAAACGTTCGACATGCCGGGCCCACCAGGCCCGTCCTTCCGGGGTGGAGAAATCGGGGAAGACGGTCTCGCCCGGCCAGACCAGGCCGACGAACTCGCCCCCTTGCGGGTTGCGGCAGAACGCATCCGCCTTATGCCCATCCTCATACACCGCGTAGCCCTTCTCGAACTTCACGCCGGGATCCAGGATCGGCACCACCCGCCGCCCGTTGGCCTTGAGCCGACGCAGGGCCGCCTTAGGATCGGGAAAATGCTCCTTGTTGATCGTAAACACACGATACCCATCCATGTAGTCGATATCCAGCCAGAGGCCGTCGCAGGGGATCCCGTGCTCGCGGAACTTCCGGTCAAGTTCGCTCAGATCCTTTTCCGAAGTATAGCCCCAGCGGCATTGATTGTAGCCCAACGCCCACACCGGTGGCAAGGGGGTACACCCCACCAGCTTCTGGAGTTTTTGAGTCAGCTCGGCCAAACTGGGGCCATAGATAATGTAGAGGTCTGGCTCCCCTTGCTCGGCACCCAAAGAAAAACAGGCTTGCGGCTTCTCGTTGAGGGCCATCTGGCCGGCGATGGACACTGACGCTGCTGTGTCCATGAATGTTGCATGGGGGTTATCCAGAAGCAGACCCACATAAGTGTTGTCCCGCTTGACAATGAGGTAGGGAATGGAGACATACATCGGATCCGGCGTCCCGTCACGGAACTGAGCCACGTGAAAATCCGCCCAGACATCGGTATTCCAAAACTTGGTCCGCCGCCCCGAATGCTCAAGCCCGGTGCTCTTCTCGCCCATCCCGTAGAATTGATGACCCTTCTCGCGTTGGAACATGAATAAGGAGGCAGCGCCGCACAGCCCAATTGTCTGGCGGGACACAGACTGAAGCACTACGCGACCTCTATCATCCTGCAACTGCATCCCGCAGCCACTGTCAATCCTGAGCCGGGACCGCGCGACACCAGCGCTCGCTTTCTTGAGAATGAGTGGCGGCATTAATCCGGCCAGGTTATTCGACTTTGGCCAATGCGGACTTTCGACTCGGATACGATAGACATCATCCACGAACTCCGTGAGTTGAACACGGAAACGAGTCGGTCCCAGCGTAGCCCACTGCCCCATCTTGCATTGCTTCACAAAATCAAAATTCGCGTCAATCGGATACTTATGAAAATACATCATTCCTCCTCTTTACAGCGCCAAACGGAAATCCACCCCTACACCTTCAACGCACAGTCAACAAGGCTTCTCACGGGGTCTACCTGAGCACCATCATAGTCCTTCCATAGATTCCCCATCAGGCATGCTGGCGTTGTTTTTTCCTCTGTTGCAAGTTGACGGATCGCCGCTGCGGCACCCCGCGCATACCGCTCCGGCTGTATTCCCTGCCCCAGCGCCAGCCGCAGGGTCCCGATGAGCCGGTCATCCCACCCCAGTTTGCGGCGGGTATCCCGTGTCACCCGTTCCACGGCATCCCTCAAGAAGGGGTTCGTCATCCGGATCAGCAAGTCATCCACATAGGCCTTGTACCCAGCCTGCGTGAACAGGGAATCCACACCTTCGTACCGGCGACAGAGAGCGGCTCCGGATTCCAGCAGAAAGGCGTCCCGCGCCAGCGTCAACAACGCCGAATCCTGCGCGGCTTCCGACATATACACCCCGCCACTCTCGCGTAGCAGGTATCCGATCAGGGCATGCGTGGCGTTGTGTCCATACAACTTCGCTTCCTCGAAGGGGAGCAAATCGGCCTTTTCCTCGAACACTTCAATGCCGCGCTGGAAACCGGACAATCCGATCCGGGTGATCAGAATCCGATTGAACTCCTCAACTAGAAAGGCGCGGGGCATGCCCGGAACAACCGGCCTCAGTCCCTGTTCGGCGATCTGAACTGGATCGTTCACCACCCCGCTCATCTTTCCGATCACCGTATTGAGCACCTGGGTCCTGGCCTTTACCAGACGACCTCCTAAACGCAACTCCAGAGCTTCAGCCAGTATTTCTGCAGCATGATTATGATTCTCCGCCGTGTAGATCACCGCCGCCGGCAAGCCCGGATCATTCATTTTTTCACGAAGCCCTGCCACCAGAATATCCAGCACATCGCCCGGTTCACCCTTCCCGTAAAACGCAACGCTCGGCAGCGCTGTGGCAATCTCGCTGGCGGCAGCGACGGCGCGGATCAATGCCTGCCGGTCCCGCCCAGCATGGGGATTGAGGATCTCGACCGGCCAGATCTCATGCGTTTTAATGCCGGACGGAGTCGCCACATTGATTGCATAGTGCCATTGATTCTGGCGCACCGCCTCCACCATGGACGGAATAACCTCCGCCACAAACAACCGGTCGAAGTTGCCTGACCGCCAGGCTTCATACAGGAATAGTCCCGCCTGAATTGCGCCAAACCCGAACCCCACAAAAGTATGCCTTTGCGATCTTTGCGTGCTTCTGTTCAAATTCTTCATCCTGACTCCATTGATATTGCGTTATACTGGCACCGGGGGCTTTCGCTCACCAAACCGTTTTGCCAACGTGAGGGTCTCTTCCATGGGCAAAACCCCTTCAGAGGCCCCCGGGCGCGACAAACTGGCCGCGGCACAGCAACTCCCCAGCCCGGCCGCCTCTATCACTTCCCAGCCCTCATGAAGTCCATACAACATCCCCGCACAGAAGGCGTCACCCGCCCCGACCGCGCCGGCGATATGCCCTTCGGGAAGCACCAGGGAACCTCTCGAGTAGCGCTTGCCGGCCCGGTCCCGCATGTAGACCCCTTCGGGCATGTGAACAGCCACCAGCCGCATATTTCCGAATTGATACAACCGTTCCACGGCATCAACCAGGGCGGGACCATCCAGTCGCCGCTGCTCATCCCGCACCGTGAGCCCCACCGCCCGGGCTGTCTCTATCTCGTTCAGGATCAGGTAATCCACATACTTCAGGGACGGTGGAACCAGCCGCGCAAAGCGGTCACTCTCCTCGCTCACCACATCTAGACTGGTCAGGATCCCCGCCGCCTGCACCTGTTTGAGCAAACCAGCCGCCACGGTGCCGTATTCGGGATCGGCCTTATCCATCGCATCCAGCAGGAGAAGATACCCAAGGTGGAATATCCGGCAGCTCAGCCGGTTAATCTCTACATGACTGGGGCCGAACAGTGCGTTTGCCCCTCGATGATGAAAGAACACGCGATCCCCTGTTGTTTCGTCATTCATCACGTCCGTAAACGACGTCGGCGCTTGGTCCGTCACCTGGAGTCCCCGGATATCCACGCCCAGTCCCGCAAAAACCTCTCTCAGGTAGCGGCCGTCAGCATCATTGCCAACGACGCCCAACCCCGCCAGCGGGAAGGGCGCCTTGAGCCTCGCCAGATCATTCAGCACATTGGCAGGTGCCCCGCCGGGACTGAACAGCTGGTCCTTGATGTTCGCTAACATCCCCCGCCCAGGTAGGCAATCCACCTGCTTCACCCTGTCGACGATCCAATTCCCCGCCGCCGTTATTCCAACTCGTTGCGTCATGGTGGACATCCCCTTAATCGCTCACCAGTTTCACGATGGCGGGCGCATCCTCATCAATTTTACTGAAGCGCCCCACCCGCGTATCCTCGAAATAGTTGTCATGAGCGTCATCGTTCGCGGTGGACACTTCCCCCACGATGGCATACTCCGAATCTGCCCAGAAGGCGTGCAGCACACCCTTTGTCAGGGTAACGCGCTCACCGGATAAAAGCATCAAAGGCGTACCCGCTGGAATATCACACCACTCCCCGTTCACTTGCAGGCGGACCGGGTTAGACGAGGGCAACTCAATGGCTAAACGCCCCCACCGGCAGATGATGTCCTCCTTCTTGGCCGCATGATAATGACGCGGCGTCACCTGGTTATGTCGCACGTACATCAGCTTCTCGCAATACTCCGGTTGCTCTGCCAGATTCACCAAGGTCAATCCCACCCTGTCGAAGTCGCCCAGCCCGAAATCCGTCACATCCCACCGGGGATTGGGAGGCAAGGTCCATCCATGCCGCTCAAAGGCCTCTTGTGCTTCTTTCACTACTGCATTGATTTCTGATCGCTTCATATATTCACACCTTTCCCTCCCGAACCACTTTCAACCATGCGATGCCCGGAATGTGGCCGGACATCGCTATTTCTGCAGGTTCACCATCCGGAAGAACTCGCCCTGCCGGGCCATGAGTTCATCATGCGTTCCCTGTTCAACGATCAGGCCCTGCCTCATGACGATCACACGGTCCGCATTGCGGATCGTGCTCAGGCGATGCGCCACGATCAAGGTGGTCCGCCGGCTGATCAGCCGTTGAATGGCCTCCTGGACCAGTTTCTCCGACACCACATCCAGCGCCGATGCGGCGCGCAAGGCCATGCCTGCCGCCCCATCGGCTCCGGCGTGCCTGATTATCATGATTAGGTCCAGTTTTCATTCAATGAGACATTTAGTACCCTTGCGCCGGTCAGAAAAAAACGCCTTAAGCCATGCCCTGGCTATCAAGTCCGCCCCGGCCGCCGTTAGGTGGATACCATCATAGGCCCAATAGTCAGCAGGGGCTTGCCGTGAGGCCTGATTGAACGCCTTTTGCAGCATGACGACCGCAACGTCCCCATCCGCCACGATCCTGCTGAATTCACGTTGCCGCTCACCCATATTCTCCAGCATGGCCTTGTTGACTTTGCCGACGGGAAGGAGAAAGGGCTCACAGAGGATGATCCGAACCTTGGGCAACTCCTTCCTAGTCATGGCCAAGAGTCGCCGGTAATGCCGCCCCACTCCTCGATCGACCCCATCGCCAAGGTGTCATTCACCCCGATCAGGATGCTGAGGATATCAGGCCTCAAGTCCAAGCAATCCGGCCGCCATCTAGCCAGCAGATCCTGAATGCCATTACCGCTGACACCACGGTTCATGAACGAGATCCGGGCACTTGGCAGCCCCGATCGGATCCGGGCCGCCACCATCAGCGCATAACCTGCCCCCATCTGGTAACAGTCGTTCACTTCCTGTGGCATCCGGAAGGCATTCGTGATTGAATCCCCCTGGAACAGAACACAGTCCAGTCTTTGCCATTTCATCATTGGATATATTTTCATATTTCCCCTTATGCCAATCTTCTCCTCCGGTAAACGCGCACATCGGGAGCCACCTCAACACATGTTTGCATCACAGTCTCTCCTTAACGCACTGCGCAACACAAAGGCCGTACACCAGGCATGCGAGAACCCGGCCAGATTGCCATGGTTCCGGTAGTGGGGGCCAACGTCATAGTTCGAGCGCCGGCTGTCTTCCTCGAACAATCGCACGGAATTGCCCAAGGCCGACCAATCAATGAAGTAGAACTGCTCGGTTACCATCCCCTCGTAGGCGTTAAACTGGCCATCTACCTGCGGAGTGAGCTGGGCGGCAAACTTCCAATGGTCTTCGGCCAGTTCACGCCAGCGGTTGTCGCCGGTGTGTTGAGCCAACTCCAGCAGACTTTCCTCCACATCGAGACCATAGAGATGGAGGTGATTGTTCTTGAATGAGGCGAGGTCGCCACCCCTACTCTTCAACTGATAGGCGCCTACGATCGTCCTTGGATCGAGCGAGTGGTTGAACGATTTACGCCAGATATAAAGCCAGCGGGCCGCTTGGAGGGCCGTCTCCAAAT
>CAZOZF010000139.1:0-7766 GCA_964584205.1 uncultured Verrucomicrobiota bacterium
AAGGTGATACCCATGGCGCGTGCCCGATCAAGAAGGAGGCCGAACTTCATGGTTCGATTGCAGCGAACACAAGGATTGGGGGTGCGGCCTGCGCGGTATTCTTCGCGGAAGTAATCCAGAACCTCCGTTGCGTATTCAGGGGCAAGCGGAACGACATGGTGGGGGATGTCAAGTCGGGCGGCCAGTGCCCGGGCAGCCTCAATGTCGCGGGGTTCGCCGGGTCCGTAGCACCCTGAACGCCCTTCGTCTGCCAAGGGAAGGGAGCCGTCCCATATCTGCATGGTCAGGCCGATGACCGTATGGCCCTGCTGTTTGAGGAGGTATGCGGTAACAGAAGAGTCAACTCCTCCGCTCAATCCGACGGCAATCGTCAATTTATTGGATTCCTGATGCAACACTCGTCCAGTATAATCGGCTTTACCCTTCTTTGTCTATTGCCTGTTGAACCCCGGGTGCGGTCTTTGCTAGAGTGACGGCTAGCGATGGTGATAATCGTATTTTTGAAAGGGAAATTTATGAGTATTCGGAAGTTGAAAGCGGCGGTTCGTGATGTGCCTGATTTTCCAAAGCCCGGGATCATGTTCAAGGATATCACTCCGATCCTCAAGGATCCCAAACTTTTTCGCGCGGCGGTCGATCTGTTTGCCAAGCGCCATCGCGACAAAGGAATCCGAAAAATCGCTGTGATTGACGCCCGTGGTTTTCTTTTTGGCTCAGCGCTGGCCTACAAACTCAAGGCCGGACTTGTTCCTATCCGGAAAAAGGGGAAGCTTCCGTATCAGTCCCTTGAGGAGAGTTATGACCTGGAGTATGGTTCGGCCACGCTGACCCTTCATGTTGACGCCTTTGAACCCGGGGAACCGGTGCTTTTGATTGACGACCTGCTTGCCACGGGAGGCACCGCGTTGGCCTCTGCGAAATTGATCGAACGGGCGGGCGGCAAGATTGTGGAAATTGATTTCCTGATCGAGCTGGGATTCCTGAACGGCCGTTCAAAGTTGAGCGGATACGAACTCTTCGCCCCGATCAAGTATTAACGCCGCGCGATGGCGACCACGAAAACCATGGCCACCATGAGCAGGCAGACAATAGCGCTTTTCCAGCCCTGAACTTCGTCTTGTGACGACGAAGCCTTCTGTTCTGCGATGGCTTTGTCCACTTGCCGCATAATGGCCTCCAGTTCGTTTGTCTTAGGGACGGCAGGGTGCAAATCTTCAAGAAAAACATCAATTCCCGGATGGAGGGGGGCGCACTGTCTGCGACACATAATGTCGCTTATTTGTAATTCAGCCTCAAGAAGTCCAATATCCAGATTATAAAGACGCTCAGAAATCAGGCTTGCCAGCGTGAGTCCATTTGTGTTTTCAAACCAAGTCTCCGGCATCTTTCCGGAATCGGGGTTCTGGTGAATGCTGAACCAGGCGGAAAGACTGTTGGTGGTGGCTATTCCTTCGAATTCCCCGGAAGGTGCCTGAGCGAGAACCGCATTGTCAATTTTCAAGGGTGCTGACCATGCCGGAAAATGAGCGGTCAAGATCGCGAGAGCGACAATGCCGGACGCCAGCCACTGTCTCAGTGTTTGAGTGACCATGAATTCTCCCCGAGAACGATGCTGTCCGCGATGGCTCGTGCTTTTTCGGGGCCCTCGACCAGTTGGATGATCGTCAGGACGAATTCAAAGGTGGTTCCGGCGCCCTGGCTGGTGACGATCCGTCCGTCAATAACAGTCGGGTCATTCAGGCGTGTCGTGCTGGTCAGGCGGGTGGCCACGCCGGGATGACAGGTGGCTTTTTTCCCGTCCAGAATCCCGGCGGCCTGAAGCGTCAGGGGGGCGGCACAGATGGCGCCGATCCATTTTTCGTCATGATGAAAATCTCGGATTGTCTCCAGAAGAGGTTCAAACTGAAGAAACCGTTCCACGCCCGGCCCGCCGCCGGGAATCATCAGAATGTTGAAATCGTGTGGTTGAATTTCATGCCACGCCTTGTCCGGCATCAGGCGTACCCCGCGTGCGGCTGTGATCAGACCGTCATCCACTCCGGCGACCACGACATTCCATTGAGCGCGGCGGAGGACATCAATGATGATGATGGCCTCCATTTCCTCCGTACCGTTGGCAACCGGAACCAGAACAGTAGGCATGATGCGAGTCCTTAATCATCCTTCCGGCCGCCCAGCAGGCCGGACCGGAAGAGATAGTAGAGAAGCGTGAGCAGGGCGGTGACCGCAGAAGCCACATAGGTCAGGAAGGCCGCATTCAGGACACGGGCGGCGTCCTCCTGCTCCTGATAAGTGACAATTCCAGACATGACCATCAGGCGCTTGGCCCGGGCGCTGGCGTCCCATTCAACCGGAAGGGTGATAATTGAAAAGATAACGGTGATGCTGAACAGGATGATTCCAATCAAGTACATCTTGGGATTATTCATGAACATTCCCAGCAGAAAGAAAATGTACGAGCCTATGCTCCCGAACTGGGTCGCGGGGACCAGGGCGGAACGTAGTCCGAGCCACATATAGGCCGATGCGTGTTGAAGGGCATGGCCCGCCTCGTGGCAGGCAACACCAATGGCAGACAGGGACGGTGAATCATAGACTCCGGAAGACAGGCGGAGCGTTCGGGAGGTTGGGTCATAGTGGTCGCTCAGGAATCCGTCGGCCCGTTCAATGGTGACATTGGTTACCCCGTTCTTGGACAGCATCTGGCGTGCGGCCTCGGCGCCCGTGAGCCTCGAACCCGCTGATATTTTCGAGTAACGGGCGAAGGTCGACTTGACCTTATAGGTGGCAATGAGGGCGAAGATCATGCCGGGCGCGACGAACAATAAATAAATTGGATCGAAAAACATGGGTAAATCCTTTCACATGAGCATCTATGCGGTCTATTTAATCAAAGACGGTTTCATTCTGTCAATCCCATCACAAAATCCGTGGGCAGGGTGGGGGCGGTTACAGGGGCATCAAACCACTCCTGCAGTTCGAAATCAAGGCCGACATGATTCATAAAATTGTAGAGCGCTTTTCGCAAGCCCCTGCCCAGAGAGTCATGGTCACAGGGGATGGAGTCCGTGAAAGGGACTTCGTTGCAGGCGAAGGTTGGTTTCGGACGGCGAGGGATTCGGATGCCGTACCGGCTGGGATTCTTAAAGATGGGACTATGGATTGTCAGGGCGAAACGGTGCCAGTAGGCGGACTGAATGCATCCGGCTTCGAACAATTGGCGGACATATTCCAGGGAATCCACGGTGTCCTGTTCCGTTTGGGAGGGACATCCATACATCAGGTACGCATGAACCAGGATTCCTGCTTCGGCGAAGCCGTGGGTGACTTTGGCCGCCTGTTCCAGTGTGAATCCCTTATCGAGGAGTGAGAGCAACCGGTTGGTGGCGGCTTCCAGACCACCGGTCACGGCTATGCAGCCGGCCTTCGCCATGAGTGTGGCCAGTTCCGGGGTGAAAGCCTTATCGAACCGGATATTGCCCCACCAGGTAATCCGGAGTTTCCGTTTAATCAATTCCGAGCAGAGCGCACGCAAAAGGGCGGGCGGCATGGCTTCATCAATAAAATGAAAGCCAGTTCTCCCTGTTTGGGTGATCACCGCTTCAATTTGGTGAATCAGCCGACCAACAGAGGCGGGTGAATACCGTTGAATATAGTCGAGTTGTGTGTCGCAAAAGGCGCAGCGATGCCAATAGCAGCCGTGAGCCAGCATGAGTTTATTCCAGTGACCGCAGGACCATATCCGGTGCATCGGGTTGTGGGATTCGATCATGGAGATATATTTTTTGAGGGGGAGCGGGGAGAAGCGGGGGATTGTGGATTGTAGATTTTCGATTTTAGAGTGAGGGGATGAAGTGATGTAATGGACTCGGTTATTTTTCCGAATGAATGTGCGAACCAGATCGGATGTGGCGGCTCGGGCTTCGAGATGATCAATAATCCGAAGCAGGGGGAGTTCGCCGTCATCGAGTGTCAGGTAGTCGGTATAATCAAAAATGCGCGGATCGGACAGGGTGCGAAGTTCCGTGTTTACATAGCCGCCGCCCATGACAATCGGAATTCCCGGCACGGCGCCTTTCATGGTCTGAGCCATACGCAGGGCCCCGTACACATTGCCGGGGAAGGGGAGGGTGAAACCGATCAATTGGGGATGGTGCTGGTTTATCAGGTCATGGGCAAGGGTCTCGATAAGAGTATCCACGAGGGTTGGTTTGCGGCGCAAGGCTGTGGCGATTCCGTCAAAGGTGGGTGCGCTGGCGGCCAGTTTTTCTCCATAGCGCGCCAATTCGAAGCGGGTATCCAGTCCATCGCGAATGGCGTCGGCAAGGTCGTCCAGGTAAAGACTGGCCAGATGGATGGCGAAGTCGTGTTTTGACAGCGAATAGGCTGTTCCAGATCGGATCGCAAGGGTGTTTTGGAGCGGAGCAAAACGGGGGCCTTCAGGCAGGAATTTCCGGGATAGTATCCGGGTTGCCAGGGAAGGAGAGTGTCCCTGAAGGAATTGGATGACGGGCTCAATGGTGGCGGCAATGGCTCGGCTATGATGCAGGAAATGGCGGACGCTGGCGGAGCGAGATCGGGATTGAAGAGCCTTTCGAATGCGAATGACGCCAGACCGTGAAAAAAGGCGAAGGGCGAGCATCAAGGCGGCATCGGCTTGACGGACATCATGACCCTGCGGCTCAAGGAAGCCTGCGAGGCAGGGGGTAGCCGGGTAGGGTGCATTGATTTGCACCATGGGGGGTGTGATGAGCAGAACACGCATAAAAACTCCTGTTGTGGGCAGTCTGCCACAACAGGAGTTCAGGAGGCGATTATTTAATGCCGGCGTGATAGCTCTGAAGGGATGTAACGCCCGCCAACCCCTTCCGGGAAGCGGCGATTCCCTTGGCGGCGGCAGACGCGGCGGCCAGAGTCGTGAAGTAGGGAACCTTGTGTTTGATGGCGGCCTTGCGGATGTACGAGTCGTCGGTGACACTTTGTTTTCCGGCGGGCGTATTGATCACGGCCTGAATCTCGCCATTGACAATGCCATCTGAAATATCGGGACGCCCCTCCAGTCGCTTATTGATGCGCTCACAGGGAATGCCTTTGTCTTTCAGGAATTTCCAGGTTCCCTCGGTGGCCTTGATCTTGAAGCCCAGGGTGTGAAACGCTTTTCCAACCTCAACGGCGGACTGGTTTTTTTCCACCACGCTGAGGAGCACGGTGCCTTCCATGGGGAGGCGGTTATTGGCGGCTTCCTGAGCCTTGAAGAAGGCCATTCCGAAGTTGTCGGCCATGCCGAGAACTTCGCCGGTTGAACGCATTTCCGGGCCGAGCAAGGGATCCACCTCCGGGAATTTATCGAATGGAAATACCGATTCCTTGACGCCGTAGTGAGGGATGCAGGCGGCATGTTTCAATCCGAGTTCTTCCAGACGGGCTCCCATCATCAATTGGGTGGCGGCGCGTGCCATTTGAAGGGCGCAGACCTTGGACACCAGGGGGACCGTCCGGGAGGCGCGCGGGTTGGCTTCCAGGACAAAGACCTTTCCATTCTCAATGGCGTACTGGATGTTCATCAATCCGATGACATGCAATTCACGGGCGATTTTCTCCGTGTATTCCGTGATGGTCCTGAGTTGCGGGGCTGGAATGCTGACCGGTGGGATCACGCACGCGGAGTCACCGGAGTGAATTCCGGCTTGCTCGATGTGCTCCATCACAGCCGGGATGAACACATGAGTGCCGTCGGAGAGTGCATCCGCCTCGCACTCCAGAGCCTCCTGAAGGAAGCGGTCAATGAGGAGGGGGCGTTCGGGGGTGACTCCGACAGCCTTTGCGACATATTCACGCAGCATATCATCGTCATAGAGCACTTCCATGCCGCGTCCGCCCAGGACGAAGGAGGGGCGGACCATGACCGGGTATCCTACCCGGTGGGCAACTTCGAGTGCCTGGGCGCAATCCACTGCCATGCCGGATTCCGGCATGGGGATCTCCAGTCGTTCCATCATCTGGCGAAAGAGGTCGCGGTCTTCGGCGAGCTCAATTGTCTTGATGTCCGAGCCGAGGATACGAACGCCAGCGGCGGCGAGATCGGCGGCAAGATTCAGCGGGGTTTGACCGCCGAATTGAACAATAACCCCGGCGGGCTTTTCCTTGTTGTAGATCGCCAGGACATCCTCCGTTGTCAGGGGCTCGAAATAGAGTTTATCCGAGGTGTCGTAGTCCGTTGAGACGGTTTCCGGGTTGCAGTTGACCATGATCGTCTCATAGCCGAGATCGCGCAAGGCCAAGGCGGCGTGGACACAGCAGTAATCGAACTCAATGCCCTGTCCGATGCGATTTGGGCCGCCGCCGAGAATCATGACCTTTTTGGGGTTCGCGGTTGCCGTGGAGGTGTCCTTGCCGTGATAGCTCGAGTAGTAATAAGCGGCGTTTTCTACTCCGCTGACGGGTACAGCATGCCAGCTTTCGACAACCCCGAGCGCGATACGCCGTTCACGGATTAATTTTTCAGGAATGCCGAGGATTTTGGAGAGATGCTTGTCGGAAAATCCGTCCAGTTTGGCTTTGATCAGGAGCTCATCAGGCGGAAGTTTGCCCTTGGAGGCGAGGATTTTTTCCTCCAATTCGACGAGTTCCTTCATTTGCTCGATGAACCACGCCTTGATGTGGGTCAGTTTATGCAATTGCTCCACGGTGGCGCCCTTTCGGAGCGCTTCGTACATCAGCCATTGACGTTCACTGGAAGGTTCCGCGAGCAGTGCGATCAGTTCATCCAGCGGCTTGGTGTTGAAATCCTTGGCAAACCCGAGGCCATGGCGTCCGTTCTCGAGGGAGCGGATTGCCTTTTGGAAAGCTTCCTTGTAGGTTTTGCCAATACTCATCACTTCGCCGACGGCCTTCATCTGGGTGCCCAGCTTGTCCTGGACCCCTTTGAATTTCTCAAAGGCCCAGCGTGAAAACTTGACCACGATATAATCGCCCGATGGGGTGTAGCGATCCAGGGAGCCATCGCGCCAGTAGGGGATTTCATCCATGGTCATGCCG
Source organism: uncultured Verrucomicrobiota bacterium (assembly GCA_964584205.1). Taxonomy (GTDB): domain Bacteria; phylum Verrucomicrobiota; class Kiritimatiellia; order CAIKKV01; family CAITUY01; genus JAABPW01. Next base: position 7,039 of record CAZOZF010000139.1, read on the forward strand.
CTGGCAAGCTTGGCGGAAATCAGGGCGATGGGAAATCCGGTTGCCTTGGAGGCCAGCGCAGAGGAGCGCGATGTGCGGGGATTGATCTCGATGATCACGATGCGGCCGTCCTTCGGGTTATGGGCGAATTGGACATTGGTGCCGCCGATGACCCCGATGGACTCCACGATTTTATAGGCGTAATCCTGAAGACGTTTTTGCGTTTCCTGCTTGATGGTTAGCATGGGCGCGGTGCAGTAGGAGTCGCCGGTATGCACCCCCATGGCGTCCACATTTTCGATGTAGCAGACCGTGATCATTTTATTTTTGGCATCACGGACGACTTCAAGCTCCAGTTCCTCCCAGCCCAACACGGATTCCTCGACGAGGAGCTGACCGATCAGGGAGGCCTGGATTCCGCGGGCCGCCACGGTCTGGAGTTCCTCGAGATTGTAGACCAGCCCGCCACCGGCGCCACCCATTGTGTAGGCGGGACGGATAACCACCGGGTAGCCGAGCTTTGCGGCCACTTTTTCCGCTTCCGGAACGGTATAGGCCAGTTCGCTTTGCGGCATATCGATGCCCAGCGATTTCATGGTTTCCTTGAAGATCAGGCGATCCTCGCCGCGCTCGATGGCGTCGAGGTTGACTCCGATGACCTTGACGCCATATTTATCAAGGACGCCATTTTTATTGAGTTCAGAAGAAAGGTTCAGGCCCGTTTGCCCGCCCAGGTTCGGGAGCAGGGC
>CAZOZF010000140.1:0-7733 GCA_964584205.1 uncultured Verrucomicrobiota bacterium
CCCGATGGGATGGTTATTGAGGGCTCGGCAGCGGTGCGGGGCGGGGTGACGATTGACAGCTACGGCGATCATCGTCTCCCGATGGCGATGACCATTCTTGCCCTGTCAGCCGATTCACCGGTACGGTTGGATGATATCGCCTGTGTGAACAAATCCTATCCTGAATTCTGGGATGATCTGCGAAAGGTTGGCGGCCATGCCGAATAAAGTGATTGCAATTGATGGGCCGTCTGCCTCCGGGAAATCAACGGTAGCTCGAAAAGTAGCGGCGGGGCTTGGGTATCAGTATGTGGATTCCGGGGCCCTGTACCGGGGGATTGCCTGGAAAGCGGCCGGGATGGGATGTGATCCCGCGAAGTCCGCTGATGTGGTGGCGGCCATGGAGCGCATGCAGGTTGATTTCTTTGTCGAGGCGGGCGCGGTGCGGTACCGGATTGACGGGGTTGAACCCCGGGCCGAGATTCGAACCGAGCGCGTGAGCGAACAGGTCAGTTGGGTGGCGGCGATTCCTGAAGTGAGGGCGCAGGTTACAAAATGGCTTCGGGACATGGCTGGATTTGGAAATCTGGTCATGGAAGGGCGCGACATTGGAACGGTGGTGTTTCCCGATGCGAACGCCAAATTTTATCTCGACGCGAGTCCTGAGGAGCGTGCCCGGCGTCGTCATGCTGAGCTTAAGCCAGCCGGAGAAAACGCAGATGTCAACCGGGTGATGGATTCCTTAAAAACACGCGATCAGCGTGATTCCGGAAGGAAAACCGCTCCTCTTAAACTTTCGCCCGATGCCCGGGTTGTTGATACAACCGGTCTTTCCATTGACCAGGTTGTGGAGCAGATTCTTCGCTTGCTCGGTCAAAATTCTGAACAGAGGAGACCATGATGAACACCAGGAATGAGGGTATGCTGGCAAGAATTTCGAGTAAACGGATTGTTCCCGTGATTGTTTTGGATCGGGAGGATCAGGCTGAGCCGCTGGCGGAGGCGTTGCTTAAGGCCGGGTTGGATATTATGGAGATCACCTTTCGCACGACGGCGGCGGAAGCCGCCATCCGGCGGATTGCCAAGCGGTTTCCTGAAATTCTGCTGGGTGCGGGGACGATTCTGGAGGGTGAACAGGTGAAGCGAGCCGCCGATGCCGGTGCCTGTTATGCCCTGGCGCCGGGATTGAATGAAGCCGTGGTGAAGGCGGCCGGTCAGGCCGGCCTCATGATGTTTCCGGGAGTGATGACGCCGTCCGAGGTGGAGAGGGCGCTGTCGCTGGATTGCCGGATTCTGAAGTTTTTTCCTGCGGAGGCGGCAGGCGGGGTCGCCATGCTGAAGGCCCTGGAAGGGCCGTATGCCCATACGGGTGTTAAATTTATCCCCACCGGGGGCATTGGTCTCAACAACATGGCGTCTTATCTGGAACGTCCCTCCGTCGCAGCCATTGGGGGATCGTGGATTGTGGAGAAGAAGCTGATCGCGGCCAAGGACTGGAAAACCATTGAACAGCTGACTCGCGAGGCCCTGGCGCTCGCGGCCGCCGTGAAAACGAGCTGAGCACGGCCTGCTGACCGACACGAATAAACTTATTAAATGAAGCGAAAAACAATGAACTACTTCCGGGTATGGGTTTTAGGAGTGATGGGATTATGGGTTCTGAATGCCAACGCCGGTGATGGCGTGGCGGATCGGGCTTATCAGGTCCAGGTGATGACCCGGATAGCCCGGCCGGTGCTAGCGGCCCTGTCTGAAAATAAAACCACGCCGGAGGGACGGTTGCGGGGAAATTCCCCTGATCCCTCGGCTGTTTTGTCCACCCTGCATGCCGTTGCCGACTGGCAATTGGCCCATCCCTCCCAACACCCGCTGACCGACTGGACGCAGGGCGCGGGGTATACTGGTTTTATGGCCCTCTCGCGTTTGCCTGGCGGAAAGAAGTATGAAGAGGCGATGGTGAAGGTGGGTGAGGCAACCCAATGGAAACTGGGTCCCAGGGGTCGCTTCTTTGCGGATGACGATTGTATCGGCCAGATGTATCTCGACCTGTATGCGGTGACACGAAATCCGGTTATGAGTGCGGAAATCCGTCAGGTTATGGATGAGTTTTGCGTCAGGACGAATGCCGATGGCGCGATGGCTCATACTCGCAGTAACTACATGCAACGGTGGACCTGGTGTGATGCTTTGTTCATGGCGCCGCCGGTTCTGGCGAAACTGTACGCCCTTACCGGAGATATCAAGTACCACGATACGCTCGTGAAGGAGTTTAAACGTACAACGGATTACCTCTATGATCCCGTGGAGCATCTTTACTATCGCGACGACAGTTATTTTAAAAAACGTGAAGTTAATGGACAGAAAATCTTCTGGGGTCGTGGTAATGGTTGGGTGATTGGCGGGTTGGCCACTATCTTGACTTCATTACCCAAGGACGCACCCGGGCGTCCTTATTTCGAAACGATTTTCAAGGATATGGCGGCCCGGTTGTGTACGCTTCAGCAATCCGACGGGCTTTGGCGTGCCAGTCTTCTTGACCCGGCAAGCTATCCGCTGAAGGAGACAAGTGGTTCCGGCTTCTACTGTTTTGGTTTGGCCTGGGGAATCAATAACGGTCTATTGGACCGGACGGCTACCCTGCCGGTCGTTGAAAAAGCATGGGCCGGCCTGACGGCGTGCGTGGCATCTGATGGCAAACTCACCCATGTCCAGCCCATTGGGGCGGATCCCAAGAAATTTGATTCCGGGGCCACGGAAGTCTATGGCGTTGGGGCGTTTCTGCTGGCAGGAACGGAAGTTTACCGCCTGATGACGCCTGCGGCGCCGGTGGAGGGCGGGATTACCGCGACGAAGGAATGATGCAATGCAGATGATCATAGATACCCTGGGTGTGGCGAAGTTTCCCTCGCCGTTACGCTGGGCGGTGAACGGGGAGCCCCGGATTCCGTACCGGATTGCTCGCGAGGTTGGCGCTGTTCCAGGAGACGATATTGATTTTGAAATCGCCGGGCCCCGCAAGGATTTGTTTTTCAATCCTGCCCGGGTGCGGGCGGCGATGGTGACCTGTGGCGGATTGTGTCCCGGGCTTAACAACGTCATCCGGTCGCTTTACTATGAACTGACCCATGCGTACGGCGTGCCCGAGGTGTACGGGTTTCAATACGGTTATCAGGGTTTGGACCCGGCGCGGGGCGGCGAGCCGATCCGGCTGACCGATGAGTTAGTGGACCCGATCCACAAGCGTGGCGGAACGGTGATAGGCACCTCGCGCGGGCCGGTGGATCCTGTGGTGGCGGTGGACAACCTGGCGTGGCGCGGCATCAATATTCTTTTCTGTGTGGGCGGCGACGGTACCCAGCGCGGCGCCCTCGCGTTGCACCAGGAGGCGGAACGACGGGGCTATCCGCTGGCGGTGGTGGGGATTCCCAAGACCATTGACAACGATGTCGGGTTCGTGGCCCGGACTTTCGGCTATTCCACGGCGGTGGAGTCGGCGCGCGACATCATTGACAGCGCCCACATGGAGGCCCGGAGCGTTGAGAACGGGATCAGCCTGGTAAAGGTGATGGGGCGGCACGCCGGGTACATTGCGGCCGGGGCCACGATCGCGAGCCAGGATGTGAACTTTACATTGGTTCCCGAGGTGCCCTTTAGGCTGGACGGGGAAGGCGGCTTTCTGGATGCCCTCACCCGGCGCATTCACAAGCGTTCCCATGCGGTGATTGTGGTGGCGGAAGGGGCCGGACAGGATCTTCTGGACCAGTCGGCCGGAGAGACCGATGCTTCGGGTAATATCAAACTCCAGGACATAGGCCCGTTCCTGCGCCAGCGGATTGAGTCGCATTTCAAGAGAGCCGGGATTCCTGTGGCGGTTCGGTATTTTGATCCCAGTTATGTGATCCGGAGCCGTCCGGCGAATTGTGAGGATGCGATCCTTTGCGATCTCTATGCCCGGAATGCCGTGCATGCCGCCATGGCGGGCAAAACGGGGCTGGTGATCGGGCATCTCCATGAAACCTTCATCCATGTTCCCGTTGAGGCCCTTGTCGCCGAAAAGAAAAGGCTCAATCCCGAAGGCGGGTGGTGGCATGCCGTATTGGCGGCAACCGGTCAACCGGAGCAATTCGGTCCCCAGGCGGCATCGGGAAAACCCTGATTCAAGAATGATGTCACAGGCCCTCCATTTTTTCCGTGCTTTTTGTGTAGGATTGGCTGCCATGGGATGGACCGCTTCAGGAGCGGAGCCGGGCAGTCTTCTGGATGATTACGCCGTCCAGCGCTGGCAAATGGAAGAGGGGCTTCCCGAGGATTCGGTAAGAGGGATTTTGTTTTCATCGGATGGGTATCTCTGGTGCCTGACCGACAAGGCGGTGTCCCGGTTTGATGGTCTGCGGTTCGACACGTTTGACGAATCCCGGCGTGAATCAGCCGGGTCTGGTCTGATGGAAAACAAAGGGGGTGAAATATGGGCATACGGTGCCATGGGAGCCTATCGGGCTGCGCCCCGTGTGGGGGGATGGATTGGGGCCGCATCGGTGATGTCGGCAAAGTCGCCTGTTCGGCGTCTGTTGCAGGGGGATGGCGACGCCCTGTGGGCGGTGGGCTCCAATGGCGTGTACAGGGTGGATGGGCGGCATTCACGTTTCTTCGGAATCCCGAAGCGGGGAGGGAGACCCGTCGTCGAGGTGAGCGCGGTCGAGGGAGGAGCGGATGGACGCATCTGGATGGCCGTTGGCCAGGATATTCTTAGTTTTGAGCGCGGCACATTTGCGTACGAGGAGGTTCCCGCAGGCGGGGTGCTTCATTTTCTTTCGATAGGCCGGGACGGCGTGATGTGGGCGGCGACGGACACGAATTTATTGTGTCGCATTAAAGGACGCTGGCAGACGGTCCCGCTTCCTTCACATCGCAACCATCCCCGTTGGCGCATCACGGCTCTTTACGCCTTTGATTCGGGGGAATTATGGGTCGGCACGACCAGCGGCCTGTGGTGCCTCCGGGGCGGCGCGTGGAGTGCCCTCGCGCCGCATGACGGGTTTTACCCCCTGGAGATCCGGAGCATTGTCCGTGACACCGAGGGGAATGTCTGGGTGGCTTCGAATGGGGGGCTGTTGAGATTGCGTCGCAAGGTGGTTCAGGTCTACGACTCAGGACTCCTGCTGGAGCGGCATACGTTTACGGCGGTGTTGCCCGATTCTGTTTCGGGGTTACGGGTGGGGGTGGCCGGGGGCGGGTTGTTGGAGGGGGCGCCGGGTGCCTTTCATTTTTATCAAGCGGCTCCGGTATCCCGGACGGCGGTCATTTCCGCGCTTCTGAAGACCCGGGATAACGCGCTCTGGATTGGTACGCAGGGGGACTATCTTTGGCGATGTTCCCAGGGGAAGGCCGAGTGCATTGTGGATTCGGCATTGGGTGATAATTCAGCGGTGAACATCAATGCTCTTCTGGAAGACCGGAGAGGTCGGGTGTGGGTGGGGTCGGGAAGCGGCCTTATGACCTATGAGCCGAGCAACAGGCGGTTGGAGCCTGTTCCCGGGGTGTCGCCCGGCGGGCGGGTTCACGCCTTGATGGAGACCCGCGAGGGTGATGTATGGGCTGGATCTCAGGGGGATGGCATCATCCGGATTTCGACCAATGGCCGGGTGGTGGTGACGGGATCCAAGCCGGGGCTTTTGGCCAATGCCGTGTTGGCGCTCTGCCAGGATCGTGACGGCGTGGTATGGGCGGGCACGACGGATGGCTTGAGTCGTTGGGATGGCTCTCGATGGATTTCACTTACAGAAAAACAGGGGCTTCCGGAAGGGGCCGTGGTGCAGATTCTGGAAGAGGGCGCTTTCCTGTGGGTGGGAACCAGGAATGGAATTTCGCGTTTGGCGCGGGCTGAACTTGCGGCGGTGGCGGGGGGGCGCGCGACGCTTCTGAACCCAAAGCCGTTCGGACGGAACGAGGGGATGCGGGAGGAGCAGTGCAGTAGCGGCTTTGGAAATCTTGCGGCGAAGGATTCGGAGGGGCGGCTTTGGTTTTCAACCGTGAATGGACTGGTGATGATTGATCCCCGGCGCGCGGGCGAAAAAACGGCGGGGAAGTTGAGAGTGTATATCGAGGAGGTGCGGATTCAGGGAAAGGTGATCCGATCCATTCAGGACGGGCTGGGGCATGCGCCGATCTCATTCACCTGTCCGGCAGGCGCCGGAAGCCTGTCAATCCGCTACTCGGCGCCGTTTTTCTCGGCCCCCGAGCAGGTTCAATTTAAAAGGATGATGGAAGGATATGATGTGGCATGGTCCGCACCGACGGCGTCCCGATCGGCCGTGTATTCCCGATTGCCGCCGGGGACTTACCGGTTCCGGGTGATGGCGGGGGTGGGCGGCTCGTGGCGGGAGTTGGTTCAGCCGGTGGATATTGTGGTGCAGCCACTCCTGTGGCAGAAGGGCTGGTTCTGGATAATCGTCGGTAGCCTGGCGTTGGCGTTGGTCGGATTGTGGGTGAGGGCCTCTGAAAAAAGGCGAAGCCGTCTCCGGTTCCTGGAACTGGAGCGGCAAGGAGCGTTGGAACGGGAACGCTCGCGGATTGCCCATGATCTTCATGATGATCTGGGGGCGGCGTTGACGGAGATCGGATTGCTGAGTGCGGTGGCGCAGCGCTCAACCGTGACTCAGGAGCGCGCAAGGCATTATCTCGGCGAGGTCAGTGACAAAGTCCGGCGCATGGTGGATACGTTGGATGAGATTGTATGGGCGATCAATCCGAGGAATGACACCGTGACCTCGCTTGGGGATTATTTTTGCGAGTGTGCCCAGCGGATTCTGAAGCTGACGTCGATCCGGTGCCGTCTGGATCTCTCGCCTGATCTCCCGGCTCATCCGTTGGATCCGGACCGGCGGCACAATCTGTTCCTGGCCTTCAGCGAGGCGCTGAATAATGTCATACGCCACTCGGGTGCGACGGAGGTTCTCCTCCGGATTGAAGGGACGCCCAGCCGCCTGGTGGTGTCCGTTGAGGATAACGGACGGGGTCTGGTGAAGGGGCAGGTATCGGAAGGGGCGGAGGGATTGAAGAGCATGAGCCGCCGGTTGGAGAGAATGGGGGGGCGTTGTGAGATTGAGGGGCGGGAAGGACAGGGGACCACCGTCCGGTTCAGGGTTCCGTTGAATTGAGGTATCAATGATTCACGTGGGTATAGTGGAAGACAATACAGGGGTACGGCGGACCCTGCATGCGTTGCTTGACGAGACGCCCGGGTTCAAGTGTGTTTGCGCGTGCGGAAGCGGGGAGGAGGCCTTGAAGGTTATTCCCCGGGATGTGCCCGAGGTGGTGCTGATGGATCTGCATCTTCCGAACCTGTCGGGCATTGAGACCACGGAGCGGCTGAAACAGGTCATGCCGGGGTTGAGTATTATCATGATCACGGTTTATACGGACACGGACAGCGTGTTCAAGGCCTTGCGTGCGGGGGCGTGCGGGTATTTGCTCAAGCGGTCATCGCCCGAGGAGATTCTGGCGGCGATCACGGATGTGTCGAAGGGGGGGGCGCCGATGACCAGTGAGATTGCCCGCAAGGTGGTGGCGGCGTTTCAGGAACCGGCGGCGGCGAAGACCGAGGAGGAAGGGTTGTCGCGGCGGGAGCGTGAGATTCTGGAGGCGCTGTGCCAGGGGTATTCCAACCAGGACATTGCCGGCCGGTTGTCGCTCAGCATTGAGACCGTGCGCTGGCACTTGAAGAAAATCTACGAGAGGCTCCATGTGAGCAGTCG
>CAZOZF010000141.1:0-7679 GCA_964584205.1 uncultured Verrucomicrobiota bacterium
TTACACATTGTACAGGTTGTTATTTGACGGCTCCTAAACCCGTTTAGCATTGGCTTTTTTGAAGATCCGGTGCTTATTCCCGGCGCAGGCTTTCAATCGGGTTGAGGCGGGCGGCGCGCCAGGCGGGGTAGAAGCCGAAGAAGATGCCGACTCCCGCGGAGAAGGTGAGGGCGATCAGGACGGCGCCAGGGGAGACCATGACGGGCCAGTGGTTGATGCGGGCGATGATGTTGGCGACGCTGACGCCCAGAGCGATTCCAATCAGTCCACCGGCCGCGGAGAGGGCGACGGCTTCGGCCAGAAATTGCATCAGGATATCGCGCCGCCGGGCCCCGATTGCCAGGCGCAGTCCGATTTCGCGGGTTCGCTCGCTGACGGCTACCAGCATGATGTTCATGATTCCGATGCCGCCCACCACGAGTGAGATTGAGGCGATGACGGTCAGGAGCATGGTCATCAGGCTGGAGACCTGCGTGATCATCTGGGTGACCTCGGTCATGTCGGTGAGAGTGAAATCATTGTCCGTGCTGGCATTGAGCCGGTGACGTTGCCGTAGAATCTGGGAAATTTCCTCCTTGGCCTGAGGGAGGATGTCCATGGAGATCAGACTGAGCATGAGTTGGCTGACATTGTTGAATGCCGAATTCTGAAGGACGCGCCGGACGGTGGTATAGGGGGCAATGATGGTGTCGTCCTGATCCTGACCCCAGGCGGCGCTACCCTTCGAGGTCATGACGCCCATGACGCGGAAGGGCATGTTTTTGATCCGGATGCTTTGATTGACGGGATCTTCGCCCTGGAAAAGTTGTTCGGCCACGGTTTTCCCGATGACGCAAACCCGGGAGGCGCTCCGGACATCCGAGTCGGTGAAGAACGAGCCCGAGGCCACGTCCCAGCCCCGGACTTCCTGATAGCTGACATCAACCCCCTGCACCGATGTTGCCCAGTCATTCTCCCGATAGATGCACTGGGCTCCGGAGCGGACCAGCGGGGTCATTGCCCGGACCAGGGGGCATTCCTTCAATATCGCTTCTCCATCTTCTGCCGTCAGTGTCTGCTGAGTTCCCGCGCCGCCATGAAACCCGCCCGCCTTCTGGCTGCCGGGAAAGATGATGAGGAGGTTGTTTCCCATGCTGTTGATCTGCTTTTGCATGGTTACCGAGGCACCTTGTCCCACCGCGACCACGGCGATGACGGCGGCAATGCCGATGATGATGCCCAGGGCGGTCAACAGGGATCGGGCCTTGTTCCGGACGAGAGCCCGCATGGCGATTTTCAGGGTGATGATACCGGTCATACGATTTTGCCATCCTTCATTTGAATCACCCGCTTGGCGAACCGGGCAATGTCCGGCTCGTGGGTGACCATGACAATCGTGATGCCTTCCCGGTTGAGTTCCTGAAACAAGGCCATGATGTCATCGGCGGAGCGGCTGTCGAGGTTTCCTGTCGGCTCGTCCGCCAGGATCAGCGGGGGATTATTGACAAGCGCGCGGGCAATGGCCACCCGCTGTTGCTGCCCCCCCGAAAGTTGACCGGGATGATGGCCGAGCCGGTCTTTCAGTCCGAGGCGGGTGAGCAGGGTTCGGGCCCGCTCATGCCGTTCGGTGCTGGTTATTTTCGGGCCGTAATAAAGGGGAAGCTCCACATTCTCGAGTGCCGTGGTGCGGGGGAGAAGGTTGAAGTTCTGGAACACAAAGCCGATTTTTCGGTTTCGGATGCCGGCCAGGGCGTCGCTACCCAGGCGATCCACCTCATGACCATCCAGGAGGTAGGTTCCTGAGTCAGGCCGGTCCAGACAGCCGAGCAGATTCAGGAGCGTGCTTTTTCCTGAGCCCGAGTGGCCCATGATGGCGACAAATTCGCCTGCGTCGATATCGGCGGAAACTTCCTGGAGGGCGGGCACATCCACCTCCTCCATGTGATACACTTTGCTAATCTGACGCAGGGAGATGAGCATGGGTCAATGGGCGGCGCGTCGGGCGGACCGGGGTATCTGGGGTGTAAAGGGATTGACGGTTTTTGCCTGGCTATTGTCGGCAACCTGAATGCCCGTGATGATGTCCTGACCCTCAGCGAGTGAGGCATCGCCCCGCACTTCCGTGAAAGCGCCGTCGGTGATACCGAGGGAGACGAAGAGGGGGTGAGGCGTGCCAGTTTCGAGTTTTTGTGTCCAGATCTTATATCCCCGTTCCGCACGAGCCGAAGCTCCTTTGCCTTTCGGTTTGGCAGGGGTTTCACCGGAGTCGGCAACACGGTCTTCGGGCTTGAATCGAAGGGCGGCGTTCGGGACTTTGAGGACATTGTCGTGGCGAGCCACCTCACAGACAATGTCGGCGGTCATGCCGGGAAACAACTTGTTTCCGGGATTATCAGCTTCGATGATGACGGGGTAGGTAACGACATTCTGGACGGTGCTGGCCGCCATCCGGATCTGGGTGACCGTTCCGGTGAACCCTTGCTCGTAGGCGTCCACATTAAAGATGACCCGTTGTCCCACGGCGACATTTCCGATATCGGCCTCCGGGATGCTGGCTTCAACCTGGATTTTCCGGAGATCCGTGGCGATCAGGAAGAGCACTTGGGCGGACATACTGGCGACGACCGTCTGACCTTCGCTCACATTCCGGTTAATGACAACGCCATCCACCGGGGATTTAATGATTGTGTAGCCGAGATTGGCCTGGGAAAGACGGAGTGCGGCCTGGGCCTGGGCGACGGCCGCCTCACTGACTTTCATCTGGGCGGTCAGGGTATCGCGGGTGGCGATGGCCGAGTCCAGGTCGGATTGGGACAGCATCTCCCGCGCCGTAAGTTTCTGCGTACGTTCCAGTTCTTTTTCGGCCTGGACGAGTTTGGCCCGCGTCTGCTCGACATTGGCCTGGCTTTGAATGAGATTGGCCTGATCCTGGGCCAGGCGTGCTTCATAGGTGGTGGGATCAATCTGGGCAACCAGATCGCCTGCCTTCACCTGGCTGTTGAAATCCACATAGAGTTTCCGGATGGGGCCGTTGACCTGCGTTCCAACTTGAACCAATTTGATCGGCTGGATTGTGCCGGTTGCCCGAACTGTTTGCGTGATGGGGCCCCGCTCAACCTTGGCGGTCCGGTATTGAGTCTTTCCGCCATTTTCCGATTTAAAGAAAAAATACCAGACACTTCCCGCCGCTAGGGCCAGAAGTACGAGACTGATGATCCAACGTTTCATGGTTATTCCTCTCCTGCGGCGTGCTTGATTTGTGAAAGCGCCGCCTGGTAATCGAATTTCGCCTTGACCTGTTCCGCCCGTGCGCCGGTCAGAGCCACCTGGGCATCCGTGACTTCAACTGCCGAAGCGGCGCCGAGTTTGTATCGCTCGCTGACAAGATCCAGACTCTCCTGGGCCTGTTTGACCAGAAGATCGGTCAGGGGCAGGCGTTGCTGGGCGCTATCCAGTTGATTCAGGGCGTTTTGCAGATCCTGGTAGATTTGTTGTTCGCGGGCGGTGACCCGGGTGCGGGCTTGCCGGAGTTGGGCGACGGCTTCCCGGATGCGCCAGGTTTGCCGGTGGCCGGAGAAGAGATTCAGAGTGGATTGCAGGGCTCCCGACCAATTCCAGGTGAGGGGAAAACTGCCGCCGGTGAGGCCGTATTTTGCCTGGAGTCCGATCTCGGGATATAACGAGGCAATGGCCTCGTCCACGGCGGCATGGGCGGCACGTTCCTGTGCCTGGAGGGCGCGAAGGCCTGGATGGTTCCGGCGGGCCTTTTCCAGAAGTGCCTGGGCACTGGTCATGGCGAAGGAGGGGGGCGTTCCGGGGCGGGGCGTGTAGCCCGGTTCCTCGGCCAGTCCGAGGCTCCGGTTGAGGGCGGCGCGGGCGTCGGACTCATCGTTCTTCGCCTTGATGAGGTTCAGCTTGGCATTGCCCAGATCGACATCCGACTTGGTCAGATCATAGCGGGTGCGCCGTCCGACTTCCTGAAAAGCCTGGACCTGGTCGAGTCGGGTCTTGAACTGGCGTACGGCATCGGCGGCCACCTGGGTCAGTTCCCCGGCCTTTCCCAGATTGTAGAAGGCGGTGCGGACGACATAGGCCAGATCGCTGCGGGCGGAGCGGAGATTTTCAGAGGCGGCAATCTGGCGGGCATAGGCCTGCCGGACGACGGCCGGTGTTTTCCCGAAATCGTAGACCAACAGATCCAGGCCGACGGAGCCGCTGAATGAATTGCGGGCGTGTGAACTTTCCGGTGTGCCTTGGGCATTGGAGGTAGATCGGGTTTCGCCCGCCCCGGCGTTGAGCTGGGGCCAATAGGCGGCGCGGGCCTGGTAGACCTGCGCGGTGGCGGCGGCTAGCGATTGTTGAGCCTCGACCACCGATGGGTGATAGGCGAGGGCAATTTCAAGCGCCCGGTCAAGAGTCAGCACCGTGTTTGAGGATAAACCGACTTCGTCAGCCTTTAGGAGGCGTTCCCCCGGCGGCGAATTTTCGCCCTTCTGGACTGTCCGGGCCTGCCGCACGGTGGCGCAGCCGGTGGCTGATAACAGGGTGCAAGCCAAAATGACCCGAATGGAATGATATGAACAGAAGCGGTGTTTCATGGGAATGCCGGGAACTATTGCATAGTAGAACGGATCAAGGAATCACTTTATTGTGAGAAAAGAGCCGCTGGGTGCGATTGCAAAATATTGCACTCGAACCGAATTCAGAAGCCAGAATTCAGGAGTTGTAGGCCAACGAGTTATGTCGGTTATCAGCGAGATCCGTGCGTGTGCCAGCCTGCGCGGCAATAATCCATGGCGGCGGCATGTTCGACGAAAACGCGAAAGGGGATATTCCTGGCGGTTCGGACATGAGTCGACAGGAGTTCTGCGGATAACAGGTCGGATGATCGGGCAACGATGGCGATATGATTCTTGAACAAGTGCGAGCACTCCTCCATGAGTTTGGCGATCGCAAGGATTCCTGAGGGTTCAATGTTTCCGACTGTGGCCTTTCGTATATCAATCAGCGCCGTCTGATCCGGCTGGCACCGCGGATCCTTCAGGATGTCATTCAGCAGGCTGAGGTAATGCTCCGCCGTCACCTTGCCCGTCCCGGTGACGGTGAGGTGATTGCCGGATTCGTTAATGGAATAAACAAGTGACATGATCTCATCCATTTCAGCCAGCGATTGTCTGAGATGGGCTGGAGTTTGACAATCGGGGAATCCCTGAAAATGCCATCAGGGTTTTCCTGATAAAATTCGTTCTTTCATAAGATTGTGCGAACGGTCACCTTGAGTTTCGGCGCGTCAGCGCCGTAAACTCTGAGGTGTGGTTGGCATAGTTATAATCTCTTTTCCCGTTCGTCCAAAAGGAACCGATCGACCTGCTGTTCTTCCCGCATCGCGTGAACAATGAATATGGTGTTTCCACTCACACGGTAAAAGACACGGCACGGGGGAACCACAATTTCACGATAAAGAGTTCCGGGTAATTCCAGAGGTATTCTTCCCGAGTTCGGGAAGGTCTCAAGACGTTCCACACTTTCAACCACTTTTCTCACAAGGCGGCCCGCCGCCGCAGGATTATCGAGTGCGATGAACCCGGCCAAGGCATCGAGATCGTCCAGGGCGGGTTCAGTCCAAATCAGGTGAGCCACTGTGACAGTCTCCGTTTGGCTTCAGAGTGAGTCACAGTTCGCTGCTCCAGAATAGCGCGCTCCCCGCGCGCTATTCCTTCAAGAATCTTCATCCGATTCTGCATCATCTCATACCCAGACACATCCACCAGGTAAGCCGACGGAGCGCCATGTTCAGTGATTAGGACGGAACCACCTGATTCATGTAGATCGGCCAGTATTCGCGTAGCCTGCCGCTTTAGCGTTGTCACAAGTTCAGTTTTCATAATGTGATACTATAGTGATACATTATTGCAGATCAAGATCATTATCAATCGGGTGTGCCAACGCCCGCCTTCTCCAGCGGCGTAAGCCGTATGGAGAAAGGCGTGGTTCGCCATTTTTCAAATGGCTAAAACAAGCCGGAGTCCGTTTTCGACTTCCGCCATGACAGACGATTCCAGCTTTTTGACTTTTTCCGTCAGGCATTGTTTGTCGACCGTGATCACTTGAGAGACGTTAACGACGGAATTCTTGGCAAGTCCCGCCTGTCGCGCCTTGATCAAGACATTGCCAGGAGCTTGGGCGAGCGCGGTATTGGATGTCAGGATTGCAACAATGACGGTGCCGATCCGGCTGCGGTTGAACTCATCAGATTGAACAACGAGAACAGGACGCCGGTAGCCTGGTGCTGACCCTTTGGGTTCACCCAGAGAAGCCCACCAGATTTCTCCCCGGTGCATCACCATTTCTCCTTGGAGATCACTGATGCCTGCATTTGTGAGAGGGCTGAATCAAGGTGGGAGTTCTCCTTGTCGTACAGTCGATTAAGCCGTTCAGTCACCCCTTCATTCCGACGTCTGGATAAGAATTCGGCCAAAGCACGCGTGAACAAGGCGCTGCGGCTCAAATGGCTCTGATGAGCAAAATTCTCAGCCGCGCTAAAGATGTCATCTGGTATTGATATGGCTGTTTTCATAATCAAATAGTATGACTCGGGTTATACTATTGTCAATCATCATTATCTGGGCGAACGTGACTCTTGACCCGCAGCGAGCGTGCGAGCCGTCGCGGTCGAAGAGCTGGTTCGGCTATTCCGGACTGGGGAAATGTTGCAATTTGCTCAGATCGCCGCGTCAGGCGGTCAACCATGTGTCGAGCATATTCAGGAGAATTCTGAGCTATATAATTATTGATTCCGGCCAAATGGTCTTAAGCCGTTTTTGTCCAGTGGACCTTCATTTCGGAAGCCCGTATTGTGCACGCACTTCTCTGACTTCCAAGGTACGCCCCGCTTTGCTATCGGCAAGCCCCTGCTCGATGGCCTCGCGAACATAGATTTCATGAATCAAATCATCCCATGTGGAATTTTCGGGCATTTGATCAACTAAGCAGTGCGCTTTATCTTTTACTAATGTGGCTGACATTTTTCTCCTAACAAATCAAATAATACTAATATTCTTTTAATGATTCAATTTTTTTGTCTCACCGTTCGGATATTTTCTATCTCGGTCCTTCCGGGTATCCCGGGTGTTTTTTCATTGGTCTCTATCCACATCTGCCCTCTGTTGACCCGATGAAGTCGGTCGTTTAAGCGTATCCGAGTAAGTGTTGCGGTTAAGAGTGCGTTTAAGTGTAGCAGGCACTGCCAGTCCCTTCCAACCCTTAATCGACCCGCTTAACCGACCTACTCTTAATCGACACTCTTACTCGGATACCCTTAACCGCCCCACTTAGTCGATCCCTCCCGGCTGTCATTGAGCGACTATTCCTCAATAGGAAATCCCACGCTAATTCCGGAAGAACCTCTATCTCGCTATGGCGTCAATCTGTTTGAATGGTTTACGCCAATTGATTTTTCCGTCCGGCTCCTTTTTATAGAAGGCAAAACTGCAGCAACCTTTCGGGAATCGAATTCTGCCATTATTCGCGCGAAACACCATCGTAATGTTTTGTCCCCTGAACTGCGTTGGATTTGGCTCCTTGAGAGAACCCTGCCCCGAAACATCAGATCCATTTGTCCATCATTATATCTCCTTTTATGTTCCGAACGCCGCGCGTGAGTTTCGCGCGGTAGCGCGTAAACTCCACGCGCTGGTTCG
>CAZOZF010000142.1:0-7584 GCA_964584205.1 uncultured Verrucomicrobiota bacterium
GCTTCTACTGAAAACCGCGAATTTTTTGTCAAGGAAGCGAGATGTGTGGAGATGCGCCCCGTGTGGGCGCGGCTCCTCGTCGCGTGTTTCCTTGACGGGACTTCGCGGTTCCTCAGTAGGGGCATGAACTTGGAGTTCGCGTCTCTTTTTTGGTGTGAGCCCGGAAATATGAGGGATCATAATGCTTGGAACACAGACGGCGGGCCGGAAGCGGATTCTCACAATCTCATTATTTATCGCAGCAGGTCTGTCGGTTGCCGCTTGGGCATTGACCGCGATCAGCGAGAAGATCATTGACGCCCGCCAAGAGGCCCTGATTGAGGACTTGAAAAGCAATTTTGCTGACAGTCCGGAGGCTCTGGTCAAGCAACTGTGCCGTGCCCAGACAGACTTCATTATTCTCTCTCCTCCTGGAATGACGAGACTGCACCAGCCTTATGGGATGATGTCGTTTGATCCGAAGGCGTTTCCTGAAGAGTTTCTTAAGGGGCTTGTCTATGATGTGGAGTCTGGGTGTCCCGTTTACACCATTACCGTCCAGGAAAACCCGAAAACACGGGAAATCCACATATATAACGGCAATGATGAGCCGATCTTGACGTTGATTCGGGACGGGTACGATCCTCTATGGCTGGTCAAGTTGCTGAGACCTGAGACATATGAAGCAAAGTATACGACGACATACGGGTCACGGATGGAGGCGTGGCTTGATCCAGCCCGTGTTGAAATTGAACTTAAACTGCTACCTGTGGATTTCATTGATCTCTACGCAGAGAATACCATCGCGACGGTGATTGACGCTGTGGCGTCGCTCCGGTCTAAAAACCCGACTGGCGGCATGATGATGCGTTCGATGCAGGCGTCGAGCAATCTGGTGTTTGATGCCATTTTCAAGGTCAGCACCGGCATGTGCCTTGTTGTCAGCTATCCTGATAATTTTACCAATCATTTGGAGATGTTTGTCTCATCAAATCTTGTTAATCATGGATGGTCGCTTCTTGCAACCAATCTGGTGACGGCTGGCACGAATACGCTGACCTGGTTTGATGCCAGCGCGACAAACAGTACTGTCCCCATTCGGTTTTATGTGGCGGGCGATGCGGATTTTGACTCCGATGGTGATGGGATTGCAGATGGCCGGGAACTCCGCATGTACCGAACGGATCCGTACAGTCGCGACAGCGACGGTGATGGTCTGGTTGATGGATACAGCGGGGTTGTCACCACGAACGCCTATTCCGGCGGTATTGCGACAAATGGCAGTCTGTATGTTGAAGGTGAACTTTCGAGGGGAACCAGTTCGTCCAAGTTCGATACGGATGGCGACGGAATGGGTGACGGCTGGGAAGTGGCGCACGGTCATGATCCTCTTGATCCAAACGATCCGCCGAACGTATCTGGAACCGTGACCTATTCCGGCCGCCAGACGGGAACAGTCTGGGTGGTAGCTGTCACCGCGTCCAACAGTTGGTCAACCGGCCACAGTTTTACCTCGTCTGCCAGCGGTTTTCCGGTGTCCTATCTGATCCCCGATTTGGAGCAGACGAACTACTGGATTAAGGCATGGGTGGATAGTAACGGCAATGGCCAGACCAATGCCACGGAGGCGCGGGGCGTCTTGACCAATGTTCTGACCGTTATCACGAATCGGATGACGGGTCAGGATTTCACACTGGTCGATCCCGATAACGACAGCGACAACCTGCCCGATTGGTGGGAAATAGCCTATTTTGGCAGTACCACCAACAACGGGAGCGCTGACAAGGATGGCGATGAGTACACCAATCTTGAGGAATACGAGGCGAATACAGACCCTACAAATAATCTAAGCCATCCTTGGAATATCAGTGGCTCAATCACCTACACCGGCCCTCAAACGGGAACAATCTACGTGGTAGCTTGCACCAATAACACAGACTGGGCCTGGGTAAAATACGATGTCCTCACCAATCCGGGCGCCTACACCATTACGCACTTACCGCCTGATGCCGATTATTGGGTGCGGGCATGGCGAGACAGCAATGGCGACGGCCAGCCGACATCCTGGGAGGCGTGTGGCAGTAGTAACAGCAGTTCGGTATTTCTGGATGACAACCGAACCGGGCAGGATATTGCATTGGCTGATCCTGACGTTGATGAGGATGGGATTGCGGACTGGTGGGAAGTCCGTTACGGACTCGATCCAACGTATGGGGGTGAGGATGGCGCGGCGGCGTGGTGGAAGCTTGACGAAACCAGTGGCACCAATGTTCTGGATGCCACCGCCAATGCGTGTAACGGGATTTTGTTCAATGGGGGGAGCAATGCGTGGGGCACTGGCGTTATCAGTAACGGCTTGCTGTTGAATGGCACAAATTCCTACGTTGAAATTCCCGACAGCATCGGACTCAAACCCGACTATGTCAGCGTCGGGCTTTGGATCACGCCCGCCCTGCTTTATACCAATGGGACGGCGATGTTTGTGAGCAAGCGGGTGTCGGGCGGCACCGCAGGGTATAGTCTCGGCTACGAGAACGGAGCGTTGGTATTTACCTTCTGTTCCGGAGGCGCGAAGCCGCTGGCCTATGCCTGCGCGCTGACTTCCGGCGTTCCGGTTCATGTGGCGGGTACCTATAACGGGACGATTCAGGCACTTTATCTTAATGGCACCCTGGTGTCCTCGACCAATTACGACTGGGGAATGTCCGGGTTTGGAACCATCTTTCAGAAAACCAACGAAATGCGATTGGGGACTACATCGGGAACGCCCACAAATTTCTTTGCGGGCCAATTGGACGATGTTCGGGTTTATCCGGGCGAGTGGACGACGAACCAGGTTCATGCGATCTGGGAACTGGGTGCCGACCCGGACCAGGACGGGCTTAGCAATGCCGAGGAATACAAAAGCGGCACCAGTCCGACCAATAGCGACAGCGATGCGGACGGAATGCTTGACGGCTGGGAGTTAAAATACGGGCTCAATCCTCTTTCTGCCGCTGACGCCACGGAAGACAAGGATGGAGACGGGTACCTAAATGTTTACGAGGCGAAACGAGGAAGCGACCCGACTTTGAGCAACAGCATTCCCGCGCCAACCCATATTATAACCAATGGCGTTAGCACCATTCAGGCAATGATCAATTCCGTAACACAAGATTATGCCGTGGTGCAGGTGAAGGCGGGAACGTACTGGGGGGATGGCAACCGGGACATTGATTTTGGCGGGAAGAAGTTGATGCTGGTGTCGGAGAGCGGAGCCTCGAACACGGTGATCAACTGCCAGCAGAATGGAGCCTGGGGCTTCTATTTCCATTCGAACGAAGGTCGCCAGTCGATAGTCAGGGGTCTGACCATCACGAACGGATCGCGCGGGGTCTATCTGTCGGGTGCGAGCCCCTGGATTCAGCGATGCGTCATTGTCGGTAATGCCTATGAAGGAGGGCTTAGCGCCTACAACAGCGCCGCGCTGATCACGGATTGTGTGATTCAGGACAATGCCGGTGTGTTGGGCGCAGGAATGAAAATCTCTGGAGTGGGCGCACTGGTGGTTTCCAACACGGCGATCCAGGGGAATACCGCCACAACGGGGGATGGCGGTGGGGTGTGGGCAACGGGCGGGGGTGCCACGTTCATTAATTGCACCATAACCCGGAATTCGAGTTCAACGGGGCGTGGCGGTGGGGTCTATATAACAGGCACCACGGACGCTTCGTTTCGGATGCTGTCCTGTCAGGTTACTTCCAATAGTGCCGTCTCTGGTTCTGGCGGTGGAATCCAGGGTGTCAGCCCGGCGACGATATCGGGAACCGTTGTCCGCGCCAACGCGGCATTATCCGGCGGCGGCGTGTGCATTTCAAATACGGTCGCTACGGCATTTGCCATGCAGGACTGCCTGATTACCTCGAATAACGCGACATGGGGCGGCGGGCTTCAGGCCTGTGGCGCAGCGGCCGTGTCAGGAACCCTCATCTGCACCAATGCCGCGGTGTCGGGTGGCGGCGCGATGCTCCAGAACGTGGGCGGGGCAAGTCCCTTCCTAGATAATGTGGAAATCAGTTACAATCAGGGCACAACCAACGGCGGCGGAGTCTATATTGACAGCAGTGCGGTGGTCACGATGCGGATGTGCCGGGTCAACTACAATACCGCGCAACAGGGGAACGGTGGCGGTCTCTACTCCTTGGCGGATATCGTGGTGACAAACGGCGAGCTCAGGGGTAACCGATCCGTGAAAGGGTTTGGCGGCGGCCTGTATTTGACAAGTCTCGGAGCCAAGGCGAGTATTTTTGATTCGATGACCATTGCGGGGAATACGGCCACGAATTCGGGCGGCGGCGCTTATGTTCTGGCCATTGCCAAGCCGCCGGTCGGACAGACGAACGACAGCCGGGTGGTCTTTAATCAATGCTCCGTTTCAGGAAATACCGCCTTGAATGGTGGCGGGCTGTATTACATGGCCGTCTCCACCAACGGTTCGCTTCACATTCAGGCCAGCAGTGTTACGGATAACCAGGCACTCAACGAAGGCGGCGGGTTCTCAGGGGGCACGAATGTGGTGAAAATATCCGACAGCCGGTTCGCGGGGAACCACGCTTTCTCGGCGGCGGGCATCCAGTCTACCAGTCGCGCCCTCCAGATTGATCGTTGCGTGATCAGTTCCAATGTGGCTCAGAACACTTATGGCGGGTTCTCATCAGGCAGTAATAGCACTGTGTGCATCTCCAGCTCACTGATTGCGGGGAACACTGCGCAGACCAACGGCGGTGCTGGTTATTGTCTTAGCGGTGTGGTTCAGAACTGCACCATTATGGATAACGGGGTGAACTTCAGCCCAGCAGTCGGCGGTATGGCGTCCTCTGGCTCGAACACCATCATCCGTAACACGATCCTGTGGGGGAATACCGGCAATCAATTATCCGGTGCGCCCCAAGTGTCATACGCCTGCATCCAGGGTGGCTGGACGACGAATGGCGCCTCCCTTATCGCCACAAACAACCCTCTGCTCATGGACGGCTACCGTCTGATGAATGCCCGTTCACCGTGTTTCAATGCCGGCACCACGAACGGCATGTCAGCCACCGACATTAATGGCGAGCCCCGCAAGTCGGGAAGCGCACCGGACATCGGGAGCGATGAATTCAATCTGACGGACGCCGACAGCGACTCCCTGCCCGATGAATGGGAGCAGTATTATTTCGGCGGACTAGATCGCACAGGCACCGGGGATGCCGATATGGACGGGTTAACCAACACAGGGGAGTTTCAAGCCGGGATTGATCCGTTTGATCCGGATTCCGACCAGGACGGCTTACCCGACGGGTGGGAGTCGCAATACGGGCTTGAGCCTTTCACGCCAAACAATCCAAATCTTGATTCTGATGGCGATGGCTGGACGGACGGCCAGGAAGCGGATCAGGGCACTGATCCCCTGCATGCAGACACCGACGGGGACGGGAAGGCTGACCCGGTTGACGCTGACCCGCTCGACCCTGCAAATGCGGCGGAAGCCACGCCTGAGAATACCTGCAATGTAACAATGATGGTGGGTGATTCAAGCGGTAGCCATACCGAACTTTACGGGATGACGCTGGGCGTGACCCGGCTGTTTATGTCGTATGTGAGCGGGAGTGAATTCCTCTTTACCAAGACGGTCAGGCTGGCGAGAGGCAAGACGTATGATGGCTATGTCGAAGCGCTGGGCGACAGCGACGATGATGGGGATTATGATGCGGATGTGACGAGCGGGGAGCCAGGATTCATCCTCGTTGATCCTAGCGGATATCTGGGCGGCCATCATGAGGACACCGGCTTCAATTCGGGTCGGCGCTATTTTCAGATCTGCCTGGGAAGCACTGCCGCCAATACCAATGTGGCCTCCAGTCCCGATCCTGCCCGCGCTCTCACCATTGACCCGATCAACACGCAGAACGGGAATGTCACGCTCTCCGAGACGGATGTTGTGATTCCTTGTCCGGGCCTGTCGCTCGCATTCACGCGGGATTACAATTCCCGGGCGGTCGTTACCAACGGCATTCTGGGCCCCTGCTGGGCGCATTCCTATGAGATGACCCTGCAATACCGGAGCAACACGGCCTACAAAGGGGTTTCGGGTAATTGGATCAAGCTTTCCCTGCCGCAGGGGCAGGAGTCCTGGTTCCAGGACAATGGGGATGGGACAATTAAGAATCCGCCGGATAGCGCGCTGCGGCTTGGCTGGGTGGAAAGTCGCTGGGTTGTTACCCAGACGGGCGGAACTCAGTGGGCTTTCGATACCAATGGCGTTTTGTCGGAGATTGCGGATCCCTTTTCAAACCGGGTCACGCTGACCTATACCGGGGCGTTCCCGAATCATAAGCTGTCACGGGTCGAGCACCTCAATGGGCAATACCTGGACTTCAGTTATACTGGCGCGGCGCTCACCCGGATTGATACGCCCGTTCCTTCGCTCTCGATTCAGTTTGGCTACAATGCCAGCAATGAACTGACTTGGGCGGTTCGGAACGTTGGCGGCGTCAGCTATACCAACCGGTATCTCTATGATGCCGCGACGCACAGCCTGACCCAGCGGGTCAACGCGGCGGGGCACCAGTACAATTACGGTTACGAGTACACCACCAACCAGGTGGGTCAGACGGTGTCACGGGGCATTTCGATGGCGCTGGCGCCGGATTATTATCAACACTCGTTGATTTACACCAATCGCGGGGTTAATGCCACCGAGGTGACTTATACCCGTAACGGCACGGCCCAGACGTACCTCTACAAATATGACCCGGTGATCAACCAGATCAAGGCGCAGCTTGGCCCCGGCGGCACGAACCTGGGGGTGCGCTACACGATCAATGGGAATCAGGACACAACCCAGGAAACCCTGTTTGACGATTCCCTTGCTGAGTTCGCCAATACCCTGATGAGTTATGACACTAATCATAACCTGACGTTCCTGGGTTTTGCGCTCAATGCGGTGACGACGACCAACTGGACGGGCTTCACCTGGGACAACAATCTGCTGGCTTCCGTGAAAGACGCCGAGGAGGCGGTGGTTGGCTACGACTATACAAATGGGCTGGTGAGCGCTGTTCATGTCTATGGTGAGAGCAACCTTTGCTTCAGCACCCGCTACAGCTACACCGGGAATGGCCTGCTTTCCGCAGTAACCAATGCAAACGGGCACTGGCAGGGATTTGCGTATGATTCATACGGGTTCATGACGTCATCCGTGCCGCAACTGGGTCCGGAAACACGCCTGGAGTATAACCGGCTGGGTTTTGCCACCAACATCGTGACGCCATGGGGCACGGGAACCCGCGCCATTGGGATCGGCGTGAATGAGCTGGGCTGGGCAACGAACGTGGTTTATCCCAATGGTCTGGCCGAAACCTTCGCCTTCGATGCGCTGGGGAACCTCACGAACATGGTGGACACGGCCGGGCGGACGAACCGGCTGACGTGGCTCCCGACCGGGAAACCGGCGTCGGTGAGTCGCTGGCTCGATGGAGCGAGCCCCACCAACGTGACGATCTCATTCGCCTACGACAACCAGTTCAATACCCTGAAGATCACCGACCCGATGGGCCGCGCGGTGGAGAGTTACAAGCTGGATAT
>CAZOZF010000143.1:0-7561 GCA_964584205.1 uncultured Verrucomicrobiota bacterium
CCCGGCATCGTCAAGAGTGTTGATTGGGTCAAGTGCAGCTACCAATCTCCCTATGGTGAAATCGTCTCCAACTGGAAGTCGGAGAAAGATTCTTTCAAGTGGGAAATTCACGTCCCGGTCAACAGCACGGCGACCATCTATCTGCCGACGACGGATCCCACGAAGATCAAGGAAGGCAATCAGCCGCTTTCCAAAGCCAAAGGTGTGAAATTCCTGCACATGGAGAATGGTGCCGCCGTCTATGCCGTTGGCTCGGGAACCT
This sequence comes from uncultured Verrucomicrobiota bacterium, assembly GCA_964584205.1. Classification (GTDB taxonomy): domain Bacteria; phylum Verrucomicrobiota; class Kiritimatiellia; order CAIKKV01; family CAITUY01; genus JAABPW01. Next base: position 263 of record CAZOZF010000143.1, read on the forward strand.
ACCAGTTCCAGTCCACAATTTCAGAAACCATCAAATGAAACGCATAAATGGAAAGATAACCATGAAGGATTTGCCGCGTACCTGACGAGATACCCACTGCCGAAACCGAGGATCATGCACAACTTCTATACACTATCGTTCGGAACGTGAGGCATGCGGAAGAGCCGAATGCGGGAAATCCGCCTGTCCGGTTCTGTGAGGGGCATTGAAGTTACCTCACAAGGTTGAATAATGTGACACTCTTTATATCGAAAGAAAAGAGACAACAGGGAACACAAAGTATACCTAAATGAGGAACCATATTATGCCTACTCGACATAATCGATTCACGCACATCGCGCTACTTACAACGCTCCTAACAGCATCGCTTTTCGGAGCAGTAAGTTCGGCCCAGGATTCAACAAAGCCCAAAAATTTAGTTCAACCAGACGATTTTATCGTCCCTCTCAAGGACACCATCAAATCCGGTCCCAATATCATCGCTGGCTCAGAGGATTATGTTCTTTCTAGGAAGACGGGGTGGATTGATAAGCTCATCGACAAAAGCACAAAGGTCCGAGTTTTTGCTCTCGTTAATAATGAATCCAAACCATCGAAGGGTTGCGTCGGATGGGTGTTGCGACTTGGTGTAGGAGAGAGCATTGTCACTGGTCTTCGTCTTGGATCAGGAGGTGAGGCCTCTAAACCACTAAAGCTCTGCTTGGAGGGTTCCAACGATGAAAATGCAGGGATGGCAGGATGTGCTAACTTCACGGTCATTTATGAAGGTGATAGTGGCTTGACTTCAATTCCAGCAAGAGAATTTGGCAAAGATATAAGGTTTGAAAACAAGGTTTCCTATAAAGCCTATCGACTCTTGTTTACAGATACTGGAGACGCAAAGATTAAGGACATTAAATTGGCTGAAATTGAATTGATCGGTATTCCCCTTGATCCTAATGTAAAAATTGATTTTACCCTTCCCGCCTGTGAGCGCAGTAAAATGGTTTCCGCCAAGTGGACCGACAGAGCTAGCGTTTCCAAAACCGATACGGCTCTCGCGCCTTCTGGGTTTGGAAAGTTGTGGTACCGCGAACCCGCTGTCGTTTGGGAAGAAGCTGCCCCTCTAGGCAATGGTCGACTGGGCGCGATGGTCTTTGGCGGTGTTGCCGATGAGCGAATTCAACTGAACGAGGACACCTTATGGGATGGATACCCGAGTGAGCGAACCAATCCCGAGGCTTTAGAGGCCTTACCCAAAATACAAGAAATGATGTTTGTGGGCAAAAATAGTGAGGCGACAATGTTAGCCATCAGAAGCATGATGGGTAATCCTAAAACTATAAAGCCCTATCAGTCCCTCGGAGAACTTTTCATTGAAACGCCTCATTTGGATTCGAATTCAAAGTATGTTCGAATGCTAGATCTCACGACGGCCATAGCCTCGGTTAGTTATACTCATAAAGATACGGCCTTTCAGCGAGAGATGTTTTCTTCTGCCCCTGCTGGAGTCATCGTCTTACGCTATACGGCAGATAAGAAGGGCTTGTTGGATTTAAAAATGACCCTCACACGCGCACAGGATGCTGTCTGCATAACGAATCCAAATGACGAACATTCCCTCATCCTCAAAGGTCAAATTGACTGTAAAGATAAGGATGGTGCTCAAAAAGGTCTCCGATTTGCGGCACAATTAAAGGTCGTTGCAAAAGGCGGAACCGTTTTCAACAAAGAGGGAATTCTTACCGTCACCAAAGCCGATGAAGTCACTATTTTTATCACTGGAGCAACGTCGTATCCGGGATTGAGTAAGATCAAAGAGTTATTATCAAAGGATATTTCAGGAAAAAGCTATTCCCCTTTTGATAAAGAGATGAAAGATCCAGCGCTCACCTGTGCCTCCCTCATCGCCAAGGCCTCAAATATTTCCTACGAGACACTCAAGTCTGAGCATATCAAAGATTATCAAAATCTCTTTAACCGAGTGAGCCTAAAACTTGGCCCATCGAATCCTAAAGTTGAAGGGCTTCCCACCAATGAGCGATTGAAGCTCCTAAAAAAGAGCGCCGAACCCGACTTTGGTTTGGAAGCCTTGTATTTTCAATTTGGACGTTATTTACTCATCAGCTCATCGAGACCGGGAACCATGCCCGCCAATCTACAGGGTCTTTGGGCTTGGGAGATGATTCCGCCTTGGGAGGCTGATTTTCATGCCAATATCAATATTCAAATGAACTACTGGCCCGCAGAAACGACATATCTCAGCGAGTGTCATGAACCCTTATTTGATTTAATGGACGAGCTCACAGTACCCGGAGGGCATTTCGCCAAGGCTCACTATGGGGCAAAGGGATGGGTCGTTAACCACCTCACCGATCCTTGGGGTTTTGTCACTCCAGCCGGCGGGATCGTGGGTATTTGGCCCATGGGGGCGGCATGGCTCTGCGAACATTTATGGGAGCATTATCAATTTACACAAGATCAAAAGTTTTTAGCTCAGAAAGCGTGGCCTCTTATGAAGGGAGCGGCTGAATTCGTGATGGATATTCTTGTGGAAGCGCCTAAAGGAACTCCTATTGCGGGAAAGCTCGTCACGAATCCTTCATACTCTCCTGAAAATAGTTTCTTTCTTTCCGATGGAACAACAGCGAAGTTCACTTACGGTGTAACCATGGATGGCATGATCATCTACGAACTTCTCAGCAATTGCGTAGAAAGCTCTAAGATTCTAGGGATCGACGAGGATTTTCGCAAAAAATGCGAAGAAACGCTGGCTCGTCTTGTTCCCATCCGCATCAGCAAAGATGGTCGGATCATGGAGTGGATTGAAGATTATAAAGAAGCTGAGCCTGAGCATCGACATACCTCCCATCTCTATGCATTACATCCATCAAATAGGATCACATCCAACACGCCCGAGCTTTTCGAAGCCGCTCGGAAAGTGCTCCTTGGGCGCGGTGATCGTGGCACTGGCTGGGGGCTCGCTTGGAAAATCAACATGTGGACGCGTCTTGGAGATGGCGATCATGCTTACATTTTGCTTCAAAATCTCATAAAAAACAAAACCCTTCCCAACCTTTTTGATGTCTGTCCCCCCTTTCAGATTGACGGCAATTTTGGGGCGACGGCCGCATTTGCAGAAATGCTCCTGCAGAGTCATATCAAGGATGCCGCTGGAAATTTCGAGATTCAGCTTCTCCCGGCCTTGCCTAAGGCATGGTCCGAGGGCATGGTTTCTGGATTGCGCGCTCGGGGATTGGTGGGTGTGGATATAGAATGGAAGGACGGATTGCTTCTTAAAGCCACCTTATCGCCCGGCATGGATAGAAAGGTTAAAGTCCGCTATGGAAGTCTGGCGAAAGATTTCGATCTAAAGAAAGGGCTACCTCTTATTCTTAATAGTAAATTGGGTATTTTGCAGTGACCATAATTTGAAAGTGCCTTTATCATGAAAACAAAAAATGACCACAACGTGGAGAACACGGAATTCGAGCGGCTTCTCGCCCGGGCGCAGGTGCATCCGGATCTGGGGTCGAAGCACATGATTCGGAGCATGATGCTGGCCGCACTGGCGGCACTGGGGCTGGGTGGCGCGGCGGTTGCGGCGTCCGCAACCACGCGCGCGGAACTTTCCCTCGACGGCCCCGGCTGGCACGCCTGGCTCGACCGCGAGGCGAAATGGCAGGACGACGCGCTTTTCGCCCCCGGCGAACTGCCGCCGCTGGACCAGTTGCCGGTCAATCCTCCGACCGGCGGCTGGGATAGGCCGGAGAAACTGGGAGTCCCCTGCGCAACCCCGGCCTGCATCGAACAGCTTTTCGCCAACGGCGACGTGACCTTCCGTCACCACGGCGTGAGCTGGTTCACCCGCACGGTGCAGATCCCCGCCGACTGGCAGGGGAAAACTGTGCGCCTGCAGATCGCCCGCGCCCGGCTCCGCATCGAGCTGTATGTGAATCAAAAGCTGGCCGGGTACGACCTCTGCTGCGAGACGCCGGTGGCGTTCGACCTCACGCCGTACCTCGTCCCCGGCCGGGAGAACCGGCTCGCCATCCGCCTGACCAATCCCGGCGGCTCGCGCGGGTTCAACGACTGCCCGCAGGTGCGGTGGGGCGCCAAACGTCTGCCGTCGGGGCGCGATTTCGCGGGGCTGGACACCGTCACGCTGACCGCAACGGATCCAGTCCACATCGCCAACCTCTTCGTCATGAATCAACTCCCGGCGGGCGCCCGCAACCTCGAAATCCGCGCCACGCTCCGCAATGACACCGCGAAGGCCGTCAAGCGCACTCTTCGCGTCCAAGTAGAGAAGGTTTGGAAGGCGCAGGAGGTCGAACTGCAGCCCGGCACCACGGAAGTTGTCATGCCAATGACCATCCCCGGTGCCACTCTCTGGTCGCCCGACACCCCCAACCTTTATACCTGCGAGGCGGTGCTGCTCGATGCGTCCGCCACCACCGGCCTTGCGCCGGTGGAACGGGGATTGGGAGTGGCCGCCGGCGACGCAACCAGCAAAATCGTGTCTTCCACCGGGACAAGCCCGGTGGCGGACACGCTCTCCGTCCGTTTCGGCTTCCGCGTCTTCGAGGTGAGGGCCGACGCCGACGGAAAAAGCTGTTTCTATCTAAACGGCAAACGGTTCCGCCACCGCAGTGCGATTGATTTCGGGTTCTATTCGCATACCGGCCTGTTCGCCACGGAGGAGCAGGCACAGCGCAGCGTGCTGGCGGCGAAGGCGATCGGCCACAACGGCCTCAACCTGCACCGTCATATCGGCGAATTCCGCGTGCTGGACGCGGCCGACACGCTCGGCCTGGCAATGTACGAGGAACCGGGCGGGCTGCACCAGTGGCAGGGCCACGATCCCATCGAACCCGGCACCCTGGCCGACAAGGTCATCCAGGAAAAAGTCCGCCGCATGGCCGTCCGCGACCGCAACCACCCGAGCCTGCTGATCCACAACCTCTCGAACGAGGACAATTTCTGGGGCCCGGTCCGCGAACAGGCGCTGCGGGCGATCCACAAGCTGAACCCGGCGGTCATGGTCTGCAACGCCTCCGGACACGCCGGCTCCGGCACGATCCCCGGCCGGGTCACCTATGCGCACTCCCAGCCCAGCGGCCCGGTCAACCACATCCGGCCCTACGAGGACAAGATCCGCAACGACTATCAGGACGACCACACCGTCGGCAGCACCGCGTTCTTTGACGAATTCGCCCTGCGTTCGCATGCCAAAACGCCGGGGAACGACCTCTTCTACTTCGGCGAAGTCTTCTGCCACACCGGCCCGGCCAACTGGTGGCTGGTGACGGAGCAGCAGAAGGAATCGCCGGCCGGCAGCTACGACCTTGCCGCCTTCCGCGAGAACCATGCAAAGATCGCCGCGGCCTTTGCCGACTGGAACCTGGCCACGGTGGGTTCGCGTTTCATCCGCACCCCCGCCGACGTCTCGCGTCAGGCCGGCCGCACCCTGATGTACATGGACGGCCGCCTCAGCCAGCGCATCATGGCCAACAACTCCGCCGACGGCTACGCCATCAACGGCTGGAGCGCCCATTCCTACCATGCATCCGGCGACACCTGGGACTCCGCCATCGTGGACGAGGGGCGCAACCTGAAGGGCCCCGCCGAGGACTACCGCATCTGGACGCGCCCGGCGCAGGTCGCCATCTTCCGCAAGGGCGCGAAGTTCGTCAAGCCCGGCGACAGTGCCGAGTTTGAACTGCGCCTGGTCAACGAGGGGATCATCCCCGCCGGCCAGTACCAGCTCAACCTGACCGTCACCGACGGCGCGGGCGCCAGGACCGGCTTCGCGAAAACGATCCCCGTGACCGTCAAGGGCGGCGACAGCTACGCCCAGCCGCTCGGCGATCTCGTCGTGCCGGTCAAGCCCGAATGGCGCGCCGGCCATCTCACGCTGCGCGGCGAACTGGTCAACACCGACGGCAAAGTGGTCGCGGACGGCGCGGAACAGGTATTGCTGCAGAACCGCGCCTCCTTCGCCCGCGAACTCACCGGCATCCGCATCGCCGTCGCCAACTGGCCCGCGGCGGAAGCCGCGCTCAAGGATGCGGGCACCGCAACCACCTCCGCGGACTCCGCGGACGTCATCCTCGCCGGGAGCGTCATCCCTGGGAGCGCCGGTGCCCCCACCGGCGCTCCCAGGGTGCTCGCCCGCGCCAAGGCGGGTGCCACGCTCATCCTCAAGTTCGACGCCGAATGGGGCAAGCTCCTCCACGAACAGGGGATCCTCTCCGAACCGGTCGCCCAGTGGGGCGGCAAACAGACCGGGCACTGGAACGGCAACGGCTGGGGTTACCTCGACCACTTTGTCGGCGACCAGGCCGTACCCGCCAAAACCACGCTCGGCACCACCGGCTGGGAAGTGCCCGGTGACCCGGTCGGGTTCTATCCCTTCACGAGCACGCTCAAACGGTCAGCCTACGGCCTGTACATGGCGCGTCCGACCAACCAGTCCAACACGAGTTTTACGCCCTACACGGTGCCGGCCGAAAAGCTTGGCGGCATTCCGGAGGCCGGCCTCTTCCGCGCCTGTGGATTTGCCCTGGCCGACCTGGCGCTGAAAGTCCCGGCCGGCGACTGCAAGGTCACGCTCCGCTTCTGCGAAACCTACCACGCCGCCGCCCGCAAGCGCTCATTCACCGTCAAAACCGCCGGGCGCATCGTGGTGAAGAACCTGGACATCGTCGCCCGTGCCGGCGCCCCGTTCAAGCCGTTCGACCTCTCGTTCGACACCAAGGTGACCGACGGCATTTTGCCGATCGTCTTCGAACCGGTCAAACACAAGCCCTGCCTCTCCGCCATCGTCATCGAGGGCGCCGATGCCTCTGGCAAGCCCTGGACGCGCAAGATTTGCCTCGGCCAAGAGGCATGGCAGGATTACACGGCGCCAAAGGCGGAGGAGTGGATCAGCAACGGCGCCTCGTTCGCAGTCCTGCTCGCTGCGCTCGACTACGGCAAAGGCAAGATCGTCCTCGCCCCATCCTATCCCGTGGACGCCAACCACGCCTTCAACGACCTGCTCTTCTTCAACCTCATCCTCAAGTCCGCCAAGCGGGAGTGGTGAGAGGGGATTTTTGATTTTCGCATGCCGAATGTGAAGACATCGGGGTCACGTCTCGACAAGCGACAAATATAAGGTTGGCTTGCGAGTTGGCGGGTGGGTCTGATACAAGGAGCGGCATGGCAAGACCCGTAAGAGTGGATGTTGAGGGAGGATGGTACCATGTGACGGCGCGAGGGATCGAGTGGGGGATGGATTATCTTAAATATGCTGTATAAACTAAGCCAGAAATGAAG
>CAZOZF010000144.1:0-7490 GCA_964584205.1 uncultured Verrucomicrobiota bacterium
GGAAGAGAATGAGAAAGAGAAAGAGGAAGAGAATGTTGCGGCATTTTATGCGCCAGGGGTACCTGGCGCATAAAATCCCGCAACACCTTTCTGGAGGAGGACAGGAAGAGGGTGGGGTTGTTAATGAGAAGCGAAAAGCAGCTCGGTCCCAACTCCACGGGAGGCGTTGCGCGATTTTCGCTAAGGGGGTACTCGCCCTTAGTGAAAATCGCGCAACATTCTCTTCTCTTCCCTTCACCAGCTCTCCCCCTCCCCCCTCCGAATCCTCTAGCTTGCCCTCCGTAGCCTTGGCGAAGGAGGGCGAAGCGGGTGGTAAATCTTTTTCGTGATCGGGGGAGAAGATTTACCACGGAGGGGGCGGAGGATTGAGAGAAAGGAAGAGAATGTTGCGGCATTTTATGCGCCATGAGTACCTGGCGCATAAAATGCCGCAACACCTTTCTGGAGGAGGACAGGAAGAGGGTGGGGTTGTTAATGAAAGTCGAAACACGTCTCGGCTCCAACTCCACGGGAGGTGTTGCGCGATTTTCACTCATGGGGTACTCGCCATGAGTGAAAATCGCGCAACATTTTCTTCCTCTCCCCCTCCCCCCTCCGAATCCTCTAGCTTGCCCTCCGTAGCCTTGGCGAAGGAGGGCGAAGCGGGTGGTAAATCTTTTCTTTGAGAGAGTGAAGGCGTTATTCCCAGTTCTTGATGTCATCCTCTGTGCCTTCCTTGCCGTCGCGGCCTGTCGAGGAAAGGTCATAACTGGCCGACCGGTGGGTGCCGGGACAGCGATACAGGTATTTGCGTTGCCAGGGATCCAGCGGCGCCTTCTCCAGATACGGCTCACGCCCGGGGCCGGGTGCCGCCATCAAGGTCATCAACCCCTGCTCCGAGGTCGGATAGGCACCCTTGTCGAGCCGATAGAGCTTTAACACCGTATCCAAACTCGCCAGATCCCCCTGCGCGATCTTGGCCTTGGCCTCATCCGACCGCCCAATCAGGTTCGGCGCCACCATCGCCGCCAACGCCGCAATAATGATCACCACAATCATCAACTCGATCAACGTAAACCCACTCCTTGCATATCTCATAAAATCCCTCCTGATTTCCGCTTCCGGCATACCATCCTCCCCCCAACAACTCAACACTTTATGAAGATTTTACCACGGAGAAACGGAGAGAATGGGGGAGAGGAAGAAAATGTTGCGGTATTTTTATGCGGCGGGTACACCGCATAAAAATACCGCAACACCGTCCCTGGAGGAAGAGAAGACGAGAACGCTTTTAATTGCGCAAAGCACAGATGGAGTGCCCTGCCTCTCCCAATATTCCTCCGGAGAGGTGTTGTTCGATTTTTCAAAATGGGGTACTCGCCATTTTGAAAAATCGAACAACATTTTCTTTCCCTCCCTCCCCCTCCGCTCCTCCGTGGTAAAATTTCTCTTCAATATTTCACCGGATTGCCTGGCCGATCTGGAAAATGGGCAGGAGCATGGCGAAAATGATAAAACCGACCACGAGGCCTACCAGCAGAATCAGCAACGGTTCCAGCAGGGTGGTCACCAGTCGCAAATCCCGATCCAACTCCCGCTGATAAAACGCCGCCACCTCCAGCAAAGCCTCGTCCAGATGCCCGCTCTCCTCACCCACGGCCACCATATTCGTCACAAACTCGGGAATCTCAGAGCGGCGCTTGAACCCGTCGGCAATGGTCGCACCCTGCCGGACTGTCTCATCCGCAGCCGCCAGAATCGCCGCCCGCAATTTCCGGTTCATCAGCGTGTTCCCCGATAACGCCAAAGCCCGGTCCACGGAAATACCGGCTTTGACCAACAGGGACAGGGTTCTGGAAAACCGGACCACATCGGTATCGCGCGCAAAGTTCCCGATCACCGGAAGCCGCAACAACGTCGTATCCAAAGCCAGCCGCCCGGCCTCGGTCTTGAGACTGCGCCGGGCCAGCCAGACGGCCACCACACCGACCAGTATCAGGATCCCCCAGTATTGGGAAAAAACGGAACTCACCGCGAGAACGATCTTCGTCGGCCACGGCAGAACCTGCGTCATCCCGTCAAACAAATGCATGATCCGGGGCAGGAAAAAGGTGAGAATAACGAATACGCTCAGCACCCCCACGGCGAGCACCAGAGCCGGATAGGCGATGGCGCCGGTCACCCGCGCGCGAAGCTCATCATCGCTTTCCCGCGCCTCGGCCAGCCGCATCAGAATTTCATCCATCATTCCCGCCGATTCCCCGGATCGCACCATATTCACGTAGAGTTCCGGAAAGTGAACGGGGTGCCGGGCAAGGCTTTCGGACAAGGTTTGACCATCCCGCACCGCGCCCGAAATTTCCATGATCAGGGACTGGAAGGCGGCGTTTTCGGTCTGCTGCTGGATCGTGGTCAGCGCGCGCAGAATGGGAACCCCCGCCCGTAACAAGCCGGCCAATTGGCGCGTAAATACCGTAATATCCCGCCCGCGAATCCGGCGCGCCGAGGGCGCGGCGGTCCTGCGGGCTCCTCCCGCCACTTCATCCAATGAAACCGGACTGCATCCCATCCGTTCAAGTCGCGCCATGGCAGCAGGACGACTTTCAGCAACAATCTCCCCCTCCACGGTTTTCCCGGGCCCCTGTTTCGCTTTGTAGAAGAACGTTGGCATGGGAGAAAGAAAGGGGTTAAGGGGTTAAGGGGTTAAGGGAAAAGAAATACAAACATTGAACATTCAACATTGAACATTGAACATTGAACATTGAACATTGAACATTGAACCGGGCTTGCGCGCTACTTGGTTCAATGTTCGATGTTGAATGTTCAATGTTGAATGTTCGAGTGTTCTTCATGGCGAATCAACATTGGAGAGCGTGTCAAACGTCACCCGGGTGACTTCCTCAACCGTGGTCACGCCCTGGATAATCTTGTCCCAGCCGTCTGCCGCGAGGGTCTGCATTCCCAGGGCAACGGCCTTCTGGCGAATATCCCGCGCGGAGGCACGCCTCAGGATCAGGTCCTGAATATCGGGCAATACCTGAAGGATCTCACTAATCGCCACACGCCCCCGGTACCCCGTACCGTTGCACTGGGTGCACCCTTTGCCCCGACTGCACCGCTTGCCCTTCAAATCGTACCATTCGCGGCAGTGGTCGCAGACCACCCGGACAAGCCGCTGGGCCATGAAGGCCCGCACCGTGGAGGCGATCAGGTAGGGATCCACCCCCATATCCAGAAGCCGGATCGCGGCGCTGGCGGCATCGTTGGTGTGCAGAGTACTGAACACCAGATGCCCCGTCAGCGCCGTCTGAATGGTGATTTCAGCGGTCTCGCGATCCCGCACCTCGCCCACCATCATGATATCCGGGTCGTGCCGGAGCATGCTGCGCAGGGCGCGGGCAAAGGTGAGGTCGATGCGCGGATTGACCTGAGTCTGCATGATGCCCCTGATTTCATACTCCACGGGATCCTCAATGGTGATGATCTTGTGGTCGCGGGTATTCAGCCGCGTCAGGCAGGCATACAGCGTGGTGCTCTTGCCGCTGCCGGTGGGGCCGGTGACAAATACAATGCCGTGCGGAAGCTGTATGAGCTCCATCAGGATCTGGGAATGGCGGGGCGAGAGCCCCAGTTGCTCCAGACTGAACAGCATCGTGGTGGGCAGGATCCGGATGACCACATTTTCGCCATGCATGGCCGGCACCACCGACACGCGCAGGTCGTATTGGTAGTGGCCGATGTTGACCCGCGCCCGCCCGTCCTGGGGAAGCCGCCGCTCGACAATATTGAGGCCGGCCATCAACTTGATCCGGGAAATGATGGCGGGATAAAGCGAGGCCATGTTTTTGGACACCGTGGTGTCATACAGCACCCCGTCAATCCGCCGTCTCAGGATGATATCATCCCGATAGACCTCAAAATGAATATCCGTGGCGCGATCCGTAATGGCCTGGTGAAGAAGCTGATTGACCAGCTTGATCACCGAGGCATCCTCGGCCTTGAGTTCCAGATCATGCGATTCCTGGAGCGGCTGGCCCGTCCCCTGCCCCGTCATGCCGGAAAGGATCCGCTCCACGGTCTCGGCCCCAACCCCGTAGTGGATTTGAATGGCCTCCAGAATATCAGTTTCGCAGGCCAGCACCCGTTCAACCCTGTACCCCAGGCTGCTTTCGATGTCCTCGCCTGCCGCCTGATCGAAGGGATTGGAGAGGGCGATGAGAAGGCGGTTCCCGGTCAGCTTCACAGGCATGATCCGGTAGTGGGCCACAAAACGGGCCGAGAGGCTCGCCACCGCGGCGGACTCGGGCCGGATGTCCCGGAACGTCACAAACTCCAGTCCCTGCTGACCCGCCACCACGCGGAGAAGTTTCTCTTCCGGAATCAATCCCTGCCGGACCAGTGTCTTGATGAGGGATTCATTGCGTTCCCGCGACAACGCGACCGCCTGCTCGAGTTGCCCGGCCGACAGCAATCCCTTCTCCACCAGTAAATTGACCCATTCCGAAGCCATTATTAAACTCCAGTAGCGTCCCATAGGACGCAGGTTAGAAGGCCGAAGGCTGAAGACTGTAAGGAAATTCGCATAATCTTGTTTAATTTCACGTCATGTCATTTACGATAATTCCTGTTCCATCGATTCGTGTATTACCTTCAGTCTTCAGTCTAAACCGCTTCAGCCTTGGCGGCCCTATGGGACGCCAGTGATTAAACTCCATAATTCGAACTTCCAACATTGAACATCGAACATTGAACATTCAACGGGGAACAAACAAGGCTTTCCTTTTTTTTGTTCAATGTTGAACGTTCAATGTTCAATGTTCAACGTTCGCACTTCTTTCCTCACGGCAGCCGCCCGATCATGTAAAATTCCCGCTCATCCCGATCATCATACGCGCCCTCAATAATCCGGGAACAGTCGTTCACCGTCACCTCGGTGGGCACATACTGTCCTTTCCGGCCGGTGTAGGATTCGGCGACAAAGCAGGGCTGGGTCAAATAATTCTGGAGCTTCCGCGCCCGCTCATAGACCAGGCGGTCCGACCGGGACAATTCGTCAATTCCGATAACGGCAACAATCCGGCGGAGTTCATCGTACTTGGTCAACATCCGGACCACCTCCTGGGCGATTCCGAAATGGCGTGGCCCGACGACTGCCACATCCATATTGGAACTGGAGGAGTTCAGTGGATCCACGGCCGGATACAGCCCGAGCTGGGCCCGATCACGCGAGAGCACCAGCACGGAATCCAGATAACTGAAAATCGCCACCACGGCGGGATCCGTCAGATCGTCCGCAGGCACATACACCGCCTCGAAGGCCGAGATGGAGCCCCCGCTGCCGGTTTTGATGCGCTCATGCAAATCACCGACCTCTGAACTGAGCGTGGGCTGATAGCCGGTTTCCGAGGGGACGCGCCCCATCAGGGTCGAGATTTCGGAGCCGGCCTGCACAAAGCGGAACACGTTATCCATAAAGAGCAGCACGTTCTTGCCCTGCTCCTGGAGCCACTCGGCCTGCGTAATGCCGGTCTTGGCAACCTCGAAGCGCGCTCCCGGCGGCTCATCCATCTGGCCGAACGCCATGATGACTTTCTTGAGAATGCCTTCCCGCTCGAACTCGAAATACAACTCATTGCCTTCCCGGATACGCTCCCCGATTCCGGTAAACACACTACACCCATCGTGCTCCTGGGCCACATTATGGATCAATTCCTGAATCACCACGCTCTTTCCACAGCCGGCACCCCCGAGAATCCCCGTCTTGCTCCCCTTCACCACCGGATACAGCAGATCAATCATCTTGATCCCGGTTTCCATCACCTCACGCTTGTTTTCCGAAAGACTGGCCACATTCACGCGCAGCTTGGTGACGTCCTTGTGGATCGGTCGGGTCTCGGTGGCGTTGATCGGCCCCTTGCCGTCAATCGGCTGACCCATGACATTGATGATGCGCCCGAACAGCGCCTCACCCACCGGCACCCGCAGCACGTCACCGGTCGACGTAGCCACGGCATTGCGCTGGAGATTGAGGGTGGAGGACAGGGCGATGCAGCGCGCCACAAACCCCTCCAGATGCTCGGCTACCTCGAGGGTGAGGTTGCGCTTGTCGAACGTCTTGACCATGATCACTTCATGCAGGTCGGGCATGTCATCGATCTTCTCGAACTTCACGTCCACGATCGGTCCCTGAACGCCGACGACCCGCCCTTTTTTCAGTTCACCATCGATAGGTTCACTCATGTTATGCCACCTTCTTTTTCTTTTTTCGTGACGAGAACGACTCGCGCATACTCTTGTCCACCAGTTCATGAGCCGCGCGGAAACACTGATGCTTCAGCTTCTTATGCTCTTTTTCAAGCTTCTGAACACTGTCCTCAAGATGCATGGCCCGCGCCGCAAATTCAGCGAGTTTGCTGTCCTCGAACACCTCGTACAGTTTCGAGGCCACCCACACTTCAGCCAGATACACAGCCATATCCTCAAACGAGGACTCAACCGTCACCTTCCGGGCGCTGGCAATCAACTTTCCCACTGCGGAAGGGGCGGCGGCAGCCACGGGGGTCGGGAGGGACGCCTTATCAAAAAGCTCGCCGCAGGGCAGAAGATTGAAGGTATCAATGGTCTGCTGCGTGAAGGAAATCGGGCGGGGATGCACCACCACCACCTTGCCGATCCGCTTCTCGGACACTTCCTTCACGATATAATCCCGGATCTCCATCGCCTGCTCATACCGGGTTTCCGGCGAGATTCCCGGGAACGCCTTGAACTCGCGCCCGCCCTCGGAGAGTTTCGATGCCCCCTTGTCCCCGACCACAATATACCTTATCTGACTGGCGGGAAGAATCCCCTGCACATCATATCCTGCCTGAATGACCCCGGCATTGAGTCCTCCCATGAAGCCCGAGTCGGAGGTCACCAGCACAACACCAATCACATCGGTCATGACATTCACCAGCGGGGCGTCCTGGTGCACCATATCCACCACCTGGAAGAACCCTGAAAACTGGGCCATGAAATCCGCAAACCGCTCCTTCTCCCGTTCCAGCGTGTGATACTGGGACGCCGCGATATTCTTCAGCGTCTGAATCAGCTGAAGAAACTCCGCATTGAACCGAAGATCACGTCGAAGTTGACTTAACAGGGCCATAAATACGCTAAAGAAAAAGATTTACCACGGAGAAAGACAGAGGATTGAGAGAGAGGAAGACGAGAAAAAGAGAATGTTGCGGCATTTGTATGCGGCGAGTACTCCGCATAAAAATGCCGCAACACCTTCTTGAAGGAAGATGGGAAGAGAAAGGTTTTGATAGTGCCGAACACAACTGGAGTCGACTGCTCTCCATATTCCTCCCGGAAAGGTGTTTCGCGATTTTTCGAAATGGTGTACCCGCCATTTTGAAAAATCGCGAAACATTCTCTTCTCTTTCTCTCTCCCATTCCCCCTCTGAATCTCTCCAGCGAAGCGGGTGGTAAATCTTCTCTTTTCGGAAGAAGGATCATAGGTGTTCGCT
>CAZOZF010000145.1:0-7479 GCA_964584205.1 uncultured Verrucomicrobiota bacterium
AGGAGGAATTTGAATGCATTAACAAGGGGAGTCGTCTATAGTATTGCTATGACTAGCGACAGACTAACGCATGAAATCATTGGTGCTGCAATTGAAGTGCACCGACATTGGGGGCCGGGGCTCTATGAGGATATCTACGAAAAAAGCTTGTGCAGGGAACTACACTTGCGAAACATTCCTTTTAGCAACCAGGTACAGTTGCCCTTGCTTTACAAAGGCGAAACCGTGGGGACTGATCTCCGGCTGGATCTTCTGGTTGATAAGGCGGTTGTGGTTGAAATCAAGGCTGTTTCCCGCTTGGAGATTATTCACGAGGCCCAGTTGCTCTCATACCTGAGACTGACGCACTGCCGCGTCGGCCTGCTCATCAATTTCAACTCTGCCGTCCTGAAGTCTGGTATAAAAAGGATGGTTTTGTAACTAACAGCATGACGGACTCTCCTCCCCCTCTAATCCTCCTCCAAGAAGCGTGGCGTTTATTTTCTCCACATGTACTCGTGTGGAAAAATTAACGCCACATTTGATTGCTCTTCTCGGTGGAATTACCTCTGTGACTCTGCGTCTCTAGCCGTACTCGGCGGGTGGTGAATCCGAATTCCCCGCTTTATGGATATCTTAGGTTGACGCGTATGCGCACCAGCGGGGAGGCTGCGTCTTCGCGTTTACCGCCGGATATAGTGCCAGGCTATTTGCTTCTTTTCTTGATCGCGATTTTCGGCATGGGGTAGTGCTTAGTGTTCAGGGAAAGGATAGAGCGATTTTCTCCAGCTCGACATCGGTGACGCCGACGGAAGTGAAAACAGATCGCCACGATGATTCGATATACGTTTGCATCGCCGCAGTGAGGTCACCCGCTTCTCTGCGGCTCAAGTTGAAAGAGCCGGCTGCGGAACACAGATTGTCAAAACGGGCGAGCCGTCCCTTTTCACCCATGGACATGGAAAGATAAAACTCGGAACCCACGCCCCGCCGCGTGAGTGCCGGCAGCACGTCAAACAGCGGGGAGAGCGTCACGCCGTCTCCTTCCGCCAGGAAGCCGTGGTTGCGCGGGTGGTCGTCCGTGTTGCGAACCAGGATATTGAAGGAGATGCGACGGAACAGTTCGCGCAGGTCGGCGTCCGCGTGAACCGAGTACTTGCGGATGCGATCGGCGACCGTCCGGTACGACCACCTGTCCCGGTCGCGCTCGTCCCACTCGGCAAGGCTCAGCGCGCTCATGAACCCGCGCCGGGCCCATCCGCCCGCCGTGGCCGTACGATCAAACCGGCGCACCAGGAACACATCGCGCCCCCCCGTCGTGACCAGGCGTGTCTCCGTCACGTGGAGTTCGCAGGTTTTGGCCAGCGCCAGGGTTGCATACTCGAGGCGCGGCATGTTGACGGTATCGCCGCGCGAAGGGAACTTGGCCAACCATAGCTGACCGTCAAGCTCCACCGTGCACTTGGGGCGAGCCCCACCGAGGCTGCTCCCCTGTTCGAGCAAGATCTGGATGCGTTCGTCGGTGACATTGCCCTGCTCGAGATCCCGCGAGGCATTCAGAAGATCGCCGAGATCCACGAACTGCGGAGGCGCGAGAGGCGGTTCGGGGTCTTCCAACGACCGCCGAAAATCCAGGTTGCCGACGCGAGTGGCGTTCGCGTGCGTCAGGTAATCCACCTCGGTGAGGGCTTCGATCGGGCAGCCAAGGCGGGATGCGATCACAAGCCGCCCCCAGTAATCAGGCGAGGCATCCCGGAACGCGCCGTAAAGCCCCCCATTCACGGTCACCGCGGAAAAATCGCCGCCCAGGGGCAATGCGACGCAATCCACGGACACGGCGTCGGGCCGCTCCCGATAACGATGTCCGTAGCGGAACAGGCCGACTCCATTCCGGTCGTCGTGCTCCAATCGGCCGGCGGGAACCGCTTCGACCCTGCCAGGCAGGTAACAGAAGACGTAGAGGGTCGTCGTCGCCATCAGAAATCCAACTCCTTTTCCTGTTGCCGTCGAACGCGCTGCGGCTGTCGTTGCTTCTCAAGGAAAGCACCCACTTTGTCCGCCTCCGGATTCGCAAGTCCGCCGGTCGTATCCCACAGTCCCAAAACCCAAAGGGCTGCCAGGAAAACTCCCATGCCAACCCCGGGTTCGCCCTGCTCCAGACGGGTGACGGTGCGCCTTTCCACCCCAATGCGCTCCGCCAGATCAGTCTTGCTCCAGCGTCTGCGCACGCGACTCGTCCGCACACGTTCTCCATATTCGTCAAGTCGGAAAGTCACTTCTTCAGGATAGTCTATTTGAACCATATAAATGCCTCAAAGCTATTTATTGGCATAAATATAGTACCTTTATGAATAAAGGCAAGCGATTTATTGCGGGATCACCGAGAAGCAATCCCCTTAGGCGCACTCGACACTTGACAAAATAGCCCTGTGAATACATATTTGCATTATGAGTCATACACTTACAGTTCGTGTACCGGATGAACTTGCCGCCTGGCTGGACATGGTGGCCAAGAAGATGGGCCTTTCCCGCGGGGAAATTGTCCGCGATCAACTTGAAAAGGCTCGACAGGATAAGGCGCACCCCCGTCCATTCATGAGTCTGGCTGGGGCCGTATCCCTCGATGAAAAATTGTCCACACGCAAAGGCTTCTCAAAAAAGTGAAAGGGATTGCCGATACTGGATTCCTGGTTGCCTTCGCGAACGCGCGCGACATTCATCACGACTAGGCCGTCAGCCTTGCTCGGCAGGTATCAGAGCCACTGTTGACCTGCGAAGCCGTGCTTGCCGAAACCGCATTCCACCTCGGCAGCGTGCCTCTTGTGTTGAAGATGATTGAAACCGGTTTGGTACGCCCCGATTTCCAGTGTGAGAAACACTTACCGCATCTGGCCGAACTGGCGGAGCGCTACCGCGATCGTTCGCCTGATCTCGCTGACCTTTGCCTGATTCGACTGAGTGAACTCAATCCCCACCACACGGTCTTGACGGTCGACCGGGCCGATTTCGCCGTCTACCGTCGAAATAAGCGTGAAGTAATACCCCTCTGCACCCCGCCCGGCTGAACCACATCACTTGATAAAATCCGCCGCCCGCCTCAACAACCCGTGCCTTTCTCATAATCCCCTCCCCATCTGCTTGAGGGGTATTATGCATGGAACTATATCAATGTTTATATTATTTAATTATTAGTCTGTCCCTAGGGCCCCGCGGAGCCGGCGGTCTCCGACGGTAACCGGCCTCTACCGGCCGGGACGGCCGGCTCCAGCACCTTCATGGGCCGACGGCACCCCCTCTACAAGCGCTGTTTTATCGATCTGAAACGTTTCAGATGACGAAATCGACGTTTCCGGACCGGCATACACCACCACCCCACCCAAGCTCCCGCAAGACGCGGGAAGCTCGGCCTACAACGAAAAATTGGAAGCGCTTCCGACAACGTCCCTCCTTGTAGGGCGGCCTCCCGCCTGCAGCGCCTGTGGCGCAGCCACTGCGGGCAGGTCCCCCCACCAGCAGGGAGGCTGCGTCTTCGCGTTTATCCTTGTCCCTGAATGGGTACGGGCACGCCCAGTCTTGGCGTGGCACAACCGGCGGCAAAGACGAGAAGGGCGGCGATGACAAATGTGCTGAATTTTGCCTGGGCGCAACTTGGAAATATGTATTTGTTGTTCGTATTCATCACTTCCGGGAGAATGGGCGTCTGGCGACCTGTTCTCTGGCGTGTTCGAGTGCCTGATGGAGGCGCGTCTGGAGAATTTTCAGAGGCGGCAATTCGGTGAGGAATACTGTGTCCGGGGTCATATTGTATTCCCATAAATACACCTGTGACATAATTATACGGTTCAAGCCTGCACAGACCGCCAAATCCATCTGTGCAGGGAGAATAGTTCGCAGGTAGAGGAGAATCTTAGTTGTTTTGAATTTTCAACACACCGAAGCCACTCTACCGGATCTTGAAAATGCTCCCTTGCGGCGGCGTCTCGTATATGGTTCCTTTCAAGACAACCTCTAACGCATCCGGAACGTTATCGTGGTCCAGATCGCTCACGGGCCCGTTCGTCAGAGTGGGCGGGATGTTGGTCCAAATCCTAACGTCATCCAGATACGCGGCACCCGCCCCTGAGTTAAGCCTGATTCCGTGGTAGCTGTCAACCTGGGATACAAACGGCAGCGCAGAATCGATAAATCAAAAACAGGATTGACGACAGCCCCGCTCTTCTGGCATCCTGATGACCAATGAAAACAACTAGCCCCATCGCATTCAGTCGCAATACCCTTAGCTTGGTATTGGTAGGCACCCTGCGGTGGGCGGTTTGTATCTGACAGGATACATAACCGACGCAAAGAAAACCCACCGCAAAAAGCGGTGGGTTTTTTCGTTTAAATAACTATAATGCCACGATTCAGAAGAGGAGAGTGAATGATGAGAAGCGGTGCGAAATGTACAATTGATGCCCTGAAGGATGCGGGAGTGAAAACCCTGTTCGGACTTCCGGGCGGAACCGTCCTGGATCTTTTCGACGAGATGGCTCGTGCGCCCCTCGAGTTCTTCCTGGTCCGCCACGAGCAGGGCGCCACCCATATGGCCGACGGCTACGCCCGCGCCACGGGCAAGCCCGGCTGCTGTATCGTGACTTCCGGACCCGGCGCCACCAACGCCGTCACCGGCCTGGCCACCGCCAACATGGACGGAATCCCCGTCGTTTGCATTGCCGGACAGGTCCCCTCCCACATGATCGGAAACGACGCCTTCCAGGAAGCCGACACCGTCGGCATTACCCGGGCGGTGACCAAACACAATTACCTGGTGAAAAATGCGGATGATCTGCCCCGCATCATCGCCGAAGCGTTTGAGATCGCCACAACCGGGCGGCCGGGCCCCGTCCTCGTGGATATCCCCAAGGATATTCAACGCCAGATGACCAACGCCACCTTCACCGGCAAACCCGAACGCAGGGGCTACAAGCCGGTCTATGAAGGAAATTCAAAACAGATCACCAAGCTGGCCGCCGCCATCAACGCATCCCGAAAACCGGTGATTCTCGCCGGGGCCGGGGTCATTGCCGCCGGCGCGTCGACCGAACTCACCACCCTGGCGCGCAAGGCCAAAATCCCTGTCACCACAACCCTGCTGGGACTGGGCGGCTTCCCCGATACCGATCCCCTGGCTCTCCGTATGCCGGGCATGCATGGCAGTGTGGCCGCAAACCGCGCCATCAGCACTTGCGATCTCCTCATTTCCGTCGGCGCCCGGTTTGATGACCGTGTGACCGGGAAAGTCTCGGAGTTTGCGCCAAACGCCATCATTGCCCATATCGATATCGATCCCTCGGCCATCGCCAAAAGCGTCCGCGTCGATATTCCCGTCATCGGACATGCCAAGTCCATTCTCAAGGAACTGATCCCCCAGATTGTAGCCCAGCCCAGGAAAGAATGGCTGACCCAGGTTCACGGCTGGCAAAAAGAGGCGCCGTTCATCTACGACACGAAGGAGCCCCGCATTCTGGCCCAGTACGCCATTGAGCAGATCTACGAAGTGACCAAGGGTGATGCCATCATCACCACCGATGTCGGGCAGCACCAGATGTGGGCGGCTCATTTCTTCAAGTATACCCAGCCGCGCTCGTTCATTTCGTCGGGCGGTCTGGGCACCATGGGCTTCGGCCTGCCCGCCGCGATCGGCGCCAAGGCGGGTTGCCGCGACCGCAATGTCATCGCCATTTCCGGCGACGGCAGCATCCAGATGAACTTCCAGGAACTCGTGGTCGCGGTCGAACATGACCTGCCCATCGTCGTGGTCATCATGAATAACGGCTATCTGGGCATGGTTCGGCAATGGCAGGAGATGTTCTACAAAAAGGAATACTCCGCCGTCCGGCTGGATCAGGATCTCCGCGCCCGGAATGAAAAACTCCGGGATAAGCCCCCCGGGTATCTGCCAGACTTCGTGAAAATGGCGGAAGCCCACGGCGCCGCCGGTCTGCGCGTCACCGAAAAGCGCGAGGTGGCCCCCGCCCTCCGCAAGGCGCTGGCCATGAAACGGCCGGTGGTGATTGAATGCATCACCAAGCCGGATGATAATGTGTATCCGATGGTGCCCCCGGGCGCCTCCCTGTCTGAAATGGTCCAAAGTCTGGCGTGAAAGGAAGAATGACAATGAGCAACAACACTTCAATACGGCGACATACCATTACCGCGCTTGTGGACAACGAACCCGGCGTTCTGTCGCGAGTGGTCGGCCTGATCTCAGGCCGCGGTTACAACATTGAAAGCCTGAATGTCGGCCCGACCCAGGATCCGACCATCTCCCGCATGACCATGCAGGTCCCCGGAGATGACCGTGTCCTGGAACAGGTGACAAAACAGCTCAATAAACAGGTCGACGTTATCTCGGTAACGGACCTGACTCGCGAGGCCTTCCTGAACCGGGAATGCATTCTGGTCAAGATCGCCGCTACCCGGAAAAACCGCTCGGAAATCATTGAGCTGGCCGATGTGTTCGGGGGCAAGGTCGTATCTGTTCAAAATGAGTCCATGGTCATTCAACTGGTCGGAGAGCAACAGCATGTCGCCGATTTCATGGAACTGGTGAAGCCGTTCCGGATTCTGGATGTCTCCCGGTCAGGGGTCATCGCCATGGGAAAAGAGTGAGGCAGTCATGAGCACAAAAAAAGATCAGGATCGCGTCGTCATCTTCGACACCACGCTCCGCGACGGCGAGCAGGCTCCGGGCTGCAGCCTGAACCGCCGGGAAAAACTGGAGATTGCCCACGCCCTTGCCGCGCTGAAAGTGGATGTGATTGAGGCCGGGTTCCCCATCGCCTCGCCCGACGACTTCGACGCCGTACACACGATTGCCGAAAGCATCCAGGGGCCGACCATTGCCGCCCTCGCCCGCACCATTGAAAAGGACATCGAGCGGGCGGGCAAGGCCATTGCCCCGGCTGCCAAACGGCGCATCCACACCTTCAGCTCCGGCAGCGATATCCATCTGGAGAAAATCCTGAAGATGACGCGTGCCCAGAATCTTGAGCGCTCGGTTCACGCCGTGAAATTCGCACGCACCTTCACGGATGATGTCGAGTATTCCGCCCAGGACACCACCCGCTCCGACCTCGGGTATCTCATTGAGCTTTATACCGCCGTGGCGGAAGCAGGCGCGACCACCCTCAACATCCCGGATACCGTCGGATACGCCATTCCCGAGGAATACGGCATCATGATCGGCACCCTCGCTGAACGCGTGAAAGCCAGAATTCCAGGGGTTATCATTTCAGTTCACTGCCACAACGACCTCGGCATGGCGGTGGCCAACTCACTCGCCGCCGTCCGGGCCGGGGCACGCCAGGTTGAATGCACCATCAATGGACTCGGCGAGCGCGCCGGCAACACCTCGCTGGAGGAAATCGTCATGGCCATCCGAACACGCCAGGACTACTTCAACCTCCGCACGAATGTGGAAACACGGGAAATCTTCCGCGTCAGCCGCATGGTCAGCCG
>CAZOZF010000146.1:0-2116 GCA_964584205.1 uncultured Verrucomicrobiota bacterium
AGGGTGGTGCCCTTTTCAACCGTAAAGGAAACATCCTTCAAGGCCCAGAGGTCGCGGTCAGCGGCCTGGCCCCGGCGGAGCCAATCCATGACCAGGGACTTCAGGGTATTGCCGCCCGCGCTCCGTAACCGGAACCGCTTGCCGACTCCCTTAACTTGTATGGCGATGTCACTCATGACGTTACAGCTCGTCCGCAAAACGGGGTTGAAGTTTCTGAAAAATCAGGACGCCGGAGACAAACACGAGCGTTGTGACCAGCAGGGAGAGGGCGATGAGTGACAGGTCGGGGAGCGGGCTGCCTAAGAGGGCGGTCCGGTAGAGCGAGAGGATTCCGGCCATCGGGTTCAGGAAATAGAGTGGGCCGAGGAAGGGATGATGCTGGGTGATGGGAGTGATCATCGAGATGTCGTAGACCACCGGTGTCAGGAAGAACCACGCCATGGTGAAAATGCCCGTGAGGTGCTGCACATCGCGGAGGAAGACGTTCAAGGCGCAGAGACCGAGGCTGACGCCTGTGCAGAGCGCCAGGTGTGTGATCAGGGCCAGGGGCAGCCAGGCAATCGCGCCAAAATGGGGGCCAACGATGAGCAGGTAGACGGCCATGACCAGCAGGGAGAGCAGGAAATTGACGAAGTTGGCCAGGACGATGGAGAGAGGCAGGAGCAGGCGGGGGAAACAGGCTTTTTTGACCAGATTGGCGTTCCCGATGATGGCAAACGAGGAGTCCCCGAGGCACATGGCCAGGTATTGCCAAACGAAAATTCCCGACACGAGGACGGGCATGGGGATCGGGAACTTCATAACGACTTTCATGAAGAAGGCATAAATCAGGATCAGGAAAACCGGGCCCAGAAGAGTCCAGAGGAACCCCAGCGCCGACTCCTTGTACCGGATCTTAATGTTCCGGGCCACTAGCATGGAGAGGAGGTCCCGGTGTGCCGTAATGTCTTTGATCAATCCCGCCATAAGTGCCTTATACTAAGAGGATGTCCGCAGCCCTGTCGAATGTTTTTCTCTTGGGGGTGAGGAACGGGTGCCCGCTTTCGCCGGGCTATTGAGTTGCATCTTGTAATCCAAAATGCAGCAGGTAGACTCCCACAGTTCTGCCATGCGTTCACGGAAAGAGGGGCGGGGGTGAGGGGACTGTTATGAATGATAAGAAATTTTATGTGACGACGCCGATCTATTATGTGAATGACCGGCCGCATATCGGGCATGCCTACACGACCATCCTGGCGGACGTTCTGGCCCGGTACCACCGGCTTTTAAACGTGCCGACCTTTTTTCTGACCGGCGCGGATGAGCATGGACAGAAGGTTCAGCAGGCGGCGGATAAAGCGGGAATCTCGCCCCAGCAGCATGCCGATGCCACGGTGATTCGTTTTCAGGACTTGTGGAAGAAGCTCGAAATCACCCACGATGATTTCATCCGTACCACCGAGCCCCGGCATAAGACTGTGGTGCAAAAGCTGTTTCAGGCGCTGTATGAGAAGGGCGAGATCTACCGGGCCGAGTATGACGGTTGGTATTGTGTCCCCTGTGAGCGGTTTTTCATGGAGAAAGACCTTGAGAACGGGGCCTGTCCGGACTGCAAACGGCCGGTGGACCGGATCCGCGAGTCCAACTATTTCCTGCGGATGAGCCAGTATCAGGACTGGCTGATCCAGTACATTCAGGACAATCCGAAATTTATCCAGCCAGATTTCAGGCGCAATGAGACGCTCGGGTTCCTGCGGAAGAAATTGAATGACCTGTGTGTGTCGCGGCCCAAGAGCCGCCTGAGCTGGGGAATTGAGTTGCCGTTCGATAAGGATTTTGTGGCTTATGTCTGGTGCGATGCCCTGACCAATTACATCAGCGCGGTGGGGTATCTCAGTGATGACGCGAAATTCAAGACCTGGTGGCCGGCGTCCTGTCACCTGATCGGGAAGGACATCCTCACCACCCATACGGTGTACTGGCCGATCATGCTTAAGGCCATGGGGGTGGAACTGCCCGAGTCCGTTTTTGCACACGGCTGGTGGCTGGTGGGCGATAGCAAAATGAGCAAGACGACGGGTAATGTGGTGGATCCCATGGAGTTTGTCGACAAGCATGGGGTGGATCCCTTCCGCTA
>CAZOZF010000146.1:2216-7451 GCA_964584205.1 uncultured Verrucomicrobiota bacterium
ATCATCTCGGCTGAAAAGGTGGCCGGGGCGGACAAGTTGTTGAAGCTTCAGATTGATGTGGGGGGCGAGACGCGCCAACTTGTGGCGGGAATTGCGCAGCACTATGATCCCGCCACATTGCCCGGGAAGACGGTGGTGGTGGTCGCTAATTTGAAATCGGCTGTCATTCGCGGGGTGGAATCCAACGGGATGCTTCTGGCGGCCAGCCTTGGCAAGGAACTCAGGCTTGTGACCGTCGAGGGCGATTTTCCAAGTGGAGCCGTGGTAAAATAGGTGTGGAGCCTTACTTGACTCCCTCTCGTTCATCCTTCATCATTCAGCCTTCTTATTTTTTATCAGGGGCGGTTAGCTCAATTGGTTAGAGCACTAGATTTACATTCTAGGGGTTGCAGGTTCGAGTCCTGTACTGCCCACCATCCTTCGCTCGGCGCTACGCTTGAGCTACGGATGGTCTTCGACCCGTCATCCAGGCTTGCCCGGAGGCTGGTAAGCCTTAGTCACGATTGAGCAACTTTTTCCAGTGCCGGGGCATTGATTATTCACGCTTGAAAAAAATACCAGATATGGTTACATATATTCAAATGCATGCTAAATCCATGTCAGGGAGTGGGTGGGGAATCCGGGGTGCGCTATGGGGTGCCTTGGCGTTGTGGTGTATTGAACCCGCCCAGGCTGCGTCGGATGGGATGGCGAAGGGTTGCGCGATGACTAATGGATTGTCTTTGAGCGGAAAAGTTATGTGCGGGTACCAGGGGTGGTACCGAACACCCGGCGATGGTTCCGGCAGCGATTGGGTTCATTATGTGCGGGCAACGGGGCATGCCTTAGAGCCAGGCACATGTGGCATTGATTACTGGCCCGATGTCACCGAATTGGATCCCGATGAGCGGATCCCCACGGTCTTCAAGCATGTCGACGGTCACCCGGCTCAGGTTTATTCATCCCACAATCGCAAAACCGTTCTCCGTCATTTTCGATGGATGCGTGAGTACGGGATCGATGGCGTGTTCGTCCAGCGCTTCATGACCGATGTCACTCCGGTGCATCCCCTTTGGAAAACGCTCCGGGTCTCGAACAACAATATTCTGGACTGGTGTCGTGAAGGGGCCGTTGAGAATGGGCGCGTCTATTCTGTGATGTATGACCTGACCGGAATGCCCCGCAAGATCGGGGTGGAATACCTGAAGAAGGACTGGAAGGATCTGGTGGATTCAGGGAAGGTTCCGCTGAAAAGCGAGGCCTCTGCGTGGCTCCGCCATAAGGGGCGGCCTGTCATCGGCCTGTGGGGAGTGGGCTTCAGGAACGACGCCATGAATGTTGCCCGTCACTACGGACTGGACGAGTGCGCTCAACTGATTGATTTCTTCAAGAATGACCCCCAATACGGTGGGTGTGCCGTGTTGATCGGTGTTCCGGGTTACTGGCGGACACTCGATCGTGATTCCATTGCTGATCCCCGTTTGCATCAAGTGATGTGCCAGGCGGATATCATCCAACCCTGGTCAATCGGACGGTTCAATAGTATCGAGGGGGGGCGGAATTTCGCTGCCACGGTGTGGAAGGGAGATCTGGAGTGGTGTCGTAAGAACGGGTTGGATTACCTGCCGGTGGTTTTCCCGGGTTTCAGTTGGCAGAATCTGAAGAAGACCACCGCTCACGAGATCCCGCGTCTCGGGGGGCGGTTCCTGTGGGTGCAGTATGCCGAACTCCGGAAACTGGGCGTGGATTCAGCCTATCAGGCCATGTTCGATGAAATGGATGAGGGAACCCAGATATTCAAGATCGACAACAATCCTCCGGTTGGTGCGATCACCTTTAAAACTTATGAGGGATTCCCTTCAGATCACTACCTGTGGTTGGTGGGGGAAGCGGGACGGATGTTGCGGGGTGAAATTCCATTGAGCGACGGGTTGCCGACGCGATCGGTCAATCTGGGGTCGAAATAAATTCTAAAAGGATGTGACGGTCATGACATCAGCTCTCAGTAACTTGGATATAGCCATTGTGATTGGCTACATGGCCATTACCATGGCTGTGGGCTTGTGGATGACCCGGCGCGCCTCGGCGAGCCTGGATGACTATTTCCTGGGGGGGCGTCATCTGCCCTGGTATCTGTTGGGCATTGCCGGCATGACCGCCTGGTTTGACCTCACCGGCACCATGATCATCACGTCCTTCCTCTATATGCTTGGCCCCCGTGGTCTGTTTATCGAGTTCCGGGGCGGAGCGGTCCTCATCCTGGCTTTCCTGATCGCGTACACGGGCAAATGGCACCGGCGTAGCGGCGTTATGACCTCAGCAGAGTGGAACACCTACCGTTACGGTGAGGGAAAATCAGCTTTGTTTGTGCGGCTTTTGACCGCCGTGGTCGGAATTGTCACCACGGTCAGTATGCTGGCCTACCTGGTGCGGGGAACCAGCCTTTTTGTCGGTATGTTTCTCCCTTGGTCGCCGGTCTGGGTCACGGTTGGCATCATTGCCTTTGCCGCCGTGTACACCATGTGTGCGGGATTCTACGGAGTGGTGTTGACGGATCTGGTGCAGGGGATGATCGTCTTATGTGCCTGTGTGATTGTGTCGCTGATGGCGTTTAATCTTGTCGGTAGTCAGGAGCATATTGCGGAGTTGGCCCGGCAGGTTACCGGCAATGGAAGTTGGGCTGGCTCGCTCCCCGCCTGGCACACGGAAATGCCACGGGGGTACGAGATGTACGAATCGCTGATCATGTTCGCCGCCTTCTATCTCCTGAGGAACGTGCTTTTCGGGTTCGGCACAGGGGCGGAGAGCCGATATTTTGCCGCCCGGAATGATCGGGATTGCGGATTGCAGTCACTGCTTCAGGGCGTAACGGTGTCCTTCCGCTGGCCGATGATGATGGGTTTTGCAGTGTTGGGGATTCTCCTGGTCCAAAGTCTGTTCCCCGATCCCTCCGGAGTTGCGAATGCGACAAGCCTGATCAAGCAGTATATGCCTGCCGTAACACAGTCGAACTGGCATGAGCTCACCAATCGCATCATCAATCATGCCGCGGAGTTCCCGCCTGCGCTCATTGACGGGTTGCGGGCCGCCTTGGGGCAGGACTGGATGAAATCCCTGCCGCTGGTGGGGTATCAGGGGGTGGTGGATCCTGAGAGGATTCTTCCCGGCGTAATCGCCAACTCCATCCCCTCCGGCCTCAAGGGATTGCTTCTGGTGGCGATGTTGGCGGCCACCATGTCGAATCTGACCGGCCAGGTGAATGCGGCGGGGGCGCTGTTTGTGAAGGACATCTACCAGCTCTTTATACGACCCCGCGCGAGTAACCGTGAACTGATCTCGGCCTCCTATCTGTCCACCGCAGGTGTGGTTATTATGGGATTATGGATGGGCGTTACCGCCAAGAACATCAATGACCTTTGGGGTTGGATCATTATGGGGTTGACGGTGGGAACGATGGCTCCAATGGTGCTTCGCCTTTACTGGTGGCGCTTGAATGCCTGGGGTGTGGTTGGCGGCACACTGGTCGGCGGGATCGGGGCGATCGTTCAAAGAGTCCTGTTTCCCCAGTTGCCCGAGTGGCAGCAGTTTCTTCTGATGGGTGGGCTTTCCATAGCAGGCACACTGCTGGGAACCTTTATGACGGCGCCGGTGGCGATGGATACCCTAAGGCATTTCTACCGCACAACCCGGCCCTTCGGCTGGTGGGGGCCCTGCCGCAAGGAGATTGATCCCGTTGAACTCGCGGGCTGGCAACGCGAACACCGGAACGATCTGATGTCGGTTCCGTTCCTTCTCGTCTCCCAGGTCTGTATTTTCATGATGACCATGCAGCTGGTGATCCACGCCTGGCAGGCCCTCGCTGTCACCGCCTTAATTTACGGGGTCGCGGCGATCGGGGTCTGGTGGTTCTGGTGGCGCAATCTGCCCGCTGCCGACAGTGTGGCGGGAATGGCCCGGGCGACGGATAAGAAGACGGAATAGATTTTTTTAACTGAGAGCAACCAGAAATGGTTTTGAATTAATGAGTGCGAATACCAGCGATGGAGAGACAATAACGATGGACGGCATGATTTCATTGCAACAGTGCAGTAGTGGAGCCTTCAGAACGGGAGAGGGCGGCGTGCGCTCCATCATGGCTACGGGTGATCGCAAGGTGGAGTTTATTGACTTGGAGGGACATAAACTGGCTTACGTCAAGTCTGCCATGGATTATCCCGCCTATTACCCCGTCCATCCGGTGGAAATCCGGAAGCCGGTGAAGGCTGTGCTCATGGATCTGGATGGAACCAGCGTGCATAGCGAGGCATTTTGGATCTGGATCATTGAGCGAACCACCGCCTCATTGCTCGGAAATGAGCAATTCAAGCTGGAATCTTCGGATTTGCCGTTTGTCTCAGGGCACAGTGTCTCGGAACATCTGCAACATTGTATCCGCAAGTATTGTCCGGACAAGACGGTCGTGGAAGCCCGTCGTTTCTATTTTGAACATACCCATCATGAGATGAAGGAAATCATGGAAGGGCGTGGCAAGACCGATGCTTTCACTCCTGCGCCAGGCCTCAAGCCTTTTCTTCTCGAACTCAAACGGCGGGGGATCAAGATCGGATTGGTGACGTCCGGCCTCTACGAGAAGGCCATGCCGGAGATCATCTCCGCCTTTCGGCAGCTCGACATGGGCGATGCCGTGCAGTTCTACGATGCCATCATAACCGCGGGTTTCGCCATGCGAGCCGGAAAAGAAGTCGGTACCCTCGGCGAGTTGTCGCCCAAACCCCATCCTTGGTTGTACGCCGAAACGGCCCGCGTAGGACTCGGACTTGAATTCAAGGATCGGCATCACGTGGTCGGCATTGAGGACAGCGGCGCCGGTGTCTGCTCCATCCGCCTGGCCGGTTTCTCCTGCATTGGAATCGCAGGGGGCAACATCGACGAGAGCGGGACCCGCTCCCTGTGTGATCATTATTGCAATAACTTTGAAGAAATCCTGAAAGTGATCAGTTAAGGAGTTCATCTTATGACAACGACTCTTCAGCAAAAATCGGAAGCCAAGCCCGCCGCTAAGGCAACACTCAAGGCTCAGTGTCATTTTGTTTCCAATACTCATTGGGACCGGGAGTGGCGCTATTCCATGCAACGGACGCGCCACATGCTCGTGCATATGCTGGACATGTTGTTCGACATCATGGAGAAGGAGCCGGAATTCAAGTCCTTCCACATGGACTCCCAGTCCATTCCTCTTCTGGATTACCTTGAGAT
>CAZOZF010000147.1:0-7447 GCA_964584205.1 uncultured Verrucomicrobiota bacterium
TGAAAAAACGATATCGATAACTCCTGTCTACACGGGACGTATGATCTCGGTGGAGACCCAGGTGGTTGAGCTCGAACCCGGCCATCGCGCCCATCGGGAAATCATTAGGCATCCCGGCGCTGTCGCCGCCGTGGCCCGTGTGCCCGACGGCCGGTTTGTCTTCGTAAAACAGTTCCGGAAACCCATTGAGCGCGAGGTTCTGGAAATCATTGCCGGACGGAAGGAACTCGAGGAACGCCCCGAGGATTGTGCCGCGCGGGAAATCAAGGAGGAAACCGGCCACGATGTGGTTTCCCTTCACTCCCTGGGCGTTATCTACCCCTCCCCGGGGTATATCGACGAAATGATTCACCTGTTCTTTGCTGAACTTTCGGAATCCGCCGCACTTCAGGAGGGCGACCCTGACGAGCGAATCACCGTGGAATACCTGACTCGGGAGGAATTTGAGTCCCTGATTGACGGCGGACTAGTCGATGATTCCAAAACCCTCGCTGCCTGGCTCCTCTTCATCCGACGCCACGACCATCCGATGTCAGCTCGATCATGACCAGGTCACGCCCCTCATCTTGATCGAAACGGGTTCTGGACGCGGATTCCCCCATAGTCCTGCGCGTCGCTCAGATCCTCACTCAAAATCGTCTGGACGTTTGCACTACGGGCGGCAGCGAGAATGAGCCCATCCCAGAACGAGAGTTGCCATCGTTCCATTTCCGACATGCCCTTCCGCAACAAACCCACATCGTTCTCCACCACACGCCATCGTGTATAAGCATCCACGGTCTCGCGTGCAATCGCCACCGCGACACCTCTACGACGCAGTGTCACCAGTAATTCCTGCAACACCTGGATGCTGATCCAGGGGAGTGGTTTTGACTGCCAAAGCCCGGCCAGAAGCTGCTTCGCACTATCATGCTTTTCGCCTGCATCAAGGTCGTGCGCGTAGACAAGAACATTGGTGTCAATGAACACATCACCGGACATGGAGTTCGTCCCTCGACATCGGCTTGTCGCCCAAATGGAATCCCGTCTCCATCCGTTTGATCGCCTTCGCCCGGATCTCATCCAATTCACACGATGGCGGGGCCATCGATTTAAGTGTCGCTGTAATCCAGGCGGAAAGCGACATATGGGCATCAACAGCCCGATGCCGCAGTTCTGCTAACAGGGATTCATCCATCCGTAATGTCACATTTTTAGTCATCAATCTCCCCTATCAACTATGCACTCAAAATGTGTAGCACAGAATACGTGCATAATCAAGAGGGATATCTTTGGACGGGTAAGGGGGCTTCCGAATTCTGGAGGGCCACGCTTCGTCGTGGCCGCCTTTTCGTTGTCCCGGACGCGACAAAGCGCGTCCCTCCAAAGAATAGCGCCCCTCGTCATTACTTGGACGGAATGGAGCCTTCAGGGTGAAATCGCGACACAAGTGAAAATACGGTAGTGCAAGTCGGCCTGAAACCCTGACGGCGTCAGGCGAAAGACAGGACTTTCTTGGCCGAATTCACCCACCATCGTATCCCGTATGCGGGCGATATCGTTTGTGTCTAACGCGTACCGCAACCCCAGATCCTCGGAGGTCAGTGCAAGTGATGGGGCCTCAATGGTGTCCGTTACTCGCCAGCCGGATTTCAGCAAACATTTCTTCAGATTATTCACCGTGGGATACCACTTCCCGGTACGCATAAGCCGGTACAGGGCATTGAGGCACGCCGCATCTTCTTCAGTCTCGAAGGAGGCGCTCTGGTGGACGAAGGATTCACCTTCCCGGGCCTGATCACGAAGATGTCGCAATAGGGGCAGCAATCCATCCTCCCCGAGATAGTGAAGCACAGACCTCATGAGCAGTAAAAGGCGCTGGTCTCCAGTTTCAACATCCGTGCGGCAAAATTCCCCGATAGACGAATGAACTCGAATAATACCGGCAGAGTCATTGAGTGCGAGCTGGGCGTCCGAGCAGTCGACATTAATCAATGTCATGGCGCCACCGACACTTTGTGTAGCCAACTGGGATAGCAGGAACCCGGTTCCACCGCCCAGATCGACAACCACATCGGCCGGTGATTCAGCCAGAACTCGCAGGGCGGCGTCGACCAAGGGGCGCACGATGGCCGGATCCGAGAAGTAGCCGTTGTGAAAATCGCCCCACCGTTGCCCGTGGACAATTTTCTCTATTCCGATGGGGTCTTCCATGTCGTGCCTTTACGTAGAACGCCCACACTCTGTCCATTCAGGACGAGCGTTTGATGATCACCGCAGTGATATCGTCCTGAATCCCTTCCGGTGAACCAAACTTGCGCACTTCATCGAAAAGAATCCTGATGATTTCAGCGGCGGGCCGATCCCTTTCGCGCTGGATTATCTCAAGCAGGCGCGGCACTCCGAACTCTTCGCCAGCTGATGAACACGCCTCAAGAATCCCATCCGTCAGGAATACAGCCAGTTCTCCTGCATCTATCCGGACCTTGCAGGGCACAAGGTGTTCGACCTCGGCGTCAACACCCAGCGCTGGAAACGTGGCATTCATTTCGTTTTTAATCCCGCCTCCAGGCGCAAGAATATAGCCCGTTGGATGCCCTGCATTAATCACATCCATGACCCCCTCCCGGGGAGTGAACCGGGTGATCACCATGGTGATAAACCGGTCGTTTCCAAGATCTTCAAGCAAGAGGTGACGCACCCGTGTCATGAGATCCTCGAGGGATCTGTCCTCAAGGACAAGTGCCCTAAGGTAAGCCCGAACATCGGTCATGAGCAGGGCCGGCCCGAGCCCATGGCCGGTCACATCCCCGACAATCACATAAATATCGTGATTCGGACGGACGATAACATCGTAGTAGTCGCCCCCAGTGGCGTCTGCCGGACAAGAGGCGCCCGCGATATCGTAACCGTCGACGACTGGCATGGAAATCGGGAAGAGCAACTGTTGAACTTCGCGGGCGATTCTGAGTTCCTCCTCACGCGCCAGAAGCGCATGCTCCGCCACCTTACGTGCGCGGCGATCCCCGGCATCTTTCAACTCGCGGTCGACAGCCGATACAAGACGGGTCAAGTTACCCTTCATCAGATAGTCCTGGGCTCCCGCCTTCATGGACGCCACGGCCACATCTTCCCCGATGCTCCCGGAGACAATCAGGAAGGGAATGTCGGCATCGCGGGCGCGCACAATCTCCAAGGCCTCAATGGAGCTGAAATGAGGCATATTGTGATCGGAAAAGATAATATCCCATTCCCCGCCGCTCAAGGCCGCAGTGAGATCGGCGGCATTATCGACGCGAAGGGATGTCGTATCGTATCCTCCTCGCTTCAGGTGAGCTAACAGAAGGAGCGCATCACACTCAGAATCCTCGACAATCAGGGCTTTGAGGGTTTTACTCATGGCTTTAATGGCACATTACCAATTAGGATTGACGGATAAAAGTCAAAAGAATAATAGCTGACACGCACCTGAATTGCGCGTAAATTGGCAGTAGTCGGAGCAACGGAAAAGAGGACAATATGGAGTCGCCGTTGGATCAACTGGAGAGTGCGCTCCTGTCGCTTGACAGGGTAACCGTCAACCGCTTGTTGTCGAAAGCCTCAGCTTCGACTTTGCCGATCGCACGGATCGAAAGCCTGATTGTTCCCGTGCTGGAGCGTATTGGCGCCGGATGGGAGGAAGGCCGGGTTTCCCTGTCTCAGGTTTACATGAGTGGTCGCCTTTGCGAGGAAGCGGTAGACACCATTCTTCCCCCCGCCGATGACACCCGGAAAAGTATACCGCCGATGGCCATTGCAGCCCTTGAAGATTATCATTTGCTGGGCTTGAGAATTGTATACTCGACATTGCGGGCGAGCGGGTTTTCGTTGCGAAATTATGGGCGAACGGACATGAACCAACTGGTTGCCCACATCAAGACCGACGGGATTCGCATTCTGCTTCTCTCCGCACTCATGCTGCCGGCAGCGCTTCGGATCAAAGAGCTCCGCTCACGGCTTCAAGCAGAGGGGTGCGTCCCGCTCATTGTCGTAGGAGGCGCCCCTTTCCGCTTTGATGAAGAGCTCTGGAAAGAGGTCGGAGCGGACGCCTTCGGCAACACGGCCTCCGATGCCATTGCGGCCGTTTCACGAATCGCGGAGGGCGTGACATGACACCTGATTCCATGACCTCCTCGGAACGCCTCAGCACGGCGATGTCCCATCGGGAGCCGGATCGCGTTCCCTTCCTGCTTCCCACCGTCATGCAGGGCGCGAGGGAATTCGGCCTCTCGATCCGGGACTACTTCAGCCGGCCGGATCTCGTTGCGGAAGGCCAGTGGCGGCTTCGCACCCGCTATGGGCATGACGCCCTGCTGGGCTTCATGTATGGGGCCGTGGAGGTGGAGGCCTGGGGAGGCGAAGTGATCTATCGGGAAGATGGCCCGCCCAATGCCGGTCAACCGCCCCTGTCAGGACCGGATGCCATCGCCCGCCTTGAACCGCCCCGGGTAAACGATAGCCCCTGCCTGCAGAAGGTTCTGCAACTCATCCGTCTACTCAAGGAGCGGGCGGGTACCGAGGTTCCCGTGTTCGGCTCGGTGATTTCGCCCTTTTCACTGCCGGTTATGCAGTTGGGTTTCGAAAATTACCTGCTTATACTCCACGAACAACCGGAGCGGTTTGAGCAACTCATGAAACTGAACGAAGCCTTTTGCGTGGAGTGGGCCAACGCACAACTGGAGGCGGGCGCAGGCGCCATCGCGTATGCCGACCCGATATCGTCCCCCACGATCATTCCCCGGGCGCTGTACCTCAAAACAGGATTTCAGATTGCCCGAAGAACCCTGTCAAAAATCAAAGGGGCTGTTGCAACCAGCTTTGCCTCAGGCCGTTGCCTGGCAATTCTCGATGATGTGGCTCAAACAGGCACCGTCGGGATCGGGGCAAGCGTTCTGGAAGATCTGGCCGCAGTCAAGGCCGCAGCCCGGGGACGACTTACCGTCATGGGCAATTTGAATGCGATCGAAATGCGGCACTGGACTCCCGCTGAGGCCGAGGCCAAGGTCAAGGAGGCAATCGCCAAGGCCGGCCCAGGCGGCGGATTCGTCTTAACGGATAATCACGGGGAGATTCCCTGGCAGGTCCCGGACTCCGTCCTGCTTAACATCGCGGATGCGGTTCGCCGCTGGGGCCGCTATCCCCTTGATTGGATCTAACACCATGCCTCCCACTCTCCATCTCCTCGTCTGCCAGTACTACCTCAAGGAAGCACAGGCCATCCTCCAATCCGGAGACTTTGAGGACGTGCGCGTCTCGGCATTTCCCGATCTCTGTGTTCGCCCCCTGGCTGACCTGACGGCGACGCTGTCACGCCAGTTTTATGAAGCGGGCGAAAAAGGACAAACCACTATTCTGGTCGGGGCCTGCTACCTCCTGAGCCAGAATAAAACGGCCTTGCCCGAGGACCGGTATCACCGGATTCACCGGGAGGAACTCTGCTTTCATATGCTTGTCAACAAGACGGTTATCGACCGGTGTCTTTGTGAAGGTTCGCACCTGGTCACCTCCGGTTGGCTGGAACACTGGCAACAGCATATTGACGCCTGGCAGTTTGACCGGGAAACAGCACGGATGTTTTTTGCCGAAGGCGCGCGCCGCATGGTTCTGCTTGATACCGGCGTCGATCCAGAGGCGCAGACCCGCCTGCACGATTGCGCCGAATATCTGGGACTCCCAGCCGAAGTCATGTCCGTTGGACTGGACCATTTCCGGCTCGTTCTGAATCATCTGATCCAAACATGGCGCACCCATGAAGCCGAGCAACAGGCGAAGGAGGAATTCACGCGGGCCAACAAGAAACTGGCCGACCATGTGCTGGCCATGGATCTGTTGGTGAAACTGACGCGGATTATGAATGAGAAAGACGCGATCCAGGCCATACTCGAGCTTTTCACCATGCTGTTTGGCGCCGAGCGCGTGGCCTATGTTTCAACGGATGGGGGTCAGACAAACAAAATCTACAGCAACTTCCCGAAACCTGATGATGCCGAATGGATAGAGACCTGGATGGCCCGGTTCAGGCCCGATGAGACTTCCGCCATGACGGAAAGCGGGTTTTCCGTGCGTGTCAAATGCCAGAATGCAACCTTGGGGTTTGTGATCGCCGATACGATCACCTTGCCGCATCACGGGGATGACTACCTTAATCTGGCCCTTGATATTGTCAGCCTTTGCGCCCTGAGTCTTACAAACGCCCGCTTAATTACTCTTCGCCAACAAGCGGAAGCTGAACTCTTTCGAAAGTCAGAGGAACTGGCCCGGTCGAATGCCGAGCTCGATCAGTTTGCCTATATCGCCTCGCATGATTTGCAAGCCCCCCTGAGACGGATCATCGGCTTCAGCGAACTCCTTCGCGAAGAGTGCGCGGCCGCCCTGTCGGATACGGCACGTGATTTTCTGAATCACATCGAAAAATCCTCCCAGCGAATGCAGCAATTAATTCAAGGGCTTCTGATGTACGCCCGGGTGAGTAAAGGCGCCCGGGTGTACTTCCCTGTGGCCTTGTCGAATCCGGCCCAACAGGCCCTTGAAGATTTAGCACCCCGCATAAAGGAAACCGGCGCCACGATGGAGGTCGGAATCTTGCCGACGATACTGGGTGATCAACTGCAATTGTATCAACTGTTCCAGAATCTTATCGGCAATGCCCTTAAATTTGTCGCGCCCGGCTCTGCCCCGCGGGTCCGCGTCTCAAGCAGTGGTCCCGTCAACGGCATGATTGAAATCCGGATTCAAGACAATGGGATCGGTTTCGAGGAGAAGCATGTTGAACACATTTTCAAACCCTTCCAGCGGCTTCATTCAGAAGATCAGTATCCAGGGTCGGGAATCGGACTCGCGGTCTGCCAGAAGATCGTCCAACAACACGGGGGAACGATCACCGCCAGAAGCCAGCCAGGCGCAGGCACCACATTTATCATCCACCTGCCAGAATATCAACCGGACGGCTTGGCTCGCAGTTGACGCTGTCCCGCCTTTCCCTACCACCGCCACGGCCATCCGACACCAATTCAATCGTAACCGGACCGTCGTTGATGATCTCGACGCTCATGCTGGCGCGGAAGGTGCCGGTGGCCACCTGGCCGGGGCCCAGAATGCGCCGGAGATGGCTCACATAGACTTCATAGAGGCGCTCGGCTTCCGCAGGCGGAGCGGCACCGATGAAACTTGGCCGGTTCCCCTTCCGGGTATCGGCATAGAGGGTAAACTGGGAAACCACCAATACCGCCCCACCCGCCTCCCCCAGTGCCAGGTTCATCTTGTCCTGTGCATCGGGAAAAATCCGCAACCCGGCCGTCTTCTCAGCCAGATAAAGGGCATCCGCCTCAGTGTCTCCTATCCGGACGCCCAACAGGATCGCAAAGCCCCTTCCAATGGATCCAGTGACCAATCCCTCCACGGTGACACTGGCACGACTGACTCGCTGGAT
>CAZOZF010000148.1:0-7440 GCA_964584205.1 uncultured Verrucomicrobiota bacterium
GCGTACAGGCGTTTAGATCAATGAATAATCCCCTCATAAACCCGGAAGAACCACTAATTTCCACTAATCCGGAATTTGAACAGAAGCACGCAGTGGATTAGCGAAAATCAGTGCAGATTAGTTGAAGTCTTCTTGATTTAGAGTAATCGAAGTGGGGTAATGGGTCACTGACGAGGGGGGAGCTATTCTTTGGAGGGACGCGCTTTGTCGCGTCCGGGACAACGAAAAGGCGGCCACGACGAAGCGTGGCCCTCCAGAATTCGGAAGCCCCCCCCCCTTGTCAGTGACCCCTTACGAAGTGGGTGGCAAATTCAATTTTGTTTCATGTATACAGAAAGTACTGATGAATTTTGTACTGCGATATTTTGTATTAGTGGTTCTGCTTGCGATGGGAGGCTCGGCGTGGGGGGCGGTGGCGACCAATGGGCCGCCGGCGTTGCCGAAATGGGAAGTCGGGTTGTTCGGGCTCGGTGCGCGAATGCCCTGCTACCGGGGGTCGGAGGACTATAAATGGTATGCCTTTCCAGTTCCCTATTTCATCTACCGGGGCGATTACATCCAGGCTGACCGGGAAGGAGTGCGGGGATTGTTCTTCAAGGGAGCCTGGGTTGAGACCGAACTCTCGATCAGTGGAAGTCCGCCCGTTCGCGAGGGAACGAGCGCGCGGGAGGGAATGCCCGAACTGGATCCCCTTCTGGAACTGGGGCCTGCGATGCGGCTGTTCCTGTACCGCGGGAAAAAGGTTTCCGCCCTCTATTTTGAGGCGGCCGTCCGCGCGGTGGGGTCAATCGATAGGGATAATTTCAGTCCTGGATATGAGGGCGAACGGGCGTCCCTGAGTCTGGTGCTGGCCCGGTTCACGCCCCGTGCGGGGTCGCCCTGGAATGTCGGAGTGAAGGGCGGAGTGGACTTTGCCGACGACCAGTATCATGGGTATTTTTACGATGTGGATGAACGGTATGAGACGTCTACCCGCCCGGCTTACCAGAGCGGAGGCGGATATGGCGGGGCTTCGCTGTCGAGCTGGGTCTCCCGGAAATTGAATGACAGAGTTTCCCTTTCCGCTTATGCCCGGCTTGAGAATTGCGAGGGTGCCGTGTACGAGGACAGCCCCCTGGTGCGCTCCAGGAACAATGTCACCGTCGGGGCCGCCCTGAGCTGGAAGATTGCCGAGTCCAGCACCAAGGTTCAGATCCGCCGCTGATTTCCCCTGTCAGAACGTGGGGGATTTTACCACCCGCTTCGCTGGAGAATACGGAGGGGATCGAGAGAGAAAGATAAAGAGAAGAAAATGTTGCGCGATTTTTCTAAATGACGAGTACGCCATTTAGAAAAATCGCGCAACACCTCTCCGGGGGGAATAGGGGAGAGACCACTCCGGCTGTGCTTCGCGCTATTAAAACCGTCTCATCTGTAATGGGGCACTGACGAGGGGGTTATGGTTTTCTCAAGGCTCTGTGGGAGGGGCGCTGTGCGCCGCGACCTTCTCCCGGGAGCCTGTCTAGTCCCTGTCGCGGCGCACAGCGCCCCTCCCACAAAGAAAAAAGTTCTTTCCCTGCCCTGAGCGGTCTCTCTCGATCTCCTCCGTATTCTCCAGCGAAGCGGGTGGTGAATCCTTGATTTCCGCGCTTGCAACGGGGTGGGTGGCGTAATAGTCTTGAAAAGTCCATTAACGGAGACCTTTTATGCCAAAATTCCGATATGTTGCCATGGATTCCAAGGGGAGTGAAGTTGAAGGCATGATTGATGCCGACAACGAGACGCGCGCTCTCACCGCCATCAAGGAAAAAGGACTCTTCCCGACCAGTGTCACAGATATGAGCGGTGGTCGTGGCGGCGCCCGCAAGCCGACCCGTGGCGGGGCGCCCTCCCGTACCGCTCCCGGAAAGAGCCCGGCGCGCGGGGGCGGGAGTGCGCGGGAAATCAAGTTGCCCGCCTTCCTTAACAAGATGATGCAGGGCAAGGTTGCCTCCAAGCAGATCATGCTGTTCACACGCCAATTGGCGACGCTGGCGGATGCGGGAATGCCGCTTTTAAAAAGTCTTCATGTGCTCCAGCGTCAGGAAAAGACCCCCCAGTTCCGCGTGGCCTTGCAGGGAATGGCCGAGTCGGTTGAAGGCGGCAGTACCTTTGCCGAATCGTTGGCCCAGTATCCCGGTGTTTTCACCCCCTTCTATGTCAACATGGTTCGGGCTGGTGAAGCCTCAGGCGCGCTTCAGACGATCCTGACGCGTCTGGCGGAATTCATGGAGAAAAGCCAGAAAATCAGGAGCAAGGTCAAGGGCGCCATGGTGTACCCGATGGTCGTCATGGTCATGGCGGGTGTCATTCTTCTGGTGCTGATGATCTTCGTGATTCCCAAGTTCAAGGAAATTTTTGACGACCTGTTACAGGGCAAATCCCTGCCGCTCCTGACCCAGATGGTGATTGGCGCCAGCGAGTTTCTGATGAAGCAATGGTATATCGGATTGGGTCTTATTGTTGTGATTGTGTTTGTTTTCAAAGCGTTTAGTCGATCGGCCGTGGGACAACAGTCCCTTGACCGCCTCAAGCTGAAGATTCCGGTATTCGGGTCGTTGCTCCGGAAGACGGCCATTGGTAACTTTTCCCGTACCCTGGGAACCCTGTTGACCGGTGGTGTTCCGATTCTGCAGGCGCTGAACATCGTGCGCGAGGTCACGAACAATGCCGTATTATCGCATGCGGTGGCCACGGTGCATGACAGCGTTAAGGAAGGTGAAACCATTGTGGTGCCCCTCGAAGCCTCCGGAGTGTTTCCCTCGATGGTGGTTAGCATGATCCAGGTGGGTGAGGAAACCGGCGCATTGCCCGAGATGCTGATGAAAATCGCAGAAACTTATGATGACGAGGTGGATACGGCGGTCGAGGCTCTGACCTCGGTCATTGAGCCGATCATGATTATTCTGCTGGCGCTGATTGTAGGAACAATCGTCATTGCCATGTTCCTGCCGTTGGTGTCGATTATTGGAAATTTGTAAGTCTTTTTTACAGACAGGGTGGCGAATTATGTTCTCGACGATGTTGAAGGCGAAATTGCATGGCGCCCGGGTAACGGGATCCAATCTGGATTATGAAGGCAGTCTGACGATTGACCGGGATTTGATGGATTATGTCAAAATCCTGCCGTATGAAAAAATCCTGGTGTCCAATCTTGAAAACGGGAACCGGTTTGAGACCTACGCCATTTCCGGAGAACGCGGCAAGGGCGAGATCTGTCTCAATGGTGCGACGGCGCATCTCGGGAAACCCGGCGACCGCCTCACCATCTTCACCTTCGGCCTCGTTCCCACCGACCAGGCCACTCAAATCCGTCCCCGTGTTGTTCGTCTCGACGAGAAAAACAGGATCATCGGCGGCTTATGCCCCGTCTAAGAATTGTAGATTGTGGATTTTAGATTGTAGATTTGTCCGCAGGACTCGTATTTCAATCTACAATCTGCAATCAAGAATCTACAATGTTACTCATGCGGCCGATTCACTCACCTCATCCAAGGTCACCCGTTGTGAGGTGACCATGGGTTTGGTGACGTGAAATTCGCGGATATTGCCGCGTTTTGGCACTTCGAACATCACTTCCAGCATCAGGTGCTCGAGGATGGCCCGCAAGCCGCGCGCGCCGGTTCCTTTTTTGGCCGCCAACCGCGCCATCTCACGTAATGCCGTGTCGGTGAAGGTCAGTTTTACATTCTCCATGGCCATCAGCTTCTGGTACTGGCGGATCATGGCGTTTTTCGGCTCGGTCAGAACCCGGATCAGATCCTCCTCGCGGAGGGGTTCCAGGGTGGTGACGACCGGCAACCGCCCCACGAACTCGGGAATCATCCCGTATTTCATCAGGTCTTCGGGTTCGACCCTGCGCTTGAGATCCTCGACAATGGTTTTCTTGGCAGGCTCCCCGAAGCCAAGCGTTTGTTTACTCACGCGCCGGTTCAGGATGTCATCCAGCCCGACAAATGCGCCGCCGCAGATGAACAGGATGTGCTCGGTATTGATCTTGAGATATTCCTGCTGGGGATGTTTCCGGCCGCCGCCGGGGGGCACGCTCGCCGTGGTGCCCTCGATGATTTTCAGAAGCGCCTGCTGAACTCCCTCGCCGGAGACGTCACGCGTGATCGAGACATTTTCGGTTTTGCGGGCGATCTTGTCGATTTCGTCTATGTAGACGATGCCCCGCTGGGCACGGGCCACGTCGCCATCAGCCGCCTGAATCAGGCGGAGGAGGACGTTCTCGACATCTTCGCCGACATAGCCGGCCTCCGTCAGGGTGGTGGCGTCAGAGATGCTGAAGGGGACATCGAGGCAGCGGGCCAGGGTCCGGGCCAGAAGCGTCTTTCCGGTTCCGGTCGGGCCGATGAGCAGGATGTTGCTTTTCTCGATCTCCACATCCTTGAATGCCGCCATCGCCTCGCCCGGCTCGCCCTGCTGAAGGCGCTTGTAATGGTTGTGGACGGCGACGGAGAGCACCTTCTTCGACTGATCCTGGCCGATCACATACTGGTTCAGGAAATCGTAGATCTCGTGGGGTTTTGGCACCTTTGAGATCCCCTCCGCCTTCTTCGGGGGCGGGGTCGCTGGAGCGGGTTTTCCACCCGTCTTCACGAACATATCCTGGCAGATCTTGGCGCACTCCTTGCAAATGAAGGTGCCGGGAGGTCCGGCCAGCAATTGCCCCGCCACCTCGGGTGGGCGCCCGCAAAACGAACAGTTGGGAATCGAATTTCTGGGTTTAGCCATAAGGATTACACTTTCGGAATGGAGACTTTGCGGCTTGCCAGAACACTATCCACCAGGCCGTATTTGCAGGCTTCGTCGGCGGACATGAAGAAATCGCGGTCGGAATCCTTGGCGATGGCGTCCAGCGTCCTGCCGGTATGGAAAGCGAGGATGCCATTCAGCCGGTCGCGCAGGCGCAGGATTTCCTGGGCCTGGATACTGATGTCAGTCGCCTGACCCTGGGCGCCGCCCCAGGGCTGATGGATCATGATGCGGGCGTTGGGCAGGGCGAAGCGCTTGCCCCTGGCTCCCGCTGTCAGCAGGATGGCACCCATGCTGGCCGCCTGGCCCACGCAGTAGGTTGCCACATCGCACTTCAGGAACTGAATGGTGTCGTAGATCGCCATTCCAGCCGTCACCGATCCGCCCGGCGAGTTGATGTACAGGCTGATATCCTTTTCGGCGTCCTCGCTCTGGAGGAACAGCAGTTGGGCGATGATGAGGCTCGACACATCATCGTCAATGCCGCTGCCGATGAAGATGATTCGATCCTTCAGCAGGCGTGAATAAATGTCATAGGCGCGTTCGCCCCGGCCGGTCTGTTCGACCACCATCGGCACAAGCATTTGGTTTTGAGTTTTCATGGTCATCCTTCCGGTGTGATTTTGGCCGCAGCCTGGAGACAGTCGACTGCTTTTTCAAGACGCAGGTTCCGGCTCAGGCCGTCCAGCGCGTTGTCCCGCTTGGTCATTTCCTCTTTCATACGCTCCGGCGTAATCCCGTACCGCACGGCCATGTCGGCCAGGCGTTGTTCCACGTCTGCGCGGGTCACGGTGACCTTCTCCTCGTCGGCGATGCGGTTGAGGATGTAGTTGACCTTGACGCGATCCGAGGCGGACTGCGCGGCGCG
This sequence comes from uncultured Verrucomicrobiota bacterium, assembly GCA_964584205.1. GTDB lineage: Bacteria > Verrucomicrobiota > Kiritimatiellia > CAIKKV01 > CAITUY01 > JAABPW01. The sequence goes on from CAZOZF010000148.1 coordinate 5,645, forward strand.
GCTGAAGATGTCCTCGCGGTTCGATTCGATCGCATCCTTGTTGACGCCCCGCCGGACATTCTCCTGAACCACATCCTGAATGATATGGCGGGCTTCCTCCTCCACGAGGGATTGCGGCAGGTCGTTGATCGGCGTGTGGTCGATGAGCCATTTCACAATTTCGTCATTCTGCCGGCCCATCTCGGTGGTTTCGGCGGTTTTGACCAGGTTTTCGCGAACGACCTTGCAGAGATCCCCGACGGAATCCGCTCCGACCGTTTTCGCGAAATCATCATTCAGTTCCGGCGCCTTCTTTTCCCGGATCCCCGTGGCGGTCACGGTATAGGTGGTGGTCTTTCCGGCGATGGATTTGACCCGGTACCCCTCTGGAAACACAATGGTCGCCTCGCGGGTCTGACCGATTTCAATGCCTTCCAGCTGAGCCTTGATGCCCGGCAGGAACTCGGGCATGGCGTCCGACAGCAGCACCCAGAAGGTTTTGCCCTGTGCCAGTTCCGGGTGATCGGGTGCGATTTCGCTGAGCGGCTTTCCCTCGAAGGCGCCGGAATAGTCGATTTCGACGACATCGTCCATGCGGGCCGTGCGACCGGTCACCGGCTCGAAGTGGGCGTTACGGTCGCGCATCTTCGAGAGGATCTGCTCGACATCCTCATCCTTCACCTCAATCTTTTTGCTGGTGATCGGAATGCCCTTGTAGGGCGGGAGGGCAAAGTCGGGTGCCACATCCACGGTGACCTTGAAAGACAGCGGGAGCTGCTTGGTGATCTGGACGTCGGTGACATCCACGATGGAGACCGGCGTGAGGGCTTCCTGCTTCAGGGCGGTATGATACGCCATCGGCACAAGCCGCTCGCGGGTTTCCTCGAGGGCGTTCTTGGAATACTGCCGCTCGATAACGGCCAGCGGGGCCTTACCCTGGCGGAACCCCGGAATACGGGCGCCACCTGAGATTTCCTTAATGACCTTCTGGTATTCGGCCATCACCTGCTCGGCCGGAACTTCGATACGCAACGCCTTGCGGCAGGGGCCTGCCTGTTCAACTGTAACTTTCATGACTTGTAATTTCTCCCACTATTCTTTCATCGCCATCAAAAATTCAACATTACTCTTGGTTTTCTTCAGCCGGGTCACAATCAATTCCATCGCTTCGACCGCCGGAACGCCGTTGATCGCGCGACGCAAAATCCAGATCTTACTAAGCTCGTCGGGATGGAGCAAGAGTTCCTCTTTGCGCGTGCCCGATTTTTCAATGTTGATCGCCGGGAAGATCCGCTTGTCGACCAGGGTGCGGTCGAGGCAAAGCTCCATATTTCCGGTACCCTTGAATTCCTCGAAGATCACCTCGTCCATCCGGCTTCCGGTATCCACCAGGGCCGTGGCGATGATGGTCAGGCTGCCGCCGTGTTCGATATTGCGGGCCGCGCCGAAGAACCGTTTGGGCTTGTGCAGGGCATTGGCGTCGACGCCGCCCGAGAGGATTTTTCCGCTGTGCGGTTGCAGGGTGTTGTAGGCACGGGCCAGACGGGTGATGCTGTCGAGCAGGATGCAGACATCCTTTCCGCATTCCACCATGCGCTTGGCCATCTCGATCACCATCTCGGCGACCTGGACATGCCGCTCTGGCGGCTCATCGAAGGTCGAACTGAGCACATGCGCCTTGGTGGTCCGTTCCATGTCGGTCACTTCCTCGGGCCGCTCGTCAATCAGCAGAACGATCAGGTACGCGTCCGGATGGTTGGCGGAGATGCTGTTGGCGATCTTCTGGAGGAGCACCGTCTTGCCGGTGCGGGGCGGGG
>CAZOZF010000149.1:0-7384 GCA_964584205.1 uncultured Verrucomicrobiota bacterium
CTTCCGCCGCCAGAAGTGATCGCTGAACCACCACCCGTCGCACCGCTGCCTGTTGTTGAAGAACCGGTTGTTGTTGAGCCGCCTCCGCCAGAAGCTGTGGTGGAACCGGAAGTAACAGCGGCGCAGGAGGGGACAACGGAAGAAGCGGGTGGGTTATAAATTCTCAGACTCATTATGACGTAAGGTTGCGATTTAGAGCCAGACGGGATATCCTGAACCATGCTTTTTGACCGTCAAAAAAGATTGCTCGCGTTGGTGGATACCCTTGGCGGGGAGGTCGGCAGTTTGGATTTCCAGAAACTATTGTTTCTCTACTGTCGTGAGGATGATTTGACGCCAGCCTATGAGTTTGTGCCCTATAAATTCGGTGGTTTTTCCTTCACCTCCTATGCTGATAAGCGGCGACTGACAGAACAGGGGCTTCTCGAGGATGAAGAGCGGGCCTGGCGGCTTACCTCGGCGGGACGGACTGCGGCGACCGTTGCCCCCGCTGTACGGCTTCGGATGAATCATTTTGCCAGACGGCATGCGTCGTTGCGGGGGGACGCCCTGGTAGCGGAAGCTTATCGCCGTCATCCTTTCTATGCCATCCGTAGCGAGATTGCCGAGCGGGTTTTGGCGGGTGATAGGGCGGCGTTAAACGCCATTGCGGCGGCCCGTCCAGCTGCCAGTCGGCCCGGCCTTTGCACGATAGGTTACGAGGGTCATACGCTTGAAAGCTATTTGAATCGGTTGATCCGGGATGGAGTGACGTTGCTGTGTGATGTGCGGCGAAACCCCTTGAGCCGGAAATATGGGTTCTCTAAAGGCACATTGAGCAAGGCTTGCGAAGGTGTGGGCATTGGCTATGAACATCTGCCCGAGCTGGGCATCGCCTCGGATGAACGACGGGAACTGCACACGCAGGCGGATTATGACGCGCTGTTCGCCGTCTATGTTCGCGAAACCCTTCCGCGGCAAATGCTGGCGCTGGAAAAAATCCAAAGTTGGATCGATTCCGGCAAACGCGTCGCACTCACCTGCTACGAGCGGTTGCCTGAGCAGTGTCACCGAAACTGTGTGGCGAAAGCCTTGGAATGTGCGGCGGGTAAGACTCTTAAAGCAGTACATCTGTAGTTCAGGAAGGCGATAATGACGCGCGAGCGACTCCTCATTACTGTAAAGACGTATCCGACCCTGTCGCGCAAATACGGCGAGACGGTGTGTACAGCGGGTGTGCGGGAGGATGGCTCATGGATCCGGCTCTATCCGGTGCCCTTCCGGCGTCTGGACGAACAGGAGCAGTATAGAAAATTCGATTGGGTGGAATGTGATGTGGTTCCTGCCCGGAATGATTCGCGGCCTGAAACGAGGCATCCTTCGGATTTTAAACAACTCATTCCTGTCGGGCCTCGTCTGGGAACTGCGGAGAACTGGCATGCAAGGCGTCAGATCTTTCTTCAAAGGGCGAAGGTCTATTCGAGCATGCAGTCGCTGATCAAAGGCGCCAAGGAGAATCAACTGTCCCTGGCGGTCTTTAAGCCCTCAACGATCAGTGATTTTGTCTGGGAAGAGGAAGATCGCGTTTGGGATTCGAACAAGGTTTCTGAAATGCGAAAGAGTACCCAGCAAGGCGAACTGTTTGCCGACGATGCATGGCGCGCGACGTTCAAAGTGATTCCAAAATTGCCTTACAGTTTCTCCTATAGGTTTGAAGATGATGCAGGGAAGAAGAGTGAACTGCAGGTGTTGGATTGGGAGGTCGGCGCACTGTACTGGAATTGTCTCCGTGACTCTGGGAATGACGAAGCGGTGGCTCTAGCCAAGGTTCGGGAAAAATACTTTGACGCCTTCCTAAAAAGTGACCTCCACTTCTTTTTGGGAACAACCCAGCAATTTCATTTTCGTGCACCGAATCCCTGGGTGATTATCGGCGTCTTTCCAATACCCCACGAGAGGCAGATGGATCTGCTTTAGTCAAAATCAACAACGAAGATCGACTGATCCAGAAGATGAAACGGCATGATGGGATTTAAACCATGGGACTTTACGATCGAGATTATATGCGTGACAAGCCGGTGCCGGACGATGATGAGGGGCCGGGATTGGATCGGCTGGCCTCACGCAGGCGGAGGGTTTTGTGGATTGGGGTGATGCTTCTTATCGCAGGGATGATTGCGATGTGGGTCGCTAATTAAGCCGACCATACCCCTCACCCCAACCCTCTCCCTCAAGGGGAGAGGGAGTAGCTGAGAGGGCTTTAGGATTTGCCTATTCTGCTCCCTCGCCCCTTGGGGGAGAGGGTCGGGGTGAGGGGATTGCACGTGAAACGTTCGCCCTCTACATCACCACATCAGTAATGGCCAATGCCCCGGCACCCAAATTCCGGTTCGCCTCTTCCAGTTTTTCGCGGCTGGAGAGAACGCAGATGGGGCTCGATTTCAGGCCGGATTCCAACACCTCCAGAAGGGCATCGCGTGCGGCGGCGGGGGTGACGGCCAGGCGTGCCTGGTAGAAGGCTTCCCGCAACTCGGGGGTAACGCCCTGTAAATGACGGGCCAGCGCCTCGCCGGTGGCTTCGCTCGGGCGCAGGGGTTTTTCGTCGCCTTTTGCCGTTCCAATGATGGCCCGGTCAATATCCGCCTGCGACCAGGCGGTTGACCGGACAAAGGCGGGTGTCCTGGCAAACACATCCAGCGTGCGCACCACATGCGGGTCGCGGAACGAGGTCATGAAGAGGGTTCCGGACAGGGGATTATAGGACATTCCGCCACCGTAGGCATTTCCCTTGAGCCGGATCTCGGGCAGGAAATAGTCGAACCGGACCATGTGCGTGCCGATGACGAGCGCCGCAGAACGGGGATCAGTCAGTTTCGGAGCCCGCATTCCCTGAGCGCAGTGTGCGACCTGGGTGGGGACGGCGAGGCCTGATCGGGAATTGTAGATTTTAGAGTGCAGATTGGAAATTGAAGAGGACGATTGCCTGGGCATGGCTTGGATCCAGTCTTTCATAGCGGACTGGACGGCGGTGAAGGCTTTGTCGGAGCCGGTAAAGCTGAGGGTCAGGCGGTCAGGGGAAAGGATGAATGACCGGATCCGCTCGATGCGCTCCATGAGGGCTTCTGATCGGGTGTCGAATTGGTCGCAGAGCGAGGCGGCGAGCGCCGCCTGGGGAATTCCGTGGCATTGTTCGTCCAAGAGACCGACGGGCGTCAGGTATTGGCCGGCATGGCATTGCGCATAGCTGAGTCCGTTTTCCAGGATATCGCTCCGGATGCCGGCGCGGTTTTGCGTGAGGATATCGCGGAGGCGTTCCCGGTCGCGCGGATCGACGGTAAAGACCAGATCCCGGAGTACGGCCAGCGCCTGATCGATCTGGTTGTCGAGTGCCTTGCAGGCGAAACGCATGGTGAGCACCGGCTGGCCATGAGGTCCGGCGTGGTGCTGGAATGACGGGGCGCAACTGATGCCGCCGGTGGAGGCCGCCATACGTTGGGCGATGACTTCGTAATTCATCCCGGCCGCGCCGAGTTTGGTGATGGCCTCGCTGTAATGCGGCAGATATTGCCAGAGGTCGGTGGGCAGTCCCTCCAGATTCAGGCTGAAGTGCAGGTAATTGATGCCATTGGAAAAAACATCGGTTCGAAGAAGAGGAACCTCGGGGGAAGGCTGAAGGGGGAAGGCTGAAGACTGAAGGGTGACCAGTGTCGTCGGGATATGGCGGGGCTTTTCCGGTAGATCGCGCACCTTCAGCTGCGGGAGGAGAGCAATGAGTTCCGGGGAATTTGCCGTGCCGGCATCCTCCTCGATGGCGGCGGCCTCGTCGGCGAGCTGTTGCATCTCGGCATCGCTCCGGCGGGCGCGCTCTTTAGCCATGCGCTCTGCGAAGGCCGAATCGGTCCGGGCCTGGCAGGTTTTATCGGGGCTCAATACGGTGGTGAGCCGGTGCGGATTGTTGACCAACTGTTCCATGATGAGACGGGAGAACAGGCGGGGATCCGCTTCATAGCGTTTTCGGCAGGTTTCAAGATGATGGCCCATATCCAGAAAGGTGAGCGGATCGGCCCCGAGTACCCAGGCGTTGAGCACATGGTTCATGGTATGAAGAGGGAACATGGATTGGATTTCCAGGTAGTGATAGGCGGTTTGCTGGAAGGCGGACTCGACCCATTCCCGTTGCAAGCCCTGGGCGGCGATGGTCTTGAGAGAGGACAGGACGAGGTGCTCGAAAGCGGCGGCCTTGTCGGGATCGCTTCCCTTGATCCCCACGCTGAAGACGGACTCGGGGCCCAGCTCCATGTCGCCGCAATCGAGGATGTCCTGTCCGAGTTTGGAATCCACCAGCGCCTTTTTGAGGGGGGCGGCTTCGTTGCCGAAGAGGACATAAGTGAGAACATGGCGTAGCACGGCTTGTTCGGGATCCAGGGCATTGCCGGTGAGCCAGTTCAGAGTGATGAATGTTTTTTCCGGCAGGGATTCATCCTGGGCGACCGGATAGGTGTCGACTGAGGAAGCGGGAGTGACCCAGCGAGGTTGGCGGGACGGGATTGGAACCGGCGGTTGCCGGGTGTAGCCGGTCAGGCGGGGTTCCAGGAATTCCAGAGTGGTGTGGGTCGGGATATTCCCGTAGAAAAAGAACAGGGCATTTGAGGGGTGATAGTGGGCTTCATAGAAGCGCTTGAACTGGTCAAAGGTCAGGTTCGGGATGGAGTCCGGATCGCCGGCATAATTCAGGGCGTAGGGGGTGTCGGGGAGGAGGTGCTTGACCCAGGAATAGAAGAGCTTGCTTTCCGGGCTTGAGAAAACGCCCTTCATTTCGTTGTAGACGATACCGCTGACGGTGAGAGCGCCGGCCGGCTTTTCCGGGTCGGCGGGGGTGAGATGGTGGCCTTCGCGGCGGAAGGTGTTTTCAGTGAGGAGCGGGTGGAACACGGCATCGAAATAGACCTCGGCCAGGTTGAACAAGTCGCGTTCGACATTACTGGAGACGGGGTAGTAGGTGCAATCGGGGCCGGTCATGGCATTGATGAAGGTGGCCATGCTTGACTTCAGCATTTCAAAGAACGGTTCCCGGACGGGGAAGCGTTGCGAGCCGGCGAGGACGGAATGTTCGAGGATATGGGGGGCGCCGGTATTATCCGGGGCCGGGGTGGGGAAGCTGATGGAAAAGAGATTCTCGGTATCCTCGCAGAGCAGGTGCAGGGCGCGCGCCCCGCTGGCCATATGCTCCAGTTCAATGGCGGCTCCGCGCAGGGCGGGAACCGGGGTGATTTTCCGGACGGTGAACCCACGGATCACGGCGCCCGGGATCATGGGGGATTGAGTTTTGGACATAGCCTTCTCCTGACAGGTTTTTTGAAGGCGCCAAGATGGGACAAATGCGGTGGCGCGTCAATAGCCATCCTTCGCTCTGCAGCAATTCGCATTATGGCTGAAGACCGCCTGAAGGCGGTACACCAACGGGCTGAAATCATCATATTCCGGCGTTGGTGTACCGACTTTAGTCGGTCTTTGACCTCGCCCAGCGGCCATAATGCGAATTGCTGTCCAGGGCATAACCCTTTGGCTTGCAACTCCTGGATTCTGAATTCTGGATTCTGGATTCGGTACGATTGCAATATTTTGCAATCGCACCCTGCTAATACTCATATATAAATCCTTGAGTTATTTTTGAGGTTATATATAGTAGTTTTCATGAAATCAGAGGTCAGTGATGTTTTGCCGCAACATGTGCGACGTTCGCTTGTCAAGTTTGGTTCCGACCTCTCAATTGCCCGGCGCAAGCGGCGTCTGACGGTGGCGATGATGAGTGAACGACTCGGGGTGTCAAAATCCACCTGGCAAAGAATGGAAAAGGGCGATGCAACCGTCTCAATGGGCGCCTATGCCCAGGCTTTGTTTGTCCTTGGGTTCGGTACGCCATTGGCTGAATTGGTTGATCAGCGCAATGATGAGCAGGGCCTGCTGCTTGAAGTCGAACATCTGCCAAAACGGGTGACCCCGCCACGGCATGTCCCGGCCCCGGGAGGTGCCGCGTGAAACGCCAAATCCAGGTGATGTTGGGGGCTGAGGCTTTCCCGCTTGGTGAACTGCGCTACGACCGGCAGGGTCGGCGCGAGAGCGCGGCGTTCACGTACACGTCGGATTGGTTGGCTGACGGAGAACGTTTCTCAATTGACCCCATGCTCCCGCTGGTGAGCGGGTTTCAATTTCATTCCCGTCACGGGGAAGGCTCACTCTTTCATGGTGCCATTGCCGACACTGAGCCTGACGGTTGGGGGCGTCGCGTGATCCTTCGCGATCATGCAAAGCAACGCGCGACAGCAAGGGGAGAGAACCCCTCGGTCGAGATCACCGTTCTCGGGGAACTGGACTTTCTTCTCGCTGTCGATGACGAGAGTCGTGTCGGCGCGCTGCGTTTTCGGGATGAGCAGGGAATATTTCAAGGCGCATTTTCCGATGGCGGGCGGCGCACCCCGCCACTGCTTGAATTGCGGCAACTGATTGCTTCCTCCCAGGCCGTTGAAACAAGCACGGAGACGGCCCGGGATCTGGCCTACCTGCGTGGTCGTGCCACCTCCCTGGGCGGCCTCCGTCCCAAATGTTCCCTGCGGGATACCGACGGCCATCTGGCAATAGGCAAGTTTCCCAGCGTGTCTGACCAGCGGGCCGTTACCAAGGGGGAAGTGCTGGCTCTTCATCTTGCAAAACACGCCGGCATCCAGGTGGCTGAAGCCCGCTTGGTGATGAGTGAAGCCCTGCCCGTAGCGTTGATCCGCCGTTTCGATCGCAAGAGCGATGGCGACCGCATTCCCTATGTCTCGGCCGCAACGCTGCTCGGTGTGGAGCGAGATGACCCGGCCGAGCACTCTTATACGGAGATTGTCGATGCGTTACGCATCCACGGGTGTGAGGCCCAGCGCGACATTGAGGAGCTCTACAGGCGTATTGCTTTCTCGATCCTGATTAACAATGTTGATGATCACCTGCACAACCATGGTTTCCTGCATGTCGGCCACGGCCAGTGGCGCCTGGCGCCCGCATTCGATCTCAACCCTTTTCCGGATCGCGTTCGTGAGTTGAAAACATGGATTTCCCAACGGACCGGACCGGAGGCCTCCCTTGACGCTTTACGTTCCGAGGCACCCTACTTCCGAATCAAGCAAACTCTTCGTGAGGCGATCATTGGCGAAGTCACACACGTGGTTTCGGAATGGAGGCAGCAGGGTTCTCGGCTGGGCATGACCCCTGTGGAGTTGGATGCTTTTGCCGATGCCTTCCGAAGTTGAGGAGTCCCTGCCAGATGTGCATAATTGGCCCGGTACGGGGTTGGGATGCCGGTCTTTCTCTTAAACTGAAGTTCCAGCCTCGTGCCATGCTCAACCCATGCTCATCTTGTTGTCAA
>CAZOZF010000150.1:0-7355 GCA_964584205.1 uncultured Verrucomicrobiota bacterium
TCCGTGACCCTGCCCGAGGCCATCGTTCCCTATATGGGTGGAATCCGCCGGATTGAACCTCCAAAATAATGGCTCGTTCCCATATCCTCGTCGCCGTGTCCGGTGGGGCGGATTCAGTGGCCCTCCTGCATTCCCTGCATCAGGTGGCAAAACAACGCCGATGGCGGCTGACGGTGGCGCACCTGAATCATGGGATTCGCGGAAAAAAGGCCAACGATGACGCCGCCTTTGTCGAGGCGATGGCCCGGCGGCTACGTATTCCCTGTGTGGTCGGTCGAGCCCGGGTTCCGGCACTGGCGAAACGAAAGGGGATCTCACTGGAAATGGCCGCGCGTGAGGCGCGTTATGCGTTTTTGACACGAACCGCTCGGGCCGTGAAGGCGGACGGCGTCGCCACGGCGCACACTGCGGACGACCAAGTGGAGACCATCCTCCTGAAATTAGTGCGGGGTGCGGGCCGCGGCGGATTATCGGGCATGGCCGCCCAATCCCTGGTCGACGGGGTGCCGCTGATCAGGCCGCTTCTCGAGGTGTCGCGAGGTGAGATTGAAGCCTTTCTTCGTGAGCGAGGTCTTTCCTGGCGAGAGGATGAATCCAATAGGGATACCGCTTTTCTCCGGAACCGGGTGCGGCACGAGTTACTGCCGCTTCTTGAAGAGCAGTTTAATCCCCGCATTCGGGAAGCCGTATTACGGTGTGGCGAGGTGCTGGGGGCTGAGGATGCGTGGATGGAGGAGTTGGCGCAGGAGATTTTGAAGGATTGCACCCTCACCCCCGCCCTCTCCCCTGAAGGGAGAGGGAGTCGATATGTGCAGTCTGACAAACTTTATGGGTATCCGCTGGCGGCGAGGCGACGGGTGATTCGTTTGTGGCTGGTTCAGCAGGGTGTTCCTGCGTCAGGTCTGGATTTTGAGTCCATCGCGCGCGTTGAGGTGCTGCTGGGAGGGAGTCAGGGGAGTAAAGCGGTGGAACTCGCCGGGGGATGGCAGGTGCAACGCCAGTATGACCGGGTGACGGTAAAAAAAACGGCAGCCGCCCGCGCAACCGAAAAGAGCGTCACGGCGATCCAGGTGAAGGTTCCGGGCGTGACCCTGGTGAAAGCATTGGGGCTTCGGATCACCGTGATGTTGGCACCGGGAATTGTGAAGACACGCGGGAGTGAGCCTGGCGTTTTTCCGGCACAAGCCACACTCAGCGCCAAAGGTTTGGAGCAGGGTAGCCTCTGGGTGCGGCCGGGAAAAGCCGGAGACCGAATGTCGCCGTTTGGGATGAAGGGATCCCGCAAGATTCAGGATATCCTGGTCGATGCAAAAGTTCCCCGTACCGCTCGTGCGCGAATTCCGGTTCTGGTTTGTGCGGATCGGGTGGTCTGGTTGCCGGGATACCGGATTGACCGGAAGTGGGCGGTTGCCGATGAGGAGACGATGAACCTTCAAGTCGTTGTGGAGAAGGTGTCGACGGACGAAACACAATCCGCTTGAGTCCAAGGGATGAGGGGGATAAACTGATCCTTCAATATGAATTGACTTTAGAAACCAGGAGCACGAAATGAATAAAATTGTACGAGGGCTTGTGGGAGTGGTGATGACCGGGATGCTTGTCGGATCAGGGTCGGCATGGGCGGAGGGTTCGAGCGCCTGCTATATCGTCAAAACGACCGGATATGACCGGAAGGTCGTTACAGAGATGCTGCCGGAGGCCGAATTTAAAGCCTTTGAAAAAACCATCAAGCTTGAGCAGAAGTTTTTCCCGAAGGCTGTTGCCCTTGCCGGCAAGGAGTGGCGTGCTGATGAAATGAATAAGAAAATTCCATTTCCCGGAAACTCGTTGAAGGCGCGGAGTATTATGTCGTCGCAGAAGTTTCCCTCATCCGAAAAAGCGGGGGAACAAATGACCAGGATTGAAAACATGGAGGCCAAAAAGGCTGAGCGTTTGGCGGAGCTGGAGAAAAATTCACGGGGGAGAGGCATGGCTTCCCAAAAAGATCCGAAAAAAGAAGGAAATATAGCCTTGGCCGTCGATTTGGTAAAATCGAAACTCGATGCTCTCGTGGCGGGTGGCGGTGCAGAGTCTGGAGCTGCGGGAGAGGCGAATGCGGGCGCCAAGGGTGAGGCAGGCGGTGCGAAAGTTGAGGCGAATGCCGAGAAGGAGAAGGCTGTAAAATAGCCGCTCCCAGCCAATTTGCACTAACAAGAGGGCAAGGGCTTACTCAAGGCTCTGTGGGAGGGGCGCTGTGCGCCGCGATCTTCTTCCGGGAGCCTGTCTAGTCCTGTCGCGGCGCACAGCGCCCCTCCCACAAAGAAGAAAGGTTGGGGTCGAAGAGGGTTTTGCCCCCTCGTCAGAGACCCCTTGCAAAAAAGGGACATGATGACACTGGCTGTTTGGACATTGTTGCAGGATGGGATTCAAATTGATCTGATCGGCGCGATGGCCCGGTTGGGCGCCCTCGTTGCATTGTATCTGGCTTTTACGGTGTCGCAACGCTGGTTGTCGCGAAGTCCTGTTCTGAAAAGCATCAGCCTGCAACTGAATCTTCTGGTTCTCCTGTTGCTGGCATTACTGTTTCTGAAGCCGGTTCTGCTCCAGCTGAATCCCCATATCGCGGATGCCATCCTGGCGGCCTCTGCGTTTTTCGGCGTCGCCCTTGTTCTGAAATTGATGGACGTCTTTCTTTTCGATCTGCTCGCCCAGTGGCGGAAAAAACCGCAGGTCCCCCTGGTGGTTCGCGATATCGGGCGGTGGACGCTTGCCGCCCTCGCGCTGGTGCTGATTGTGCGGGCATTTTTCCCCGGCGTGAATCTCAATATCCTCGCCTTTTCCTCCCTGGTGATGGGATACATTGTCGGTAATGCGACCCAGGACACCTTGGGTAACCTCATTTCCGGATTGGCCCTGAATACGGAACGCCCGTTTCAGATCGGGGATTGGGTAACGGTGGGCAGTCATACCGGCGTTGTGGTGGACACCACGTGGCGCGCCACACGGCTCCGCACCAAGGCGAACGACTACATTGTGATTCCGAATGCGTTGATCGCCAAGGAAGCGATTGTCAATTTTTCACGGCCGACCCGGAATCATGGTTGTTATCTTGCCATTGGTGTGAGCTATGACACGCCGCCGAACAAGGCGCGGGAGGTTATGCTGAAGGTTCTGGCCGAATGTCCTGAAGTGTGTGCGGATCCCGCCCCCTCTGTTTTCCTGGCCGGGTATGGTGATTTTTCCGTCAACTTTACAATCAAGTTCTTTATCGCAGATTTTGCCCGGCAGGATCCCATCCAGAGCGGGATCATGGATCGTCTCTGGTATGCATTCCGGCGGGAGGGCATCACGATTCCCTACCCGATCCAGGATTGCCGGGAACGGGATTCCGTGGCGGATCAACACGTTGAACGAGCGGCCGTCCGTGAATCCCTCCGGAAACTTCTTAGGGGGGTTGACCTGTTTCAATCCCTGTCCCCGGCGGAATGGGAAGGGTTGGTTGAGCGGGAGACGCTTCAGCTTTTTGCCGCGGGCGAGAAGCTGTGCCGCCAGGGGGAGGCTGGGGAGTCCTTTTATATTATCAGCCGCGGTCGCGTGGCGGTTCAGGTGGCCGGTACTGACGGCAGACCGGTGACGGTGGCCCAGCTGGGCGCGAACGCGTTCTTCGGCGAAATGTCCCTGCTGACCGGTGAGCCGCGGTCTGGGACGGTTGTGGCGGAGACGGATGTCGAAGTCGTCTGCATCTCGAAGGATGATTTCGCCGGGGTGCTGAAATCGAATCCGGAGCTGGCGGGTAAGTTGGCTGTTGTCCTTGAAAAACGACTCTCGGACCGCCAGGAAAAAATGGCAGCCCTGTCCAATTCGGGGACAGCCCCGGCAACCCAGATGGCTCTCACCGCCCGAATCCGGAAGTTCTTCGGACTTTGCTGAGATTCTCAGAATAATCCCGACATCCACAGGTGGACGCCGACCTCCGGGCGGCGTCTGACCGCGCCCGGAGGTCGCGGTCCACCTGGGCGGATGACCAGGTTATTTTAGAAATGTTAGTGAACTGACAGGGCTCGTGCCGCCGCCATCAGCCGGGCGGAAACATTTTTTGCGGCCTCGCCATCGATTTCCTGCTTCACGGCGTCACCCCGTCCGTTGATTCCCAGAAGAATCAGCGTGAAAGGAGCGGCCCCGATTTCGGTCGTGACAAAACGCGGAGTCCGGAGTGCTGGATCAGGGGTCGGCGCAGAAAGCGCGTCCCGGTAAACCGCCAATTGCAGCGCGTAGCGGGCTTTCAGGGATTCGGTGTCGAGGTCTGAGAATTTGTAATCCAGAATATGCCAGATGCCATTTTTCAGGAACAGCAGGTCAACCTTGCCATCCACAATCAGTTCGGCGCCGTCATGGGTGAACCGGGCGGCGAAGGGAAGTTCGCGAATGATATTTCCCGGGAGCACCTCTGTCAGCTCAAGAGACAACAGACGGGCGGCAGTTTCGATTTGAGGCCTGATCATTTCACGCTCGGACGCCGTAGCGTCACCCCAATCCGGCGACTGCTCGATCTGGGCCGCGAGCGGAACCCGGGAGGCGTAGTCCACTGTTTCCAGAATCCGGTGTGCCAGGGTGCCCCGCTGCGCCCGATCCAATACCGGCTCGGAAACTTCCCCCTCTTCTCCCCGTCCTGTCGGCGCGATCGTGAGTGACGCCAGCGACAAGCGCCGCGCCAGGACTCCCTCTCCCTTCAGGGGAGAGGGTTGGGGTGAGGGTGCCGTCACGTCAGAATGAATCAGCGCGGTAACCGGGACCCGATATCGTTCCATTCCGGAAACCGCCGGACTTCCATTTCCAACGGCCATAAAATCTCCCGGTGTCGGGATGTCCCGATCCAGAGCCGGCGTGGCGATTTTCCGCCAGGCTTTTTCCACCTCGCCATAGGGACGCATCCGGATGAGCGCGGTGTCGAAATTGCACTGAATCAGGTGCTGGTTGACCCAGGACCGCCAGGCGTCCTTGCTTCCAGTGCCGGGATTTTCGCCGGAGAGCACCAGCAGATCCCGCGCGCGGGTGCAGGCGACATAAAACAGGCGTCGTGATTCCTGGTCGCGGGCCTCCTTATTTCCCTCCGAGGCCGCCGGATAGAGCGCGCTTTCAATATCCCCGGCCTCATCATCGGCATACACCTTTACTTTTCCCGCCACGCCCCGGGCGTCGCCGTTATCATCACGGGTGACCAGAACCCAGTCGCGATCGGATTGAGGTAAGCGGCGCAGATCCGGAAGAATAACAACCGGGCTGGACAGTCCCTTGGCGGCATGAACGGTGTTGATGCGAACGGAATCGTCGTCCGGATCCAGTACGGCGGCATCGGGGGCTTCCCGGCCCCGGGCGATTTCCCCGGCCAGGCGTCTGGCGGTTTCCTGAAGGTTCAGGGTCTCGTCCCGTTCACGGGTCTGGATCCAGCTCAGCAGTTTCTGGAGATTGGCCAGGCGCTGGACGCCGTGGAATGTACCGGCCAGGATGGCGTCATAGCCGGTCAGCCGGATCGCCTCCCGTACGAGATCAACGGCACTGACGCGTCCCGCCAGGGCGCGAAGCCGGGCCAGAAAAGGATTTGGAATTTCAAATTCCAGGTCCTGGAGATTGGCTCCCATCGAGGCTACGACATTGTCGGATAGGGCAACAAACGGCGATCTAAGCACACCCAGCAAGGCAAGTCGGTCATTCGGAAAGGCAAGCCACGAGAGCAGGTTGGCAATATCCAGGGTTTCCTGTCGCGCGAAAAACCCGCGGCCCTTTCCGTCGGTGGTGAAGGGGATGCCTTCTTCCTGGAGTGCCTGCTCATAGAGTTCCTGCCGGGTACTGGCGCGCAGGAGGATCAGGATATCCCGGAACTGATACGGCTTGGCGGGCGCCTTGACCCATTCGCCCCGCGCCGGATTCCAGACCTGGGCGGGATACCAGGCCGATCCCGCGCCGGGAGTGGTGAGGAGCCGGATGCGACGCGCCACAGCGCGGGCTTCCAGCGCGACGGCTTGTTCTGTCTGTTCGGCGGCGGTCTGCCAGGCGGGATCGCCGGGATTGTCCCGGGCCAGAGTGCGTACCTCCCGCGGTGTCAGGGTCAATCGCGCTTTAGGTTCCTTTTTTCCGGTCGTAATCGAGTCGTCCGGTTTCGGGCCCCATTCCCATTCCGGCAGGAGAAGTTCCACGGACGGGCCAATCAGGGTTTTGGCGCGGGGGCAGGGGGAGAGCGTTTCATTCTCGCTGTACCGCTCCACTCCGAGAACGACCCCGGCAAAGATATCATTGATCCAGTCCAGGATTCCCTTCTGGCTCCGATAACTGGTGCGGAGCGGAACGGCATCGAGGTGCAGGGTTTCGGCAAACCGGGACAGCCCCTCGGCGTCCGCCCCGCGCCAGCCGTAGATGGTTTGCTTGGTGTCTCCACACATCACCATGCTGGCGCCGGAGGCCTCCTGAACGAGGCGGATCAATTCGTTTTGAAGGCGCGAATTATCCTGGGCCTCATCCACAATGATCACCTCAAATTCCGGCACACAAGTGGGTCGGGCTTTGATGAGATCGCGAGTTGTGAACAGGAGGTCATCGAAATCCAAAGCCCCTTGGCCGCGTTTGCGAGCCTGGATCTGATTGGCGCAATCCCGAGCCAGGGTGAGGAAGGAAATCAGCAGGCGGGTCGCCTGGACACGCTCCGGATACGCGGCCAGGGAGTCGAGGGCGGATTCGACGTCAGTTTTCAAGGCCTTGATATCGTCTTTTTGTCCCCAGTTCCCCTTGCTGATTTGACGGATTTTGGCCGCCTCGACAGGGATGAGTGTGCTGTCGTGAATCCGCCGGGTGGAATCCTTGAGCGCATCCAGCACCTCGTGCAATTTTTTACTTTTCTGCCAGGCGGCGGATTCAACTTTCTTCAATAGGGAAAGCAGGTCTTCGAGGCAGGGCGGGTTGGGCGGCTTCACAAGGGAGGAGGGAGCCGACTGTACAAGATCCAGTCCCCAGGCGGCACCCAGTCGGAGAAGCCTGACGAGTCCCTCCTCCATTCCCGGGAAGCCGCGGCCGTCGCACAGGCATTCAATGTCGCTGGCGTAACGGGACTCGGCACCGGTCAGGGCGGCCTTCAGGGCGGCTTTGATGATGTCCGTTCGGAGATCCTCCGCATCCGACTCCTCGAGGATGGTCAGGTTCGGCGAGAGGCCGAGCAGGAGGGTGTTGGAGGACAGGAGTTGCTGGGCGAAGGAATGAATGGTCGAGAGCGTGGCATTGGAAAGCTGGCGGAGCAGGCTCCAGCAAAAGGCTTCTGTCTCGGGATTCCCGGTGGCCAGCTCATGCTCGATGGCCTCGGTAACGCGGGATCGCATTTCGGCGGCGGC
>CAZOZF010000151.1:0-7300 GCA_964584205.1 uncultured Verrucomicrobiota bacterium
CCCCCGTGTCGTTCTTCGTGGATTTATTTAAAGGTTTTGTGGTAGAAGCATGCGGCTGGTCACTAGTACGGAAGCTGAGGCTGAGGGTGTTCTGCGGGGCAGGGAAGAGTGGGTATGAAGAAAATTGTGATTTACGGGGCGGCCTATTTCGATGTGGTGAAACTCATCGACGCCATCAACCGGGTTTCGCCGGCATGGACCCTTCTTGGATTTCTGGATGATACTCCTGATTTCAAGGGAAGGATCATTCACGGGATTCCCGTTCTGGGCGGGCGCGAGAAACTGCCCGAGTTGGTTTGCCAGGACAATATTTTCTTTTTCAACAACGTGAACGGCAGCAGGACTGGGCGCCAGCATGTGGCAGACCTGCTCAGTACCCATCACTGCAGGATGCCCTCGCTGGTCCATCCCGCAGTCGATCTCAATTATGTCACACTCGGTTCCGGGTGTATTATCCCCGAGGGGTGTGTCCTGGGGGCCAATGTGGTGATCGGGGATCAGGTTACGGTGCGCTACGGGTGCGTCATCAGTCATGATGTGATCCTTGGGGATCATGTCTTGCTGGGGCCGGGAGTGATTCTTGGCGGGCGTTCGATGATCAGGCAGGGGTGCTTGATCGGGGCGGGGGCGACCGTTCTTCTCGAAACCACGGTCGGCGAGTATAGTACAGTCGGGGCGGGGGCTGTGGTCGTCAAGGACGTCGCCGCGAATACAACGGTTGCCGGGGTTCCCGCCGCGCCACTGCAGAAGCGAGGCCAGTCGTGAAGAAGCTCATTATCAATCTGGCTCCAACAGGAATGATCCCCACCAAAACGTTGACCCCCCATGTTCCGGTTACGCCCCGCGAAATCATCGACGATGCCTTGCAATGTGCGGCCCTTGGCGCTTCAATGATTCACATCCATGCTCGCGACCAGGACGGGAATCCGTCGTTCCGGAAAGATATTTTCCAGGAGATTTTCCGCGGTATTCGCCAGAAAGCCCCGGAATTGATCCTGATCGCGACAACCAGCGGGCGGACCTATGGGGAGTACGAGCAACGCTCGCAGGTGTTGGAACTGACGGGGGATGCCCGGCCTGACATGGCCAGTCTGACTTTGAGTTCCCTGAATTTCAACAAGATCGCCAGCGTGAACAGCCCGGACATGATCATGCGCCTTGCCGGGAAGATGAGGGAACAGGGGATCAAGCCTGAACTCGAGGTGTTCGATCTGGGCATGGTCAACGTGGCGCACTACCTTATCAGCAAGGGTTTGCTGACCCCGCCGTATTACTTTAACATTATTCTGGGAAACATCGCTGCCGCCCAGCCGAAGCTGATGCATTTGGGACTCATGGTATCGGAACTTCCGGCGAATTCAATTTGGTCCGTTTCCGGAATCGGTGATTTCCAGAAGCCGATGAATGCCCTCGGGGTGATTGTTGCAGACGGGGTTCGGGTGGGGATTGAGGACAACATCTGGCTTGATGAGGAGCGGACCTGTCAGGCCTCCAATGTCGCCCTCGTTGAACGAATTGTTCAGCTGGCCAAGGCCTATGGACGGGATCTCTCGTCACCTGCGGAGACTCGGGCCATACTGGGGCTCCAGGGTCATTTCGCGGCGGATCCACGGGCGAAGCGACGGGGGAAGTAGTCCGAATACCGGTTATAGTCCCGGTCGTATCGCGCCTCGAGTGCCTCCAGGTTTAATTCGCCCGGAGGGAGTGGGGGAGTGAAGGAGCCAGTGGGCGGGCGGACGAAAACCTGAACCTGCGTTATTCCCGGCGAAGACGAGCGAATGATGTGGCGGAGCAGTCCGGACCGCCCGCCCAAATCCAGGAGATAGACCCGGTCGGGTTCCTTCCCGGGCGCTATGCCGAGTTCGGACGGCAACGAGGGATTGGTCTTTTGCGAAAGGGGCCGGTCGGGCCCGAATTCAGGGACAAAACTCCATCCTTTTTCCTCAGCATTCAAGCCTGAAAAAATTGCGAACGACATATCGTACCGGTTGCACGTCAGGGTGATGGGCTGGTTCGGGTTTTGCCGCCACAGGCATTCAATCCACTGGCGAACCACATAGCCTGCCGCCTTGGTTCCCTCATTACGCACTACAGTTCCGTGCGAGTTTCGCTCAAAGACGCGGTTCCAGGGAGAGGCTGGCACTTTCGCAATGTAGGTCAAACAGGCGAGGCCTTCGAAGAGGAGGAGAACGGTCAGAAGGCCGGCGGCGGCGTATCGGCCATGCCGGATGTCGTGATGCATCAGGCGGACAAGTGCCAGGATCAGAAGAAGGACGGGTAACAATAGGTAGAGCTGGTAACAATGCTTAACAAACACCCGTTCCGGTGTCATGGCGTAAAATATCATTCCGTAGACAAGGGTGCCGAGAAATCCGAAGGCGGTGAGCCAACCGATCCGAAGCGGCTTGCCCGCTTTCCACCACACCAGTAGGCCAACCGGAACAAGAACAGGGAGCATGATTCCCATGAGCAGAGTGAGGCATTCCGCCAGAAAGACCGGTGACCGGATAGTGGGACTCCCCTGACTGAGATGAGTTCCATGTTCGCCCAGCAGGATCATCAGGGGTGTTGTCGCCCCTTTTATGTAGGCCAGCCAATTTCCCAGCACGAGCAGGATCACGGTCATGATGACCGGGGTGACGATGGGGATGGAACATAACCGACCCAGGGATTTCTTCCAGTCGGGCCCTGCGGCCACAACGGCAAACAGCAGGAGAGGGAGCGTGACAAATCCTATTATGTCCGACAGGAGAACCTGAGCCAGTGCTATCCCCATCCACCATCGCGGTCGGCCCTCGCGGTTCAGGGCGTCCATCGCGAGGAGGGCGAGCAGGGTTGAAAAGACAGCAAAGGGCAGGAAATAGGTGGCCAATCCCCGGCTCGTCGCGGTGAATACCGGCGAAAGCATCAGCATGAGGGCGCCCGCGACACTTATGCCCCGGCTTGCCTGCAGGGAGCGGCGAAGCAGTCGATACAGGAGCAGCACTGTTGCGGTGCTGATGGCGGTGACGGGAACCTGTAGCAGGGTCAGGGAAAAGGGGATTTTCAACCCCGTGCAGGCGGCATAGAATAAGGCGTGAAAGAGCGCTGGAATTGAGGCGTGGCGTGGCGAGCACCCGATCCATCCCGCTAACTGGAAAAGACTGGTCCCGAAAGCCGTGACACTGCTGAAATCCAGACTGTGCAGAGCATCCGTGATTGCGGCGAAACTGGCGGGGTAAAGATAAGAGTCGTCACCCTTGAACTCCGGGTTCTGCCCGAGGGAATACAAGGCCAGTGCGGCAATTCCAAGGAACAGGGAGATCAGCCCGTCACGCATGACGGGGGAGCTCCGGTTGATTCCGGGACAAAGGCGTGTGACTAGCGCGGGCATACCGACAGATCCTTTCCCCTGGTGATGGTGCCAATATTACTCGAATAGTCGGGGCTGACGGATGCGAGCCCGCCGAAACGGCATTGCAGGGCGCACGTAAGGGATCTCAGTCCTGCCTTGAGCCGGAGACGCGATGAATATCCACTGGTGCCTGAGGGTCTGCGACTTCGGTTCACAGGGATGCTGATTTTTTTTACGGGAAGTCCACCCAGCATCGCCACTACGGCGGGCGTGCGGGTTTTGAATGAGAGCAGTGTATTCTTCAGTTCGGAAGGGGCCACGAAAAACATGCCTGCATCACGGGGCACCCCCGTGATAAAGGAAAGGAGACTTTTGTAAAGCAGGGAGGTCAACAGCCTGGGTGCAGACTCGTACCGGCCTCTCCGTCCTGCGAAAACAACAGTGTGCTTCGCGGTCGCCAGGTCGATCAGGGCGGGAAGGTCTTCCGGCTCATCCTGCAAATCTGCATCCATGGCGGCAAACCACTCGCCTGTGACACAGGTCAGCCCGGTCAGTACGGCCCTGTGCTGCCCTGCATTCTGTTTTAAATCCACGAGAATCAGGCGTGCGTCCCGGGAAATGAGAGTTTGTAACACCTGAAGGGACGCTTCCGGGCAGCAATCGTTGACCGCGATGATCTCGTGTTCGATAGTGCGCTCATCCAGAGTATGGTGAATTCGACGGATCAACGCCTCAAGAAAACTAGAATTTCTGTAAACTGGAAGGATGATTGAAATCATGTCGGGTGCAGTATTATTTGCCGGATAGAACATGTCAATCCCTTCATAGGGCCGCTAAGTTCTCGTCATCGCCCCGGATTTGTTATAGATTTCAACGTTCATGAAAAAAGCGAGGGTATCGGATGAAATCTATTACATCACGTATGAGAATTGCGGGCGTCATGGGCGTGAAGCGGTTAGTCTCGATGCTGCTGGTCGGGCTGGTTGCCGTTTCATTCGGATTTTTCGGGGGGTGCAAGGCGCGGTCAAACGAGTCCCTCACGCCGCCTTATCCGAAGTTGGTCGGCAAGTGGGTACGGCCGGACGGCGGGTATGTTCTGGAGATCAAGTCCGTTGATGCCGCAGGAGCCATGAGCGCCGCTTATTTTAATCCGAATCCAATTCGTGTGGCCAAGGCGCAGGCGTCCCGCGATAACACGGACACCAAGGTCTTCGTCGAGCTCAGGGATGTGAATTATCCTGGTGCAACCTACACATTGACCTACCAGTCGGAGCTGGATCAACTTGTTGGGTTGTATTACCAACCCCTTTCCGGACAGACCTACGAAATCGCGTTCGTGCGGGAAAATCCCTGAGTTCAAGCGCAGGAGAGCGTGGTTATGAATATCGGTATTATCGGCTGCGGAATTATCGGATCCCGGATGGGGCAGGGGTGGCAGAGGGCAGGCCATCGCGTTATCGGGTGGAACCGGACTCAAGCCCATGCCAAAGACGCGGGCTTTCCAGTGGTTGATTCACCCGTGGCCGTGGCTTCTGAGTCGGATGTGATCGTGATCGTTGTCGCCGATCCGCCTGCCTTGATTTCCGTGACGGAAGGTCCGCAGGGTCTTACCCGGGTTTCGCTTAAGGGAAAAGTCATCCTGAATGCCAGCACGGTGGGCCCTGAGGACAACCAGCGTGCGGCTCGCCAGATTCAGGATGCAGGGGGCGAATTTCTGGAGATTCCCTTTACCGGAAGCAAGGGCGGTGCGGAGGCGGGAAAGCTCGTGTTCTATGTGGGCGGCGACAAGGATCTGGCGGCCCGCATGGAGCCGTTACTGCTTCAGATCGGTCAGAAATGTTTTCATTTCGGGGCTGTTGGAACGGCCGCCGATGCCAAGCTGATCATGAATATGATGCTGGCCAATTTGATGGAGGCCATGACCGAGGGACTTGTTTTTGCGGGGAAGGCCGGATTGGATAGGGCCACCTTTATCGAGGCCTACAAGATGAATGCGGGTTACTCGGTGCTGGCCGACATGAAGATTGGAAAAATGCTGGCTGGCGACTATTCCACGCATTTCTCCCTCAAGCACATGGATAAGGATGTCCGCCTCGCTCTGGAGCGGGCGGCCGAGCTCAAAACCGCCTGTCCCTTGACCGAGCGGCTTAAGGAGGTTTTCTCAGAGGCAATGAAAACCGGATGGGGCGAGGAAGATTTTTCCGTGGTTTATCGACTGATATCCGAAAAATCCACGAAGTAAAAGCGAGCGGCTGGTATGACCAAGCACGAGATTCACAAGCGCTTTATAAACCAGTTGACGGCGGAACTGGCATCCACCACTGCTGTTGCGAAGAAATCCTTTGCCACAGCCACCAGTGAGGAGCACCACGCGGAACACAAGTATGACACCTTCAAGTTGGAGGAGTCGTTTCTAGCCCGGGGTCATGCCAAGCGGGTCGAGGAGCTTTCAAACGCCTTGGAAAGCCTCCAGATGCTGCCCTTGAAGGCGCTTCACGACACGAGCTTGATTCAGCTTGGTGCCTTGATCCGGCTGAGATCAAGCGACGGGGAGGCCCGAGTCATTTTGTTCGGCTCCGCCGCCGGGGGCGAAACAATTCAGGTTGATGGAGAAGAAATCACGATCGTAACCGCACAGTCTCCCCTCGGGCAGGCTGTGTTGGGAAAAACTGTGGGTGACACCTTCAAGATCAAAATCGGTCGCGTCGCCCAGACTCTTACCGTGATGTCGGTGGAATAAGGTAGCCCGTTTTTACTGGCTTGAGTCATTTGCGGTTGATACCTTCCGTGGTCACTGGTTTAAATTTCAATTTCATACGGCGGTGGTTGATATGGGACGTTTTACGGTAGCTGAATTCTGCGTCGGAGGTGGCGGTCAGGCACTAGGTTTGGAGGCGGCGGGTTTTGATTGTGTCGTTGCTCTTGAGATCGATGGGCACTGCTGCACGACGTTGCGCATGAACCGCCCGCAATGGGATGTCCGGCAGGATGATATGAGACTTGTAAATGGTAGTCGGTGGCATAAAGTTGATCTTTTTGCCGCAGGCGTTCCTTGTCCCCCATTTTCCATCGCGGGCAAGCAACTGGGAAGTAATGATGACCGGGACATGTTTCCCGATGCATTGCGTCTGATCAGGGAGATGCAGCCAAAGGCTGTTTTGCTTGAAAATGTGCCAGGATTTGCTTCAGCAAAATTTACGCAGTATCGGGAGAATTTGTTTTCAAGTCTGAGTGATCTTGGCTACGAAACCGAGTGGAAGGTTTTACAGGCCTCGGATTACGGCGTGCCGCAATTGAGGCCTCGCTTCGTTTTGGTTGCTCTTCCAAAAGGCCGCATGTCTTTCTTTGAATGGCCTGAGCCGAATCCCGGAAAAGTGACTGTTGGCAATACCCTGAAAGATCTTATGGAGTCGAAAGGGTGGAAGGGAGCGCACCGGTGGCAGCGTCAGGCGCAACACGTTGCACCTACCATCGTAGGTGGATCAAAGAAGCATGGCGGACCGGATCTCGGGCCGACCCGCGCGAGAACCCAATGGCGCGAACTAGGCGTGGATGGCTTGGGAATTGCAAATGAACCGCCTTCGGTAGACTTCCCCATGGATGGGCGACCACGCTTGACTGTTCGTATGGTTGCTCGAATCCAAGGGTTCCCGGATTTTTGGAAGTTTAGTGGCAAGAAGACGGCCGCTTATCGACAAGTCGGAAATGCCTTTCCGCCTCCGGTTGCTGCCGCCGTCGGGGGCGCTATAGCGGCGGCTCTTGATGGAAAATATCCATCTCGCAAATCAGGGATGGCGGTTCAAATGAGGCTGCTGGAGCCGCAAACACCCTATTGCTGAGCACGAGGCTTTGATCAAGAGAAACAACGAGAGGTTATTTATGAATCGAATCGGGTCGAAGGAAAAAATTAGGGTTCTTCCGGGTTTATGAGGGGATTATTCATTGATCTAAACGCCTGTACGCTCG
>CAZOZF010000152.1:0-7292 GCA_964584205.1 uncultured Verrucomicrobiota bacterium
CGGGATTTTTCGGGGTGTATAATGGAGACCCGAAGCCAGTCAAACGAAAGCGGAATCATCGCTCCGGCCATCATGCAGCCGCGCACACACATGGCGACGGTCTTCGCGTCCGGGTAGAGGAATGCGATGGCCATGAAGATCAGCCAGGTCGTCAGCAGGATGGACAGCATGAGGAAGAGCTGGTTTGTCCGCCGTCGCGGATTGGTAAGGAAGACAAAGGCTCCCATGAAAAAACTGATCGCAATGCCCAGGAAATGGGCGATGGAAATCAGGGTCATGAGGGTTTTATCCTTTCCAGGACAAGGCAGCTATTGCCGCCTCCCAAACCATGTGAATTCACCAAAATACAATTCAAGCGTGAGGCGCAGGGGATTTTGGGGGTGTAATTGAGGTCACAGTCAGGATCCGCCTTCTCGAGATTGGCGGTGGGAGGGATCATTCCATCCCGGATGGCCAGGGAACAGGCGATGAGTTGAAATGGACCGGCGGCGGAGAGGGGATTGCCGGTGACACCCTTGATGGAACTGATGGGAATTGAGTAGGCAAGGGCCTCGAACACGGTCTTGATCATACGGGTTTCGCTGCGATCCATGACGGGATGACCGGGGCCATGCGCGCAGATGTAATCCACATTCGAGGGGCGTCGGCCCGCATTGGCCAAGGCTTCGTTCATGGTTGATCCCAAGCCTGATCCCGCGACTGCCGGATCGGTATCAAAACGAGTGGCGAAGCCGGTAATTTCCAGATAAGGTTTCGCATTCCGGGCGGTGGCATGGGCGAGGCTTTCAAGGATCACGATACCCGCGCCTTCAGAGATGACGCCTGAATCGCTATCCGCATCGAAGGGGCGGCTGGCTTTTTCAGGGGTTTCATTGCGAAATGAAACCAGGCCGGCCTTGGCCAGACAGGCAAACGTCAGGGGATTGATGGGGGCGTCAGTCCCTCCGCAGACCACCACATCCGCGCGGCCACTCCGGATCAGCTCTGCGGCCGCCCCGATCGCGTCGAGGCCTGCCGCGCACGCCGAGGCCATGGTCGTGGCACGGGTGAGTAGCGGGAAGTGCAGGGCGAGGATGCTTGCGGCTTGATGGGGTTGACAGGCATTGACGATGTGTGAAGGAACCCGGGTGGGGCCGTGTCCCGCCATTCTTTCCATGCCGTGCTCGATGATTTCGATGGCGCTGGAACTGACTCCCAGGATCAGCGGCACCGCCTTGTCTGAGATCAGGGTTTCACGGGATAAATTGGCGTCCTGGAAAGCTTGCGCGGTGGCGGCGAGCGCCATCTGGGTCTGGCGGGCGAGGCGTTTCGGGTTAATTCCCGGACTCAAATGAAGCGCCGCATCAAAGTCACTCACTTCCCCCGCGATTCGGCAGGAGTGTTTGCTGGCATCGAAGAGCGTGATCCGCTTAATGCCGCTTCGGCATGCAAGGAGGGAAGACCAAAAAGCCTCCGTCCCAATGCCATTGGGAGCCACCACGCCAAGGCCGGTCACCACCACTCTATTCCGGCTCACTATTCGGTTTGTCTCCATAGTGATAAATTGAAGTTAATCGAATTGTGCATAAGTTTTGAATTAATGCAAATATTATTAACAAAAAATGCACATTAATGAACAACTGTTCGTAATTGATCTGTACATAATTGTTCAGCACGCTATATGAATGGTGGTTGGGTTGGTTTATCCACAATATATTGATTGAAAGGACTTGGCATTGTCGATGCTATTGAAAGTTGGCCATTGGGAACACTAAACAACGGAGGAATAGCGATGAAGATAACAGGATATGTTGGTGTGATGACTGGGCTGGCGGTAGTGTGTTCGGGATCGTGGGGGTTTGCGAATGGATTCCGGAATCCCCCGGCCGGGGCGGAAGCCTTGGGACGGGTGGGCGGCAAAATTGCCCAGGTGGATGATGCTTCGGCGGTGGAGCATAATCCGGCCAACCTGACGGAAGTCAAAGATGCCCAGGCAATGGGCTCGGTTACGATCATCAACACGAGCACCAAGTTCCATTCGCCGATGGGGTCGGCCTCAACCGAGGATTCCTGGAAGTTTCTCCCAAATCTTTTTATGGCTCTGCCATCATCGGGCCATAACTTTACCGCCGGCTTGGGGATTACGACCCCGTTCGGACAGTCCACGGTGTGGGACAAAACCGGTGCGTTCCGCTACACGGCGCCTTATTCGGCGGAATTGACGGTGATCAATGTCAATCCCACCCTGGCGACCAAGCTGGGTGACAAGGTTTCCGTTGCCGCCGGGCTGGATGTGTATATGTCACGATTGGATATGAAGCAGGTTCTGCCGTGGTCCCTGCTCACAGGAGGCGCCATGCCGGATGGTACGGCGCATCTTCAGGGGGATGGCACGGGTGTGGGCGGAAATGCGGCCGTGACGGTCCGTCCGACCAAGGCTCAATCCCTGGCGCTGACGTACCGGTCTCCGGTCAAGGTGGACTATGATGGCGATGGTGAATTCAGTGGGGCGCAGGCGGTGGGGATGAGCCCCACGAGTGATTTTGAGTCTTCCATCGAGTTCCCGACCATTGTGGGGCTCGGCTATGGCATTGAGCTCTCTGATACGGTTCGGATCGAGGCGGATGTGGAGTGGATTGAGTTCTCGCGATATGACTCCCTGACCCTTGATGCGGGCAACAGCAATCCGTTGCTGAATGGCCCGACCTCCCCGAATCCCCGCGCTCCTTTGGTGGTGCGTCAGAATTGGAAGGATACGTGGACGTTCGGGGCTGGGGCGGATTGGAAAGTTGCCGAGGCGCTGACCTTGCGCGCCGGGTATATCTTCCTTCAGAGCCCGGTGCCGGAAGAAACTCTGGCGCCCACACTGCCGGATGCCGACCGGCATGTTGTCACCCTGGGAGCAGGCTGGCATCGCGGTCCGGATCGGATTGATCTTGCCTACGGCTATAGCATCATCGGAGATCGCGACGTGATGAACAATCAGAATCCCGCGTATAACGGGACTTACGAAACCACGTCGCATCTCATGAGTGTGTCCTATGTCCGCACATTCTAATATCGATGGCGCTGTTCCCGTGGCTCTGCCCAAGGTGCTGGTGATTGATGACGAGCGTGGGCCGCGGGAAAGTCTCCGGATTCTTCTGAAGCCGGAGTATCAGGTGTTGTGTGCGGAATCCGTGGATGAGGGGATTGCCCTGCTCAAGGAGCACCAACCGGATACGGTGGTCATGGATATCCGCATGCCCGGCAAAAATGGGATCGAGGGACTGAAGGCAATCCGGGAGATTGACGGAGTGGTCTCCATCATCATGTTTACCGGCTTTGGTGCCTTGGAGACGGCTCAGGAGGCGATCCGGCTGGGTGCCAATGAATACATCAAGAAACCGTTTGATGCCTTTGAAATTCGGGGAATCATCCGGAATCGCGTCAGGCGTACCCAGCAGGAGCGGCGGCGACAGCATGTGGAGACGGATTTGGGGCGGATGAATGAAGCCCTTAAAAACGAGCTTGTCCGAAACGAGCGTCTGGCCACGCTGGGGCAGAAGTCGGCGGAATTGGTTCATGATCTCAGGAATCCGCTGACTTCAATCATGGGATACCTGGAATTGCTTGGGGAATGGGTCAAGAATCCTGCGAGTGCCCCGGGTCAAAATCAGGAAACCCCCTCGAACTATATCGGGATTATCGAGGAAAACGCCTTGCTGTGCAAAAACCTGTCCGAGATGTGGTTGAATGTGAGTCGGGGCACGCTGCATCGGACGCCTGTGAAGCTGGGGAGTTTGCTTCAATTCGTTCTGAAAGACAGCCGGGTGGTGGCCGGGGACTATGAGGTGAAGGTGTCGGCGGATATCGGAACCCCGGAGCCCGTGATTGAGGCTGATCAGGTTCAGCTGACTCGTGCGATCCAAAATCTGGTCACCAACGCCATTCATGCGGTTCACTCTAAAAAGGGATGGGTTCGGATGGCATGCCGGGAGAGCGTGAGTGGCGTTGAAATCGTTGTGGAGGACAATGGCCACGGGATGGATGAGGATCAGATCCGGAAAGTCTGCGAACCTTTTTACACCACGAAAAACAAACACGGGGGAACGGGGCTGGGGTTATTTATTGCTCTGCAGGTGGCGGAGGCGCATGGCGGTACGCTTCGTATTGCGAGTCAGCCCGGACAAGGGACTCAGATTACGATTTCAATCCCGCACCAGCCTGGTTGATGGAGCCTACCAGATCCAGGATGGTGGTGGAGTCGCCGGCATAGAATGCCCCCAGACTGCGATCCCGGAAAACAACAGGGTCAAGCCCGGCCAACTTGCTCATCAGGTAGTTCTCATCGGAAATGGAGGTGGGAATACCGAGGGTGCCCAGTTGTTTTGAAAAGCGGCTGGTCCGGTTCAGGGTTTGACGGTAGGAATACCCGTCAAGGCTGATGGGGAGCGGCGCCCAGAACCGGGGCGGCAATTGGAGTTTCAGTTTCCACGTCAGCCCGATTTCAAGATACTGTTTCGAGAATTTGAATCCATAGGCTTCCGGATCCGCAAACCAGCGGGTTCTGGGCATTAAAACCGCTGGTTGCAGGGTGACGGAGCCCAGATGGAGAGGGCGGAGGAGTTCAATCGTCTCTGCGGCTGAATCGGCGTCATCGCCCGGTGACGGGAAAATGAGACTTCCCACAGTGAACAGTCCCGCCTGGTTTGCCCGCTGAAGTGTCCCGGTGATCTCGGCGGTGGAAATCCGTTTTTGGAGGCGATCCAGAATCCGCTGACTGCCGGACTCAATTCCAAAAAACAGGGCGACACAGCCTGACTGACGAATCAGGGCGAAGTCCGCTTCCCCGCCATGATGGATGTGGGCAAATGAAGC
Source organism: uncultured Verrucomicrobiota bacterium (assembly GCA_964584205.1). Lineage (GTDB taxonomy): Bacteria > Verrucomicrobiota > Kiritimatiellia > CAIKKV01 > CAITUY01 > JAABPW01. Next base: position 4,840 of record CAZOZF010000152.1, read on the forward strand.
GTACTGAAAGGAAAGCTTTTGCCGGATGACTTCTGCGGCAAAGGCGTTCAGCAGGGAATACGGGGTGCAGGAGCCGGCGAACCGGAAAGCCCGGAACCCGTAATTGTCCTGGAGCCGGTGGACTTCCTGCAGAAGCCGGTCAATGCTTTTCAGGCGGACCGTGCGATGACTCTTGACGGGGTGGATGCAGAAGGCACATTCGTTTCGGCAGCCGCGGCTTTCGTCAATCACGATGATCTTGATTTTCTCGTCGCCTGCCATGGCGGGATACACAGCGGGATCATAGACCGGCATCGGCAGCTGGTTGAGATCCTTGACCATGGTTTCCTCGGTCATTCGGATACCGTCCTTGCCGGCGTAGATTAAATTTGGAATTCCGGGAAAAGAGCCGGTGTTGGCGCCCCCGGCAAGAAGATGGCGGAGCGTATCCTCGCCTTCGCCATAGATCAGGGCATCGAAGGTGGGGTAGTGATTCAGGATGCGGGCCTGGAAAAGGTCGACATGGGGCCCTCCGCCGAAAATCATGACGCGGGGGCATTCCCGGCGCAGTCGTGCGGCCAGCGTGGCCGAGCCGATCAGTCCGTCCCCGTTCCACAGTTTGAAGCCAACCGCCTCAATATTTTTTCGTTGGATATGGGCGATCAGCTCATCGCCGATTTCAGCCACAGCCTTGTCCTGTAGCGCCTGGCGTTCCTTTTCCGCGCCGGGCAGGGTGGCCAGGGTGGCCAGTTTCCGGAGAGAGGGGAGAAGACCCCTGTCGGGGGCTTTCAGGGTGTTCCAGGCCCGCGTCAGGTGGGCTTGAAGGGGGCTTGAGGTCATCCGGGCGACTGACGTCACGGTGCTGTAGTCGAGAATTTCAACGTCCCCGCCTCCGGCGATGATGATGCCGGCCAGATTGGCGAGGCCGTTGTCAGGCATCAGGCTGCTGGGGGTGAGCGGATACCCCGCATAGTTCACCAACAGCCACCGCTTCAGTTGCCCTCCCGCCATGGTTCACCACTTCCTTAAAATGGGCACAAGAGATCGTTTTCAAAAAGCTTTCGCACCATCACCACATCCAGGGTGTGCCCGGCCTTATAGGAATACACATCGCCGACGAACCGCCCGGTGTCGATCAGGGCGATGGCCGCCACCAGATCCAGAATGGCGCGATGCCAGACTGCTTCCAGGGCTTTCCCGTTGTGGAACATCGTAGGGGTGTTGTAATAGCTTCGCCGTCCGGCGACGAGGATGTTGTTGTTCGTGTAGCCGAGGTTCCGGACATCCGCGAAAAGCTTGCCGATGGTTTTGGTGAACAGCATCTGCGTGAAGGAACAGTTCGTGCGGGCCAGTGAGCCGTAGCGGCCGGTTTCGGGAGTGAGCCGGATGCGCAGGCGCTGCTTGCCGATGGCGGTCTTGAAATTGACGCCGACATCCAGGTTCAGCACGGGAACCGTGTCCGTGCAGGGTTTGAACACCAGAAAACTTCCATTGGGTGCCAGCATGGCGACGGGCTCCCTGACGGTCACAAACTGCGTGGGCTGGCTTGTTTTTTTGATGCCCGCCTGTTCGATGGCCTCCACGAGATCCAGGCTGCCCCGGTCGAATAACGGCGGATCACCCGAGTCCATGCGGATCATCAGATTATCCAGGTTCAAAGCGAGACGCAGGGCGACGATATGTTCCACCATACGCATGTAATTGTGGGGGGAGCCGCTGCAGAGAACGATATTGCGCTGGGTGGTCCAGACGTTATTGGCCGTCACCTTGATGGGCATGGCATCGCGAAGATCGGTGCGGTCAAACCACCAGCCGCCGGCGGTGGAAGGTTCGAGGTGAAGGGTGCGCTGGGCACGTCCGAAAAAGGTGCCGGGTCCGGTGACTGAGACCGGCCTGCTGAGGGTGGTCTGAAAACGGTCGGCCTCGGTGAGTTCAGGAATCCACTCCTGATCCACGGGCTGCGCTTGAAGCGCCTCGAACTGGCGATCCATCAGGGTCGCCTTTCCCTGTAATAAGGTTCCGTATGAAGTATGGGGCATGATGCTGTCTCCGTTGCGTTCGCCCAGTGAAGACAAACCACGCGGGAAAGTCAAGAAACACGCGTTCCTCCGGCTTGCAACTGGGAGCGTAAAACAATAAGTTCCTGAGCGAACGACTAGCGGAGGAGCGTTTCATGAAGATTACAGTGATTTGCCCGACGTTCTATACCCCCGACGGAGACCTATTCCGGCCGGCGAAAGCGATGATGCCGCCACTCACGCCGCTTTTTCTGGCGGGCCTTGTGCCGCCGCGTCATTCGGTGTCCGTCGTGGATGAGGCGATCCAGACGCTCGATTTTGACGATCCGGTGGATTTGGTCGGCATCACATCCACCAGTATCAATATCCGGCGCGCTTATGAAATTGCGGACGAGTACCGCCGTCGCGGGGTGAAGGTCGTGATGGGCGGAATCCATGCCTCAACACTTCCCGAAG
>CAZOZF010000153.1:0-7255 GCA_964584205.1 uncultured Verrucomicrobiota bacterium
GTCCTGTATGTCAAAGCGGATGTCAGCCTCAAGGCCGACAGGGAAAACCTAGTGGCTGAAGTCAGGCGTCATTTCGGGCGGCTGAATGTGCTCGTGAACAATGCAGGCGTGGCCCCGGCGGAGCGTCGCGATATCCTAGAGGCTACCGAGGAGAGTTTTGAGCGACTGGTCCGGATCAACCTGCAGGGACCCTATTTCCTGACGCAGGCGGTGGCCAACTGGATGGTGGAACAGAAGCAGGCGCAGGCCGGCTTCGCCGGGTGCATCATTAATGTGTCCTCGATTTCCGCAACCGTTGCCTCCGTCAACCGGGGCGACTATTGCATCACCAAGGCCGGTGTGGGGATGGCGACCAAGCTGTTTGCCGCGCGCCTGGGGGAATTTGACATTCCCGTCTATGAAATCAGGCCGGGCATCATCAAGACCGATATGACCTCCGCCGTGACGTCGAAGTACGACAAGCTGATTGGTGAAGGCCTGCTTGTGCAGGGGCGCTGGGGGCTTCCGGATGATGTTGGCCGTGCCGCCGCCATGCTGGCGCGAGGCGATCTGGCGTACTCCACGGGACAGGTGCTCATGGTGGATGGTGGCCACTCGGTGCAACGGCTTTAGAGTTCGATCGGCTTTCGAATACCTTGACGGTGCCGTGGGTGAAGAGAAGTTTGGCATCCCGGGGGACGTTGCCTTCTCCGGCGACGGTGATGTAATACACTGTGTTCCCGCCTCCATACCAGTCGGTGCTGCTGCCGCGAAGGGCGACCATGTTTCTCAAATAGTCGATCCAATGTCGGGTGTCGATGGATAATGTCCCGGTCCATTGAGGGGGGCGGGCAACAGCCAGTTCCGCTTCTGTTGCGGATTCCACGGTGAAGCGGGGGCAGCCGGAGACATAGGCTTGCATCCGGGGTCGCGTTCTGCCCGGCGCCTCGATCCGGTAGGGGCCCTTCGGGTCGTGCTGTTCCAGAAATTGCGCGGCGCGATAGACCGATTCGTCGGGCGAATCCAGGGATTGGTTGACCACAATGATCAGGGCGGTCAGGCCGGTAAGGACCATGATGAGGGGCGTGAAGGGACGTTCCGGAAGCGTGGCGAACCCCGTGGTGGCGATGAAGGTGATAAAGGGAAGAGCCAGCAGGGCGCCGTACATGTCGGTCGTGCAGGAGAGGGCCAGGGTCGAAAATCCCGCCGCCAGCATGGCGCGTGCGGGCGATGTTCTGAATTGCCCCGGAGCGGAATAGAGGCCGAGGATCGCCAGGGGGAGCAGCCAGCCGAATCGTGTCAGCAGACGATACGTCAGAGTCGCCGGATTGCCGCCTGCGACCATCAGTCCGATGGCCAGCACGGCGAGTAGCGCCAGCACCAGGCTCCAGCGGTCGCGTATCAGGATGAATACTGGAGAGATCAGGAAGAGGAGTGGGATCAGAATGATTCCGATCAGGCCGGCCTTGTGGGACAAGGCGAGAAGCAGGGAGAGGAAGAGGAGGGATAGAACATTGAACATTGAACATTGAACATTGAGCCATGAGCGGGGAAGTCGGGAAAGGCGGAGGAGGATGAGGAGATAAAGGGGGAGAAGGGCGAGGAGGAGGCCGCGACCGGTGGCCCAGTAGTTGTAGCGCATGAAGACGGGGGAGAAGAGGTAGAAGACGGCAAACCAGCCGGCAAGCCGATCCGACCCGAGCAGCCTGCGTCCCAGCATCCAGGCGCCGGCGAGGCCGGTGATCCCGAAGGCAAGCGAAAGGACATAAAATCCCCAGTCCACTCCGGTATGCCCCAGAATTTCAATGGTGGCGAGCACCAGCGGTTGGGCACTGGAATAGGAACGGGGCGTGAACCCAAGCAGGGACAGCGGGTGAATCAACCAGGCGATGCGGCCTTCAGCCGCCACGCTGCCGGCGAGATCCTGCCACTTGTAAGTGTCGATTCCGGCGATATGGCTGATGGGAAGAACCAGTGTGGCGAAGACGATGGCCGTGACAAGAAACACGCGCGGGAATGGCTCCCTTTCTTTATTTCTTCCGAAACGGGATACCAAGAGGGCTCCTGCGGCAGGAATCAGATGGGCAGCGGACAGGGTGTTGGCCGTGATTTCGATAGACAGGAGGTGGAGCACTATGGGGACGATGATATTCAATCCCACCATCACGGCTCCCCAGCAAGCCAAAATACCTGTGGTATGGGATGTGGGAGCCAGTCGCCGCGCCAGTAGCCAGGGGGTCAATCCAAGAGCCAGAAACAGGGCTCCACAATGAAGCACAATCATACGGTATAAGCCCTTCGTTACAGGCCTGAATAACTGACTTCCGGCGGGGGACCCGGCGGCGGACCCGGCGGTGGACCCGGCGGTGGACCCGGCGGCGGACCCGGCGGCGGATTAGGCGGGGTTCTGTAGATGGGGGGGGGGCCGTTTTCGCTTCCGCTTCCGCCTGCGGATACGCCGCCTCTTGAAACCGTTGCGCCTTTGTACCATTCGAGGGATTTCTGGCCGACTAGCACCAGCGGGAATTCAGCCAGGGGGGCATCAAAGGGAAGTGTGCTATAGACGAACATATCGGGTGCCAATCGAGTGGACGACGGCAGGTCGATTGTTTCGGAATTTTCCGATGTGACTTGAGCTGCAGGGGAGGCTTCGGAAGGAGTTTGCGGGGCTGATTCCGCCCCGTTCTGTCCCGAGGGTTGTCCCTGGGGAGCCGCTCCCTGGGGAGCCGAGCCAGGGGCGGATGGCTTGTTTCCCCCAGGCTGATCCGTTCTTTCGGAATTTTCCGGTGGCGGCAGGTTCCCTTTTTCCGATGTGAATTGAACTGCGGGGAGGGCTGCGGAAGGCGTTTGCGGAGCCGTTTTCGAACCGTTCGGTTCCGGAGCTTGTGTGCCGGGCGCCGGCTCTGCGGTCGGTGGCGTGTTTCCCGCCGGTTGGTCCGATGTCTTTTGAAGCTGGGTCAGATCGGGCATTTCGACTTTTGGCGAGAAGACCGTGAAGTAGGCCAAGATCGAGGTGCAGAGCATCACCCCGATGATGATGACGACGATGGTAAACTTCTGACTGCTTGTTTTCACGGTATTCCCCCCGCCAGGTGATGTCTTCCCTGACTCACCAGAACATTATCCAAGAAACCATTGCATACCGCAAGACGGATTTGTAAGGTTAGCGGACTGGAGAAAAATTATGGCCAATACATGGGGATCTGTTTTTAGAGTGACAACCTTTGGGGAGTCGCATGGACCGATGGTGGGAGCCGTCATTGACGGGCTTCCGGCGCGGTTTGGCCTGAAGGAATCCGACCTGCAGCCCCAGCTTGACCGTCGGCGTCCCGGGCAGAGTGATCTGACGACCCCGCGCCAGGAAACCGACACGGTTCAAATTATTTCAGGCGTCGAAAAGGGAATGACCCTGGGTTCTCCGGTGACGCTGGTGATTCGCAACCGGGACACGCGCCCGGAAGATTACGGGGAAATGCGCTCGGCGCCCCGGCCCTCGCATGCGGACTTTACCTACATGGCCAAGTACGGCGTGCTGGCCTCCAGTGGCGGGGGCCGTGCCAGCGCCCGCGAGACGGCCGCCCGGGTAGCGGCCGGCGCGGTGGCGGAGAAATTCCTGCGTGAACGGTTCGGGATCGAAATTGTGGCCTGGGTTCAGTCGGTAGGCGACATTGTCGCGCCCGACCCGGATGTCCTGAAACTGACCCGGTCGAAGGTGGATAAGACCCTGGTGCGATGTCCCGATAAGGCAACGGCGGATCGCATGGCGACGCTGATCCGTGCGGTACGGGATGAAGGCGACTCGGTGGGCGGTGTGGTCATGGGCGTGTGTCGGAATGTGCCGGCGGGCTGGGGCGATCCGATTTTTGACAAGCTGTCGGGCTCCCTGGCGGGCGCGATGATGTCCATTCCGGCCACGCGCGGGTTTGAGTTCGGGCTTGGCTTCGGCTCAACCCGGCTCCGGGGTTCGGCGCACAATGATGCGTTTGTGAAGCGCGGGAAGACGCTGGGAACCCGGACCAACAACAGCGGCGGGCTCCAGGGCGGGATTTCGAACGGGGAGCCGATTCTTTTCCGAGTGGCGTTCAAGCCGCCGGCGACGATCGGAAAGGCTCAATCCACGGCGGATTGGGACGGTTCGGCGTGTCAATTAAAGGCACGCGGTCGGCATGATCCCTGTGTGGTGCCCCGGGCGGTGCCGGTGGTTGAGGCGATGGCGGCCTTGGTTCTAGCCGATGCCGCGATGCGGGCGGCCTCCCCGCAATGAGGATCCCGGGCACATTTGAAGTTCTGGGAGTGGATTCGAAGACCCAGGCCCGGCGCGGGCGGTTGTGGACCCTTCATGGTGCAATCAACACCCCGGTGTTCATGCCGGTGGGCACTCAGGCTACGGTCAAGACGATGATGCCTGCTGAGTTGGAGTCGGTGGGGGCTGAGATCATTCTGGGAAACACCTACCATCTCAACATCCGGCCGGGTGTGGAGGTCATTGAAAAATGCGGCGGATTACACCGTTTTATGGGGTGGAACCGGCCTATTCTGACCGATAGCGGGGGATTTCAGGTCTTCAGCCTGTCCGGTCTCCGGAAAATCAAGCCGGACGGGGTTGAATTTTCCTCCCATGTGGATGGTGCAAAGTTGTTCCTCGGGCCCCGTGAGGCGATGGACATCCAGCGCCGGCTGGGTTCGGATATCATGATGGCTTTTGATGAATGCACGCCCTATCCCTGTACCCGCGAATACGCTTGTCAGGCCGTGGCCCGGACGCTATCGTGGGGGGCTTTGTGTGCCGAACTGCATCCGCGGAACGGCCAATTGGTCTTTGGCATTGTGCAGGGGGGCGAATTTGCCGACCTGCGGGCCCAATGCGCCCGTGAACTCACGGCGATGGGGTTTGATGGCTATGCGGTCGGGGGAGTGAGCGTGGGCGAGCCCGAATCCGTGATGCTTGACGCCGTTCGTAACGGCGTGTTGGAGTTGCCGGTGGAAAAGCCCCGATACCTGATGGGTGTGGGCGTGATGCGACAGATGATCGAGGCGGTGGCGTTGGGCGTGGACATGTTTGACTGTGTCATGCCGACCCGATATGCCCGGCACGGAACGGCGATTACGAACGAGAAGCGTTACGCCGTCAAGAACGGGGAATACAAGGAAGATACCCGTCCCGTGGAGGAGGGGTGCGAGTGTTATTGTTGCCGGAATTTCACGCGGGCGTATATCCGGCATCTTTTGAATGTCCATGAAGTTTTGGGAATCCGGTTGCTGACAATTCATAATCTGCACCGGACTCTGGGGCTGATGAGTGAGATCAGAACCGCGCTGGATCAGGGTGTGTTTGGTGAGTTTAAGAGTGAATTTTTAGAAAAAAACAAGGAGGATCGATGAGCATGTTTAATACGATGATGATTTTGGGAATGGGCACTCCGCCGGCAGGTCAGGGGCAGCAGGGGAGCGGGATGTTGATGATGGGGTACATGGTCATCATTTTCGCGCTGTTTTATTTCATGATGATCCGGCCCCAGATGAAGCGGGAGAAGGAACGTAAAAAACTCATCGAGGCAATCAAGAGCGGAGACCGGGTCATGTTCTGCGGCGGCATGCTGGGCGTTGTGGCCACCGTCAAGGAGCAGACCTTCGTCGTGAAAGTGGCCGAAAATGTGAAGCTTGAGGTTGCCCGCGGCGCGGTGGTTAAGGTGTTGGACAAAGATGAGGCGCCGGGGGAAGTGGACAACAAGTAACCGTCGCGCGACAGTTGCTTTGGGGTGAATGAAGTGCGGGTAGCTGAGGAGAGGGACGGTTATGGACAAGAAGACGATTTTCAAGTGGATGTTGTTGGTGATCCTGGTGGGTTTGTCGGTCGCGACGGTCTTTCCGGTGAGCGAGAAGGTTCGATTCGGCCTGGATATCAAGGGCGGAACCAGCTTCACGGTCCAGATCGACGAAGTCGGGATGGCGAACCAGATTCGCGAGGAACTCAAGACCAAGCTGGGCGATGAGGATTTCCAGAAACTCACCGACGCCGAGGTCGAGACCCGCGTCAAGGAGAAGATGGCGTCATCCATCCGGGAAGCCCAGTTGCGCGCCCTTGAAGTCATCCGTAACCGGGTGGATGGACTGGGGATTGCCGAGCCGATCATTTTCCCCGAGAAGAACAACCGGATTGTCGTCCAATTGCCCGGCGTCGATGAGAAGAAGCGCGACGAGGCCGCCCGTTCCATCAAGAGCGCTGCATTCCTGGAATTCCGGATGGTTCATGAGAAGAACAGCGACTTGATTCGCCGTTTGTTTGACAAAGGTAAGGCGCCCGAAGGATACAAGATTATTTCCCTGAGTGAGGGGGGAGCCCCGCGTGATTATCTTGTCCGCGACAAGACAGCGGTTCCCGAGGACAAAGCGGATTCAGATTTTCGCCGGCGGGTCGCCCTGTTTGATGCGCCCCGTGGCTGTGAATTGCTGCTTGAGCGTGAGAAGGTGGGGGGGCGTGAAGTCTATTCCCCGTACTATGTCGAACGTCGCGCCCAGTTGACTGGCGATACCCTCAAGCGGGCCTCTGTGGATTACCGGTCGTTGGGTCAGGCTGTGGTGAATCTGGAATTTGATTCCAATGGCTCCCGCCGGTTTGCCCGTGTTACGGGAGATTATGCCCCGGGCGGCACCAAAAATTCCGGGCAGGTTGGCCGTCAGATGGCCATTGTGCTGGATGGAACCCTTTATTCCGCCCCGGTTATCCGCGAGGCCATTCTGGGTGGGCGCGCCGAGATCAGCGGAAACTTCACGCCGAGCGAAGCGATGTTCCTGTCCAACATTTTGAAGGCCGGTTCGTTGCCTGCGCCGGTGGACATTGTGGAGCGCCGTGTGGTGGATCCCACGCTGGGTGCCGATTCAGTCAAGAGCGGCAAGAATGCCGCCCTGTATGGCTGCGTGGTCATTATTCTCCTGATGCTGGCCTATTACCTGGTGAACGGGTTGCTGGCCGATGCGGCATTGATTCTGAACATTGTGTTGCTGCCCCTGGGCATGATTGTGGTGGCGGCCATTCTCGGAATGTTTGCCAGTGATGCGCGGGCGGGCGGGGCGATCGCCCTGCCGGTGATGACGTTGCCGGGTATCGCCGGTATTGCGTTGAGTATCGGTATGGCGGTGGATACCAACATCCTTATTTTCGAGCGGATCCGCGAGGAATTGAAGGCGGGCAAGAGCCTGAGGGCCTCCATTGACGCCGGGTTCAACCGCGCGTTTGCGGCGGTGTTTGATTCGCATGTGGCGACGATCCTGACCG
>CAZOZF010000154.1:0-7250 GCA_964584205.1 uncultured Verrucomicrobiota bacterium
GCCCAAGGGCAAGGCGGCAGTAAGGAACTGCCGCACTCCAAGGCGGGCTTTGCCCGCAACCCATTTCTCTGACCCACCCGTGTTACCTTTCCGCGGCTTTCGCGTGTTTCGTAGTTGAACGTCTTTTTGCGGCAACCCGGACTTTATCCCTATCTCTTCCGGGCGACACACATGATATCGCGCGCTAGCAGCGAAAAGGGCGGGATCACGGCCAGAGTGTCGAGTTTGTCCAGGATGGCCTTATGTCGATTCGTACTTTCCGCCGGAAACTGCGGGGCGAAAATGATGCGCTCTTTCAGGACAATCTCGTAGCCCAGACCGGATAGAAACCGGCGCAATTCGCCATCCCCCCATCGTCGCAGGTGATGGAGGCGGCCCATCAGGCCGAGCACGATTTCCATGAGTGCCCATTTTCTCGGAAGATAGGAGATCATCAGGCTCCCACCGGGTTTGGTGACCCGTACGACTTCCTGCATCACCTCCGGCAGTACGGGGTCCGGAACGTGTTCAATAACGCCATAGGCCACGACCGCATCGAACGAGGCATTATCGAAGGGAATCTTGCTGTTGAAGTAGTGCTGGAAACGGATCCGAGGCTGCAACGCTGCCAGCGCCTGCCACAGGAGTTGTTGTTCGGTGCCCATCGTGGAATGAAGGTCGGGGACCTCGTTGAAGTCGGGAACATCGATAGCTTCCACAAAATGGCCTTGGGCCGCGAGCAAGTGGCCTGCTATCCCCGAGCCGGTGCCAAGGTCAAGGAGGCGTGATCCCGGCGCCAGGTGCTTGGAAAAGGCGCACAGGTCCAGGTAGATCCGGTCCTGATAGCGGAGTGAATCCAACGACCCCACTGTGCTTTCGAGAAACGGACAGGCATGCGAGGTGGCTTGAATGATGGCCGCCAGAGTCTGCCTGAACGTAGCCATATCCGCATTGAACTTGTCACGGGAGAGCACAATATGGTTTTGCTGAGAATGGGGCATGATGTTGGCTTCTCTTTCTGTCTTGTTGGCGCCTTGGCGCCAACCTTCGGAGTGCGGCAGTTCCCACCTGCCGCCTTTCTTTTCACCCGCCCAAGCACAAGGCGGCAGTAACTAACTGCCGCACTCCAAGGCGGGCTTCGCCCGCAACCTAACACCCCAGACGATCAACATGAGAATCAGGGCAATCCGGGTGGAAACCGATACTTTCAAGGCCTTGAGACTGGGCCGGTACGAGAAGGCAATCTCATGTGTTCCGATGGGAACCTGGACCGCTTGGAAAAGGTAATTGGCCCGCAGAAGCGGCGTTGGTTGGTTGTCGAGAACGGCGGTCCAATTGGGGTCGTACTTGGTGGCACGCACCAAGGTGCAGGGGTGGTCCGTGCTGATGCGCACACGTGCCTCCACAGGGGTCTCTCGCTGGATTGTGACGGAGGAGGACGACTGGTTAATGGTTGATGGTTCTTGGTTAATAGTTGGAGGCGAGAGGGGTATGGAATTGGTGTGCAGGATCGCGTCGGAGACCGGGTTGAAATCGGGGGAGGCGAGCTGCTGGAGTGCGATTTGCCCGCCATCGGCGGTGTCGGCGACCAGGACGAGATTGGTCAAAAGACGGTACTTGGGCAGTGCGCCTGTGAACTCGACGACGCGCAGATGCCGTTGATTGGCCGGGGCGGACAGGACGGGCACATAAGCATTATTGACCACGCCGATCCCGAGTGACAATCGCTCGATGAACCGGCCGCGCTTGCCGTCCATCTTGTTGAGTTCGTCGGCGGCCCCCGGGAGTGTCAGGAAGTACTTCAGGGATCCCAGCTCCCATAGACGGCTTTGCTGTTTCTCCAGAGCCTTGAACAGGGCTTCATAGTCCGCTGGCATACGGGAGACGCTGACGGGGTCAAACAGATCATAACCCCTCACCTGCAGTTGGCTCAGTCGAAGGTTGTTGAGCAAAGGATGTTGGGGCGGCATCAGTTTGACTCGGCCCTCGGTGGCGTGGGCGTCGAAAAAATCGGTCAGAGGATTGGGCTCAAGGGATTGCTTGTACTTATGCCCCGCCACGTAGGGGCGGTTGTCCATGAAGAGGTCACCCAATGCCAGAAACGCGATCAGGGGCAGGAAGTAGGCGGCGAGCGGTAGGCCGCCCTGTTTCTGACCTCCGTCTTCTGACTTCTGAGTCACATCTCCAAAGTCGTGTGCCGCTCCCCCGTGGCACGGGCTTCCAGCCCGTAGCCTCTGCATTGGCGAGCCTTCCACTGGGCTACGGGCAGAATGCCCGTGCCACGATTCAGCCCCCCGAGAAACCTGAGCATCCTTCAGAGGCCGGACTGACTTCTGACTTCTGACTTCTGCCTTCTGGCTCTTTGTCTTCCTGGCCTGCGGGCCGCGATCTGAGGTCCGTTGCCTGACGAAGAACGCTATCAGGCCTGCAAAGATGCTGCTGATGATGAGAACCTTTACGCAGGCGACGATGGCGTTTTCATGGGCAAGTCCCGCGCCTGCTCCGTACCCTTCCTGGGTTAGTCTTCCAATGAACGACGTTTGACTGACGGCGGTCGCCAAAAGAATCAGAAACGAAAGTCCCGCCATTCCGAGGCTGGACCAGAGCAGGGAGGAACGGAGGAGGGGTAGGGGACAAGGATGGTTAATGGTTATTGGTTGAGGGGCAGATTGAGCCGTACAGTTCGGCTGCGGGCTGGAGGATGCAGACTGCGCGCCTACAGAGCGAAACAGAATATCAAGCATGAAGGCGATGCCCAATAGGGCGAAAACGGTGAAAGGTCCGTTCCATTTTTCGGGATTGCGGATGGTGTTGATGTATGGCAAGGACCAGAAAAGGCGGTAGAGCGGGAAGTGCTTGCCCCACATGAGCATCAACGAGAAGGCGCCTCCCAGAAAGATCATCAGCGTGAAAAGTTTTGGATGCGCAAAGGGATAGGCTACGGATTCTGAGGAGGAACCCCTTTCTGCCCCGGCGGCAAGGGATTGCCGCCCTCCAATGCCGCCACCCGTGGAGGGCGCCAATCCTTTGGCGCCGCTTCTGCCCGCGCGGAACATGTACACGAACAATCCGATCAACAGGATGCAGGGAACGACACCCAGGTGCCAACCTGTCATGCTGAAGTTTCTGACTCCCTGTTTAGTCTGCTCCCATCCCTCGCTCCGCCCCAGTCGTCCCCAGTAGGGTGAGGTTTCCGAGCGCATGGAACTCCCGAAGTAGTTGCCTGAGACGATGTTCCAGCTCTCGGCCGGGGGAATGCTCCATTGAGTGGCCCAGGCGTAGCGGGACTCGGGGCTCTCCCCGGATCCCTGCGTAACTCCCTGGATTTGGGTGGCAAACATCACGCTGATCATCTGCCATGCGAGGAGAACGCTGAAGGCGACATAGAGAACGAATCGCGGAAGGGTGTGCAACAGACTGTAGACTGTAGACTGTGAACTGTAGACCGTGGACCCTCCTTCGGCAAGGCTACGGAGGGCAGGCCGTAACCCAGAGACGCCGGAGGTTGATGGGCATGATCGGTCCGCTTCTGAGTTGCCGGGAGATGCGAGATTGGCTAGCCTTCCCCCTGCCAGATGCGTCCACCAGAAGATCAGGGCGGAGGTGATGGCGAGTATGGCGCCGACGTCCGGCACCTCGGAAATCCCCAGTCCGAGGCATCCCCCGGCAATGGCGTAGGGCAACCAACCCCGCGTCTGGCGGCCACGCTCGACGAATCCCAGCGCGAGCGCCGTGCAAGCCAGTGCGATGGGGCGAACCGCCAGTCCGGTGACGGCAAAATTGTGAGACCACCCGGCCGAAACTCCGATCGCGGCGGTCAAGGCCGATGAGGGCCGGCTGAAACCGTATTGACGCATGGCCCAGTAGATTGCCAGACCGCAGAGGGCGAGAATCAGGGCCTGGCCTTCGCGGCGCGCGAATAGGGCGCCCATCGTTTCTCCGATGGCGGTGATGGTTAAAGGTGCCGCCCCGCCGCCCGTTCCGAAAAAGAACTGGTTATCCCAGGACCGGAACAAGCAGCCCGGGAAACGATAGGTGGGTGATAGTGCGAATTCAACGTTGCCATCGTTGAACGCCAGAACCTGGTCGGGATCAGAGAGCACATCCCAGAAGGTTGCGGCTGAAAGCAGTGACAGAAACACAAAAAGACAGGCCGCCCATAACCATTTTGTGATGCGTGGATTCATGGACGGCATTCTTGGAATCCCCGGGGGCTATTGTCAAGGATTCAAAGCGGCAGCGGGGCTGTGCAGGGATGCACCGTTTCTTTCCTCTTGCGGCAAAGCCGCTTTGGAGTGCGGCAGTTCGTTACTGCCGCCTTTCTTCGGACCAGCCAGGGCAAAGGCGGCAGTAACGAACTGCCGCACTCCAGGGATGGCGCTGGCGCGCCATCTGACCGAGCGCATAACTGTTCGCTGAATTGACGTTTCCATGGCCTTGTCCTAGAGTCCCGCATGAAGGAGTTGCGCTGTATGCCCTATCCACAATTCGATCGTTCGCGTCTGGTCATCAAGCCGTTGACCGAGAGGGCCAACAAGCTTTCTATCGAGACGGATCATGTATCTCCCGAACAGGCGCCCAGGGCCCTCGGAGCCGCCGAAAGGAAGGCGATGGACGAGGTGGTAACGCGCATCAAGACGGCTCGCCGCGCCAACCGGTCGGTTGTGATGGCCTTCGGGGCACATACCATCAAGAACGGTTTGGGACCGGTACTGATCCGGTTGATGGAGCAGGGGTGGGTGACGCACTTGGCCACCAATGGGGCGGGTATTATCCATGACTGGGAGTTCGCCTTCCAGGGCGCGAGCAGTGAGGATGTGAAAGGCAACGTGGCGCGCGGGGAATTCGGGATCTGGCAGGAAACGGGGTTCAATATCAACCTGGCCGTTGTCGTCGGCGCCTATGAAGGGCTTGGTTACGGTGAGTCGGTGGGTAAGATGATCGAACGCGAGGGACTGGAGATTCCGACGGAGGATGGTCTGAAGAGGATCGTGAGCAGTGAGCAGTGGACAGTGAACAGTGGGGAGGGGAGGGCGGAGGTCGGAAATCAGAGGTCGGAAATACCCTCACCCCAACCCTCTCCCCTGGAGGGAGAGGGGGTGATTGACCGGGTCGCGGCGGCGGCGGATTTGCTGGGGGTGATCCGGCGATTCGATCTCAAGCCCGGATGGAGGGCGATTCCGCATCCGTTCAAGGGTTACAGTGCGCAGGCGGCCGCCTTCCGTCTGAAGATTCCCTTTACCGGACACCCGATGTTCGGGCATGACATCATTTACAACCATCCGATGAACCATGGGGCGGCGATTGGACGAACCGCGTTGCGCGATTTTCTCGCTTTCACCCAGTCCATAAGCCAGTTGCAGGATGGTGTCTATCTTTCGGTGGGGTCGGCGGTGATGTCTCCCATGATTTTCGAGAAAGCGCTCTCCATGGCGCAGAATATCGAGATTCAATCCGGGCGGCGGATTGACCGGCATTTCATCGCGGTTGTGGATCTGGCCGAGTCGCGATGGAACTGGCAGAGAGACGGAGAGCCGCCGATGGACAATCCCGCCTACTACTTGCGTTACTGCAAGACCTTCAGCCGGATGGGAGGCGAAATGAGATATCTTTGCGCAGATAACCGGGATTTTCTGTTGTCCCTGTGCCAGGGGTTGGGGGGGAAGCGGTAAGCGGGAAGCGGGAAAGCGTTTTGGAGCCGGGGAGACCTCACCCCGGTAAGACCGGCCTGGGGGCTATAGAGATGAAGGGTTTTGCTCCAGCTCATGACGTTTGGCGGGTGTTCGTGGGCTTGGACATAATCGGTATTGCATGAGGCGCGGCTGGGGTGATGGGCGGATGAGGAACCCACCCCTTGCCCCTTCCAAGGAGGGGATCAATTCAGGCCACGGAAAACAACAGGTTCCCCTCCTTGGAGGTAGGGGTGGGTTAAGTTTGGGTGAGATGCGTCTGTCGGGAATAAAAGAAAGCAAAAAATCATGATTCAGAAGACGACGTTTGACTGGGAAGATCCGCAGGTTTTTGAGCGTCATCGTGAGCCGATGCATGCCCCTTTGGGTGCTTACGCCGATGGGGAGCAGGCGCGGACCTGCAACCGGCGTCTGTCGCCTTATGTCCAGTCGCTCAACGGTGACTGGAAGTTTCACCTCGCTCATTCTCCTTTGACGGTTCCGGGTGAGTTCTGGGCCGATCGTTTCGATACGGCGAACTGGGGCACGATTGCCGTGCCGGGGAACTGGCAGCTTCAAGAGGGCTGTTGGGACCGCCCCATCTACACCAACTGCGTCTATCCTTTTCAGCCCAACCCTCCCTTTGTGCCCGATGAGAACCCGACCGGGTGTTATCGGCGAGCATTTTCCTTGCCCGCCGATTGGGGTGGCCGGAGTGTGTTTCTGGTTTTTGAGTCCGTGGATTCGGCGTTCTACGTCTGGATCAACGGCCAGCAGGTTGGCTACAGTCAGGACAGCCGCCTTTCTGCTGAGTTCGATATCACTCCCTATCTCCGCACCGGCGAAAACACGCTTTCGGTGCAAGTGATGCGTTACAGCGACGGAACGTATCTGGAGGATCAGGATTACTGGCAAATGAGCGGCATTCAGCGGGACGTCTATCTTTACAGCAAGCCCCCGGCGTATCTGCGTGACTATCGTATTCGAACGCTTCTGGACAGCGACTACGCGAACGCGACGCTCGAAGCCACGGCCTTCCTTTCGAACATCCAGCATCTGCGGCGGGATCGGGCCGACTTCCATCGTCATTTTCCCAATGCCCAATATGAGGAGCCTGAGTTCAGCCGCTATGCCGCGGAATTCATGCTTTATGATGCCGCCGCGACGCCGGTCCTGCCGGAACCCTTATGCGTCAAGTTCTGCGAGGTCACGCATATGTACCAGCAGGGCCGCTCGGAGAAGAGCGCCGCCATCGGCTTGATGGCTGTTCCCTCACCGCGGAAATGGTCGGCGGAAGATCCCTACTTGTACACGCTGGTCATGACCTTGCGCGATGAGAAGGGGACGGCGATCGATTTCGAAAGTTGCCGCGTGGGCTTCCGTCAGGTTGAAATCCGGAACCGGCAGGTGCTTGTGAATGGACAGCGGATGGTCGTGCGGGGGGTGAACCGGCACGAGTTCAATCCCGACCGGGGCCGGGCGGTGACCGAGGATGACATGCGGCGCGACATTGTGCTCATGAAGCAGCTCAATTTCAATGCCGTACGGACCTGCCATTACCCGGACGATCCGCAGTGGTATGACCTTTGCGATGAGCTGGGA
>CAZOZF010000155.1:0-7109 GCA_964584205.1 uncultured Verrucomicrobiota bacterium
TAAGGGTAAATATTTGAAAAGTCAAAATCATGCGGCATACCTCACCTTGTCATCCTTCCCTTAACCCCTTAACCCCTGAACACCTTCTTCGCCCCTCCGTGTCATTCAAGACCGTCGGGTGCCGTCTCAATCAGGCTGAGACGGCGACCATGGCCGGTCGCTTCGAAGCGGCCGGTTATGAGACCGTGCCATTCGGAACCCCCTGTGATGTCACCGTCATCCACGGGTGCGTCATCACCGGTAAAGCTGAACACAGCAGCCTGTACGCCGCACGGCAGGCCAGGCGGATCCGACCGGACACCCTCGTCATCCTTGCCGGCTGCCCGGCGGAAACACTCGGCGAAGCCCTCCGGGGCGACACCACCGTTGACCTCACGATCGGACACGCTGGCAAGTTCGCCATTCCGGATCTGCTTCATCGCCTCCATCCACACCGATTCCCCGTTCCCGCAGACTCCGGCGCCACGGATTCAACACCCCGGTTCGACACCCAGAGAGCCCTGATCAAAGTTCAGGACGGCTGCGACTTCCATTGTGCCTATTGCATTGTTCCCACCGCGCGGGGAGTTCCCCGTAGCCGCCCCATAATCGAAGTTCTCGATGAAGTCCGGCGGGTCACCGCCGCAGGGTTCCGGGAAATCATCCTCACGGGTGCCAACCTCGGCCGTTATGAGGATGGCCCCCGCCGCCTCGCCGATCTGGTTCGCGACGTTGAATCCCTTCCCTCCGTCGCCCGTATCCGCCTGAGCTCCCTTGAGATCACCACAGCAGAACAGGCCATCATCGAGCACATGGCCAACTCTCCCAAACTGTGCCAGTTCCTCCACATCCCCCTGCAAAGCGGCGATGACGGCATCCTCGCGGCCATGGGTCGCCGCTACGACACCGATACCTTTCGCCGCACCGTGGCGATGGCCGTCGAAAAGATACCCTTCCTGGGGCTGGGCACCGACATCATCGTGGGGTTTCCGGGCGAGGATGACCGGGCGTTTGAAAATACGGTGCAATTGGTTAGGGACTTGCCGTTCAGTAATCTTCATGTATTCCCTTACAGCCGCCGATCCGGTACCCGGGCCGATGCCCTGCCGGGACAGGTCCGAGAGTCCGTGAAAAAGGAACGACTCCATACTCTTGTCGAAATCGGGGATGCCAAGCGCCGCCTTTTCGCCGAACGATTCGTCGGGCGATCCGTTTCCGTCCTCGTCGAACGCGTTGATGCCGAGGGCATGGGTCACGGCTGGACCGGTGAATACCTTGAGGCCGCGGTCACTGGCGACTCTCTTTCCCCACGCCAGATTGTGACAATGAAGGTTGAGGAGGTGGAGTTTAAAGAAGGGGTCAGGGTTCGGGGGTCGGGGGATCAGTGCCTCCGCCCCTTCCGGCGCGGAGCCTGAACACGGCCCGGCTGGGGCTTGGCCGCCTTGCGGACTGAAAATCCGAAATGGTCGATCTGGTGGCCGAGACTGTAGTAATGACCGTGGGCGTAGGTGATCAGTCCTGCATGTTCCAACGCAAGACGGTTTGTGCGCGTCATCAGTTCCCTTGATGCCTGGACGGCGACAACTTCCGCCACGAACATCACATGCGAGCCGAGCGGCACCGTCTTGCGCACCTTGCACTCAATGTTGAGCGGGCACTCCTGCACAATAGGCGGACGAACAACAAGCGCCCTCCCCGGCGTCAAGCCCGTCTTTGAGAATTTGTCTTCATCCCGGCCCGACACCACGCCGCACCAGTCCGTCACCCGCGCCTGATGGACGGAGGGCACATTGACAACAAACTCTCCGGAGGCGTGGATCAATTCATAGGAATGCCGTTCCGGTCGCACGGAGATACTGAGCATGGGTGGCTCGCTGCAGACGGTTCCGGCCCAGGCAATCGTGATCAGGTTAGCCTTCTCGCCCGGCCGGGTTCCCCCGCAACTCACCAGCACCACAGGCACCGGCGACAAAATCGGAAACGGTTTCAGGGATACCTTGGCATGAGGTTCAGTCTGGTGCTTCAACTTCGGTGGCTGCATGGTGGAATCCCCTCCTTCGCGAACTGAAATTGCTTCACCCGATAGGCGTCCAGCAGGATTTTGCCGGCTTCGTCGAGATCACGTCCCATGGCGATAATCCCCTCCTCATGACCTGCCATCACGGCCAGTTTCCGGTGGGGCAGGTCGGTCTCGCGGTAAAGTCTCAAAATTTCGTTCGCCATTCCCGGGGTTCCATACTCAACCTCCCGGGCCGTGGTGGGAACCTGATCCAGAAGCCGTTTCCAGAATTCCAGATGATGAACGTGCAGAACCGCCCCGACGGCCGGGTCGGCCTGGTAAACCATGGCGTGCGTCATGCACTCCGAGGACGGCACGGTCGCCTCCGTCATCGCCCGGAAATCCACGGCATTGCGGACGATATCCACCCTGACAATCTCCGTGTAATGCTCCGGCCCCAACACCGGAAGCCCGCCTGTACGGGTCGCGGTAATCACAAACCCGCCCGGCGACCGGACACTTATATTCCCATACCCCACTCCCTTGAGATCCCCGTCGGTATACATCCCCACCAGTTTGAGCCGGTACAAATGCTCCCGCCAGCGGTTCAACGTCTCCACACAGGCGGGGGGAAAATCAACCACCCCGACAAACCGGGGATTGAATTTAAAATAACCTTCCTTGGGTGATGTACTCATAGTGCCGCCTTTTTCCCACCTCCTCGCCGTCAGGTCAAGGCTTTCCCTTTGTGATGGTCGGAAGTAACACAGGGCTGTGACACGATTCACATACACTCCGTCTTTGTTCTTGCGTGCCGCTTCCCGCATGACCTATGGTTTCCCCCCATGAATTACATCAGCACACGAGGGGGCATCGGGGCAGAAGGTTTTCAGGAAGCGGTCATGACGGGACTTGCCCGGGATGGCGGCCTTCTCCTGCCCTCTCACATTCCGGATGTGTCCTCTCATCTCCCCCATTGGCAGTCGCTTTCCTACCCGGATCTGGCCGTTGAGATCATGCGGCTCTATGCCGACATCCCAGACGCCGACCTGAAGGATATTGTTGCCCGAAGTTATGCCCCGTTCCGGCATCCGGATATCACACCGGTCCGCTGCGTCGGGGACATGCATAGTCTTGAACTTTTCCACGGCCCCACTCTGGCGTTCAAGGACATCGCCCTCCAGTTTCTCGGCAACACCTTTGAGTATGTTCTGAAAAAAAGCCGCCGCGAACTGAATATCCTCGCCGCCACCAGCGGGGATACCGGAAGCGCCGCCATTTGCGGCGTCCGGGGTCGCGACCGGATCCGCATTTTCGTCATGCATCCCAAAGGCCGGGTCAGCCCCCTCCAGGAACGGCAAATGACCACCGTGTTGGACGGCAATGTCTTCAACCTCGCCGTGGAGGGGACCTTCGATGACTGCCAGCGGATCATGAAAACCATTTTCAACGACCTCGCGTTCAAGGACCACCACTCGCTGGGCACGGTCAATTCCATCAACTGGGCGCGAGTCCTGGCCCAGATCGTCTACTACTTCTTTGCCGCCTTCCGCGTGATGCGGCTGACCGGTGCCCGGGAAGTCCAGTTTTCTGTCCCCACCGGAAACTTCGGCGACATCTTTGCAGGGACTATTGCTTCCCGGATGGGTCTCCCCATCCGGCGCCTGATCCTGGCGACCAATGAGAACGATATCCTCAGCCGGTTTTTCAAGTCCGGCTCTTACAGCGGCGGCCCGGTTCATGCCACCATCAGTCCTTCCATGGACATTCAGGTAGCCAGCAATTTTGAACGCTATCTCTACTACCGGCTGGGATCCGATCCTGCGGCCGTTCGGGAGGCCATGAAACAGTTTGAAACCAGCGGCAGGCTCGTCGTGCCACCGCAGGCCAATGGCCGGATGGATGATCTGATTGTGGCGGGAGTCGGCACCACCGAACAGACCCTCGCGACCATCCGTGAGATTCACAAACACCACGGATACCTGCTGGATCCCCATTCGGCGGTAGGCGTTCATGTGGCAAAACCCTACCTGCTCCCCGAGGCCCCGATGATCTGCCTGGCCACGGCGCATCCGGCAAAATTCGGCCGGGCCATCCAGGATGCCACCGGCAAGGATCTGGCGCACCATCCAATCCTCGATGCTCTGCTTGATCTCCCCACCCGTTGCGCCATCCTGCCTGCCCGGGATGTCGAAATTCGACGTTACATGGAAGAGCAGATGGGAAAGCCCCCGTGTCCTGTGGGCGTCGCTTGACCCGGAATGTCAGGGAGAAAACGGATCATAACGGCGCGCCGCAGATTGGCGCGCCGGGGAATTCCAGAACTGCCTGAAATCCTGGCTCAGCCTCTGGATATCCACGCCTTTTAACATGGATTCTGTTGCCTCGGACGCCGTCTTCCCCTCGACTTGCATGGCCTCGGCATAGTGATCGAGAAGGCCGGCATACGGCGAATGGGGGTCGGACCCCGATCCCTTTTTCAGGTAATAAACCAAGGCCCATGCCACGGCATAATGGGCGTCACGCTCATCCGGGTCATTGCTATAGAACTGCTCCCGGGAAAGCTTGAAAAATGACTTGAGATCAAAGCCCCCCTTCGTCAACACCTGCGTTAACAGGCGGATTGCCCGGGGATCCTCCTCAATCCGAATTCGCCCATTGACGAGAACCGCATTTTCAAAAAACTGAGCCATCCCCTCGTTGAACCACATCGCGGAATAGGCCTGATCCAGAGCATAAAAGGCGTATTGATGAAACCCCTCGTGAAAGGCCAGGCGAAACAAGGCCCGCCGTTTCTCCTGGCTGCTTCCTTCGACAACCGGCCGGATCAGCAACTCCTTCCGGTCGGGAACCCATATCCCGCTCGTCCAGTCATAATCAGGCCCGACATACGTCATATATTCCGCGGGTGTCGCCGGCATGCGAATCACACAAATCGCACTTTTCGGATTCTCTGAAAGACAGCGGGCATACGCCTTCCGGATTATTCCCATCGCCTTGTCAAGCTGCTCCACCATCAGTTTGGAGCTTCCCTTGAGATTTGAAAGGACAATATACCCGGAAGACTCGTGAACCCACCACCCCTTCATATTGCGAATGCTCTCTTCAGCCTGCTTACGCACGATCATCATGTCAGCGGATTTTCCAGGCAACTCCCTGGTCATTACGGAAGCCGTCTTACTTCCTGCGGCTCCGGGCTGCATAATCGTCAAAAAGGATAAGGAGGGGAAAAATTCCTTTTCAATAGAACGAAGGGCTGTTTCCAAGGGGATTTTTGAACTGACTTCAAAGAGCGCCCCGATCCAGGCAGCGGGACTTGTGCCCTCACCATTCCGATTCAACCGGAACGCATACGCCACACGAAAGGGATCGGCGGCCCCAAAACGAAAGCGGACAATCGGATCCACCCGGGCCGAAAATCGTTCCACCTTTTCGCCCGTGATGTCTCCGTATCCCGTGTAATCCGCCATCCAGCCCCGCACCTCTTCCTCGCTTTGGACAAGCACGCCCGCCGTTCGCTCTCCCGTTGTGCGCTCCTCATAAACCTCGCGGGTCACATGGGGATCCTTGAATCCTGTGGGCAAACGATTGGCTATACGAATCAGTATCAGGGTATTCCCATACCGCCCCGACCAGCGTCCCGCTTGCTGCTTGAGCCGCCACAGATCCGCGGGCTCATAACGCTCTTCCTTCCGCTTTTGGTTTCCGTCGACAATGGTGTAGAGAAATACCTGGGGCGAGAACGGCGGCATTTCACAGGCCTCGGGCATCAGGTTGACACGCAAGCCGAGGCTTGGAAGATCAACCGGTTTGATAAACCGCAAACTGGGGGTTTCCGCCCGGGCCACCGGGGCAAATGCCGATACCAGACTGGCCATCACCCATGCTACGCGTATCCATTCCAACTTAATTTCACGTAATGTCATTTACGACAATTCGTGGTTCATCGATTCGTGTTTTGCCTTCAGGAAAGCCTGAACATTTTCAGTCGCCACCCCCGGCGGCATTCCGCCGGCACAAGAATAAACAACCCGCGCCCCTGAAGGCAGTTCCCGTTGCTGTTGCCTGACCGCCTCAGCCACCTCGTCTGGAGTTGCCTTGGCCAGGACATCCCGGGGAGGGATGCTTCCGAGGATCGCCATACGGCCTCCTGTTAACTCATGGATCTCCGCAATCGACTGCTGAATTCCGGGATTGAACAGGGTGATGCCTATCTCCGGGTAATACCTGACGGAAGAAGCACAACCGGCATCATTATGAAATAGCTTCACGCTGACATCCGTCGCGTACAATTCCTTCAAATACGGCAACCCGAATTCCTGAAAATCCTCCTCCCCTATAAAGCCCACCACATCATCCAGCATCATGATCCCATCAATGCTGGGAAACGTTTCTCGCTGGAGGGCATGCCAGTTCTTCAGAAAACGGGTAATCACCTTCAGCAACGTGTGCATCCGATCCGGATCCGTTTTGATCGCCATCAGAAATTCCGTCGTGCCCATCAGGAATGTGGCGATATTCAACGGTCCGCGCGAGACGGAAAACCGGATGGCATGCCCATGCTCTTTCATCAGGGGTTCCGCCCATTTCAAGCGCTTCAGCACCAGAGGCAACAATCCGTCGGTTGCAGGATTGGGTTCCACCACGTAATCGACATCCTCGACCTGGCGAAAGATCGCATGGGCGAAGGGGAACTCGTTCTCCGGGAACATACACCGGGCGCCAAAAGCCGAGGGTTCAGTGCACATCCCGTACTCGGCCCAGAATCCGGGCAGGAACAACGCCTCGGGGAACGTTTTAATCGCCCGGAGATTGGCATCGAACCACACCTGGTCATACGCCAGATAGTCTAGAATGCTCACACCGGCCCAGTTCGGCAACCAGGGACTATCGATGATAAAGCCCGCCAGAGGCTCCTTCTTTTCACGCGTTCCCGCCACTAAACTGCATAACTCCAGCCACTGCACGTTTGTCATTTCAATTTCCTCATGTCGCGCTCGTAGCGCGCGACCTCCCTGAGTTTCACACAAGCAAGACGGCCGCTACGAGACCGCCCTCCTTACTTTGGAGAACGCTATCAGAAAACTGCGGAACTTTGCACGCCCATAGTATTATGGTATTATGGGGCAGC
>CAZOZF010000156.1:0-7036 GCA_964584205.1 uncultured Verrucomicrobiota bacterium
TTTTGATGGAAACCCCAGCAAAAGCCACTTAAACCCCTGTAAGCACTGGGTTTTAAGTGGTAGAAGTGTGGGGGCTCGAACCCCAGACCCGCTGATTAAGAGTCAGCTGCTCTACCAACTGAGCTACACTTCCATAAAACCGACCCGGAAACCGGTGTCGGGGCAAAAAAATGGAGCGAGCGAAGGGAGTCGAACCCTCGACAATCACCTTGGCAAGGTGACACTCTACCAACTGAGTTACGCTCGCGTCGAAAAACGGGCGTCAATCTATCATGTCCCGTTGCGGATTCAACATCTTTTTGAAATTAAGTTAGGGTTGTCTTTCTGGGGGTCGCTGTGGAACGTTGTTTGATCAGTTCGATGGTGGAGCGGGTAATGACGTCCAAGCCCACTTTGCCGGTGTTCCAGACCATGTCGTAGAGGAGGGGATCCTCGATGTCGCGTTGAAAGAAAAGCTTGATCAGTTTGCGACGTTCGGCATCCTGTTTCTCAACCGTTCTCCGCGCGTCTTCCTTGTTCAGCTTGAATCGCTTCATCATCCAGACGATCCGGTGCCCCTCCGGAGCCACCAGTCGGATGTGTACACCTTGGTGAAGATCGGCTGTCACGAGAGAGCCGCCCCGTCCCACCAGGATTACCTTGCCGATCAGGGCCAGCATTCGAACCACTTTGAACGTGGTGCGCTGAAGGAGGTACATCTCGGATTGACCCGTAAAGAGGCTTTCAACAAAGTCATTGAACTGTGACTTGTATTTCTCCGCAACAAGCCCCGCAAGGTGGCTCTGAAGCAGCGGATCTTTCGCCACAACCTCGGTCAGTTCCTTGTCGAATACATGCCATCCCTCAAAAACGGAACTGGCCTCCTTGTGTTTCAGGAACTCGGTGAGGATCACGTACGACAACAAATGCCCCCCCGCTCCGGCCTGACGGGAAACGGTGACAAAGGGAAATCCATATTCGGGAAGATCCTCAAAGTCTCTCTTCTCCGTCAGGAATTGCTGGATCATCTTTAGATGGTTCATAGTTTTCTCTCCTGCACACAATAGAGTATTGGCGGGAGTCCTGCTTCCGTCAATCGAAATTCTCCCTATTGCCTTCCGGATTTATGCTGTGTATTCTCCCGCCATGCTTCAATCGTTGCGAGTTCGTAATCTAGCCCTGGTCGAGGACATTACCGTGGAGTTTCAGCCGGGGTTGAATGTCATTACCGGCGAAACGGGCGCCGGTAAATCCGTCATCATCGGCGCTCTGGGTCTTCTGCTCGGGGAGCGGGCCGATAAAAGTCTCATCCGGGCCGGTGCCGATCAATGTCTCGCCGAGGCGGTTTTTCAGCTGAATGATTCCGATGCCGTGGATGCCATTCTAGAGGAGGTCGGCCTTCCGCCCTGTGAGGGACGGCAACTTCTGGTGCGGCGTACCCTGCTGGCGAACGGAACGGGCAAGAATTTCATCAATGATAGCACCACGACTCTCCAGGTGCTCAAGCGGATGGGGCAGCATCTGGTTGATATGCATGGCCCCTATGACCACCAGTCGCTTCTGAATACTGATTTTCAGCTCGATATCCTCGATGCCTTCGGACACCTCTGGGATGCCCGTGAGACCTACGAGAAGCTCTATTCCAGCTTGCGGGCACTTCAACTTCAGCGAAAGGAGCTGGAGGGTGCCAATGAGCAGGAGGTGGCACAGCAGATTGAGTTACTGTCGTTCCAGGTGAAGGAAATCCAGGAGGCCGCCCCTGTGGAAGGGGAAGAGGAATCCCTCGTCAAGGAACAGGTTCAGGTGGCCAACGCCCAGCGGATTCTGGAATTGGCAGGCGGAATTCAGGCCGCGTTGATGGAGGGCGACACTTCTGCGTTCAACGGTATGGCATTCGCCCAGAAAGGTCTGGCGGAACTGACCGGATTGATCGAGGCTGCCGCCGGGTGGAAGGAAGAGGCCCGCTCGATTACCGTTCAAATTCAGGAATTGGCAGGGGCCGTGGAGCATACCGTCCGCAACATTGAAGGAGATCCCGCGCGCTTGCAATGGCTGGAGGACCGGATGGCGCTGTATCACCGGTTGAAGCGAAAGTACGGAGCCACGGCGAAGGAGATCCTGGAGCACGGCGAAACAGCGAAAGCCCGGCTGCGTGATCTGGAAAGTCGAGAGGAACGGCTCCAGGAGCTCGATCAGGCCGTGCTGGCCGCATTGGATAAGGTTGATCAGGCGGGCGGGAAACTGGGTAAGGCCAGACGCCAGGCGGCCGCCAAACTTGCCAAAACCATTACCTCGGAACTGAGCGACCTGGGGTTCCCGCATGGTGCCTTTGCGGTTGACCTTCAGGCATCTGAGCCCGGACCCTCGGGAATGGATGCCATTGAGTTTACCTTTGCCCCGAACGCCGGGGAACCTGTCCGCCCTCTGAGGGCAATCGCCTCCAGTGGTGAAATTTCGCGGGTGATGCTGGCCGTCAAGGCGGTTCTGGCGGATCATGACAGCATTCCGGTTCTAGTCTTTGATGAAATCGACGCCAATGTCGGTGGCGCCATGGGGACCGCCATCGGAACCAAGCTCGATACCGTTGGGCGTCATCATCAGGTTTTGTGCATTACCCATCTTCCCCAGGTTGCCGTGTTCGGGAAAACCCATTTTGCGGTGGTCAAGGAAGTGGTTAATGGCCGGACCCGAACGCGGATCTCCTGTCTGAAAAAGGATCAGCGCATCGAGGAAGTGGCCCGTATGCTCGGCGGTCGCGACCTCACCAGCGTGACCCTGAAGCATGCCAAGGAAATGCTGGGAAAGAACGGTTAATTGCCGGTTGAGGCCCGTTCAACGGTGCTGAATACCAGGGTGGCCTTTGCCACACGGCCCGGGGTGGGGGCGGCAAACAGCGTGCATTCGATGATCGTCCAAGGCGGATTGGCGGAGGCCCCGGCGTCGAGAAGCTTGCCCAGATCAATCCCGGCGATATCATTGAATTCCACGCTGACTTTTCTTGCAGTCCAGCCGGAAACGGACGGGGTGATCCCGGTGGTTAAGAGTCTCATGGGTTGGGCCGGCACTGTTGTGCGCGCCAGTGTCTCGAGCGGAATCGGACTGGGTGGGTATTGGACGGCGGCCGTCAACAGGGAGTGATACCGGTTCGCCTGAGTCCGCATTCCAGCAAGTTCCCGGATGTCATTGGTCTTTTTTAAAAAGATTTCACGGGTTCGAGTGATTCCATTGAGGGAATGGTGGGTCAGAAGGAATCCCGCCAAGAGGGAAAGCCCGGCGGCGCTCCACAGGATGATGAGGGGGGTATTATTTTTTTTCACGGCGCCGCTCCATCCCGATGACAAAAGCCAGTCGTTCTTCGCCTTGAGGCTGCACTTTGCGTTCAAGGCTTGTCGTCCATCCCGCCCCGTTCAGCCCTTGCGCCAGTGTTTCGCCCTGTTCGAATTTCTGGGCCAGTCCATGAATGACTCCATTTTTCCTGCTCAGGGTGAGTGTCTCGAGAGTCAGGCCTTCCCCTGTTGCCAGGGAGAGAATGGTTTTCAGGGTATCCCGCAGGGGGGTGTCAACGGCGACAAGAAAGGGCTCCAGGGTTTGGGTTTTTTGCTCCATGGCGCGCCTGGCGGCGAGGACTTCCTGCCCTGCCGGAAGCCCGCGGGGGGTGCCGGTCACTTCGACGGCCAGGGCTTTGAGCGCGGCTTGCGTTTCGGTGATCCGGTGCTGTGTAGCCGCCAGCCAGACACCGTTGACGAGGCAGAGAAGCAGCCCGGCAGCCAGGCAGGCTCTTCCCCAGAGAGTGGGTTGTCTTTCCTGTCGCCGGGCCAACTCCGGATGGAGGTGGCGGCCACTTCTTAGATTGCATGAGGTTAGGAAGGGGGTCAGCGCCCTGCCTGCCAGTGCGCGGGCGAGAAAGGTTTCCGGTTCACGGACAATTTTACTACTCCCCGGCCAGCGGACGGCAAGTGATGCGTAAAGGGATTCAACCTCGTTCAGAACTGCGCCCGGGCCAGTCCAGAAAAACCGGGTTGTGGCGGGAGCGGTCGGGAAGTGGGATTTTAGAAAACGGTGAATCGACTCGACCTCCGGTTGTCTGAGACTGTGGGCGCCCATAAACAGGGCGGCCTGACCAACGACCAGCGTGATTCGATCAGAGCCGAGATAGACGACGACGCGCGGGACGGAGTCCCCGCGAGTCGGGGGGTATTCGCTGAGGCCCTGATACCAGAGCGCGATGGATTCCTGGTCGAGAAGATGAGGGTCCATGCCTGCCTGTGCGAGCCCTGCGAGTTTTTTTTCGATATCCTCACGGCGGGCACCTGCCACCAGGCCCCGGGTTCCTGTATGGTCGTCGGTGGGCATTGTCTCCAGTAAAGCGACTTCGCAGTCCTCCACTGAAAAGGGCAGTTGAACATCCAGAAGTGAGTGAAAGACGGTTGCCGCCTTCCGCGAGGAGGCGATCGGGGCGGTGAGCCAGCGCGTGAAGCTCTCCCGCTGGAAGAGACAGGCGGCGAGCACAGTGCGGGATGCTGGACGAGAAGCCTCTTCGGCATCGGCTTTTGAGAACGATAGAGATCGGCCCCGGCGCACGGCTTTGACGAGGATGGGGTGACCGCCGTTTTCATCGATGCCGTAGGCGGTGCGCGCCCAATCAGTTGGGGTCGTTGAATTCATGTTACGTCGGTTCCACCCAGGCCAGAATGCGAATTGTGCCTGAGGGCAGACGGCAGGCGAGGCCGCGTGAGAGGAATGACTTTGCGCCCCATGACGACCGGGTTGTCACGGAAAAAAACTGACCGAAAACAGGGACATCCTGTCGTTGGAGCGGGGGGGGGAGAGCGTCCCGCGGGAGTCCCTGCAAGGTGGTTCGGGAGAGGATTCCCGAGGGGAACGGTGTTTCGAAAGTCTGGCATTCGGAAGAGGCGGTACCCGCCTTGATGCCGTTTCGCATGGCAGCCCAGGCCGAGTCGAGTGCGGCCGCACGAAGGATAAGCCGGGTCTGGCGTTCTTCGCCAGCCCTTAGCGTCATGCGTGCGGATGTCAAGGATTGCACCACCACGCCGGACAGGAGTGCCAGCAGGAGGATGACCATCAGCAGTGCAAACCCATTTTGGTTTCGAGCGCCCGTCTTCATGGAGTGCGGTTTTACTTTAAAAGCAAGGGCAAGTCAAATTGACCTTCCCCGCCCACCGTGGAGATTCTGTCTTGTTCTGGTAAGTCAGTCATGGGAAGCTGTCGGCCATGTCTCCTTCATTCCAGCCTCCGCCTCTCCCGCCCGGCGTTGCCCGGCGGCCCCCTGCTTTTTCTCCGATGCTTTTGTCGGCACTGGTCTATCCCGGGGCGGGGCAGTTGATGCAGAAGCGCTGGGGGGTAGGGGCGGGCTTCGCACTGGTATTCACGGTGCCCATGGTGAGGTTTATCGTGGAGGTATTCCGGGTTTTGAGCGCCTATTATTCCTTCATGGTGGATTTCAGGGGAGCGACAGGTGTTGCGCCCGGTGCTGCGGCCATTGTGATGCCGTTTTTTCTGTCGCTGTTCATTTATATCGTCGGATTGGTGGATACGGCCGTGGCCGACTATCGGATCCGGATGACGTCCCGCCCCCGGCCTACTTTTTGACCGTGTCCGTGGTCGCGATCCAGAGTGAAACTGTGGCGTAAACCTCCGCCCAGAGTTGTTGGGCCGCAAGGACCGCATCCCAGCCGAAGGCGATCATCAGGGCGGCCATGGTGGATCGCAGGATCATCTGGTCAGCCTGGATAAAAAGGTAATACAGCGAATACCCTGGAATGATCAGGCACAAAATGCCGTAAAAGGAGTCATCCCCGAAGGCATAACAGATGACCGTGATGTGGATGAATAGGAGTACCCATACGCCGCCAGAGATCAATGCGCTTAGGATGTCGTCCTGAAGTGCCCCCGGCCAGTACCGCAGCCAGGATAGAATGAGGGTCAGGACGACAAAGAGTAACCAGGGAAGGACTTTCGCTTCAAAGGCGGTCGCCCGGCGCTTCTGGATTTTCTTTTTTGCCTTGGGGAGGTATTGGCGGACATCATTGGGTTCCGGCGACTTGAACAGGCTTTTCTTTTTCTGCCTGCCCGATTGCGCGGGTTCGGGGGGCGGGGTGGGTTCGGGTGGTATTTCGACCGCGAGTTTCAGGCGTTGCGCCACGACGCTGGGTTCCGTGATACGTTCGGGAACCTGAATCTTGGTTTTGCATTTCATGCAGAAGAGTCGATCCGCGTCGACAAACTCCGAAACGGGGATGGTATTACCGCAGGTCGGGCAGGTGATGATGAGGTCAGCCATATCGGGAAAATATCATGAAGCCGTTTTGTGATCAAAGAAAACTAACACCACGGGGCATTTTGGGGATGCTGAAGAGAGTCGCGACGGTCTGGGCAATGTCGTAAAACCCGTTCCGGATACCGAGTGAACGGTTGGGTTTGCCGATTCCCCGGGTGAGCAGGGGGACAAATTCACGGGTGTGGTCCGAGCCCTGGAAGGTGGGGTCATTGCCATGGTCGGCGGTGATGATCAGGGCGTCGTCCGGCTTCAGTTTCCGGAGGAATTCGGCCAGGAAAAGATCGGTCCGCTCCAGGGCGCCTGCGTATCCGGTGGCATCGCGGCGATGGCCATAGAGCATGTCGAAATCAATCAGGTTGGCGAAGCAGAAGAAGGAGTCCGGGCGATCTGCCAAAACCAGGAGATCCCGTTGAGCATCAGGATTGTTTTCGACATGGAAGGATTCGCTGATGCCGCACCCTGCAAAAATATCATCCAGCTTACCCACGGTGATGACCCGGATTCCGTTTTCCTTGAGGCGGTCAAGGAGGGTTGGTTCCGGGAGCGGGTAGGAAAAGTCGCGCCGATTTTCCGTGCGTTTAAAGGCGCCTGGTGAGCCGACGAAGGGGCGGGCGATCACCCTGCCGACGACATAGGGGTTGCAGAGTTCGCGGGCGATCCGGCACCCTTCGTAAAGTTCAGGGAGGGGAATGATGTCCTCATGGGCGGCGATCTGGAATACGGAATCCGCACTGGTGTAGACGATCCATGAACCGTCCG
>CAZOZF010000157.1:0-6952 GCA_964584205.1 uncultured Verrucomicrobiota bacterium
CCACCATCCTTCGCTCGGCGCTACGCTTGAGCTACGGATGGTCTCCGACCGATTAACCAAGTCGAACGCAGGAGGGCAACTGATGCATTCCATGGTTTTTGGCTATCAGAAAAACCCTGATACAAAATCAGGATATTTCTGATTGCGGGTTTGGATGCCATGCATGATGATGTGGCTTGTCAGTGGGTGAGGTGGTGATAGTCAAGACGTTGTCACAGCCCCCCTGTGGCAGATGGCACATGGATGCTCCCCCGCAAACATGAAGACCATCCCACCACCTCCCCGCTGAGTTCTTTCGCCGAATCTGGCGACCCCGCTGAAAATCATCGAAGAACTTGCGGAGTGCCCTTCTGTCTGGCAGTATCCCCCCCCGTTGTAGTGGAAATCAGCCTTTATGAGATGGGAATGACCGTGTGATCGCGACATCAAAACTAACCAAGCGTTTCGGGCCGGATATTTTGTTTGAGGACGTCAGCGTCCAATTTACACCCGGCAACTGTTATGGCCTCATCGGAGCCAATGGATCAGGGAAATCGACCTTTATTAAAATTCTCGCGGGCCTGATTCCCGCCAGTCAGGGTGAGGTGGTCATTGGCCGGGACTGCACGCTGGGGTATCTGCGCCAGGACCACGCTGAATTCGATCATGTTTCAATCATGGATACGGTTTTCATGGGGAACAAGAAACTCTGGGATCTTCATTTGGAACGGGAAGCCCTGTACTCCTCAACGGATCTTTCCGATGCCGAGCACGACCGCAGTGGCGTCGTTGAGGATGAATTCGGCCAGGCGGGCGGGTATACCATGGAGGCGGATGCCGCAAAATTGCTGGCCGGCCTCGGATTCACGGAAGATGTTTTTACCCGTGAAATGAGCACGCTCCAGGGCGGCTTCAAGCTCCGGGTACTTCTGGCACAGGTCCTTTTCGCCCATCCCGATGTCCTTCTGCTGGACGAACCTACCAATCATTTGGATATGGAATCCATCGAGTGGCTGGTTGAACTGTTGAAACGGTATGAGGGCACCGTGGTCGTCATCTCCCATGACCGTTTCTTTTTGAACCAGGTGTGTACCCACATTGCCGACCTGGACTATCATGAAATCCGCATGTTCACGGGAAATTATGATGATTTTACCATCGCGAGCCTGGACGCCCGGGAGCTGCGGGAAAAAACGAACAAGAAGCTCGAAAAGCAGATTCATGACCTGAAAACCTTTATCAGCCGGTTCAGCGCCAATGCCTCCAAGGCCAAACAGGCCACTTCCCGTCAGAAATTGCTTGGCAAAATCGAACTGGAGGAAGTGAAGCCCAGTTCGCGGGTGTCGCCTTATATTCAGTTCAACCCAAAGCGGCGGTTGGGTGACAAAGTCATTTCGGTTAACCATATCGCCAAGGGCTATGCGACCCCGCTCTTCTCGGATTTTTCGTGCAAGATCAAGCCGAAGGAAAAGATCGCGATCATCGGAAAGAACGGAGTTGGCAAGACCACGCTTCTGAAAATCCTGTGCGGGAAACTTTCCCCGGATTCCGGTTCCGTAGTGCTGGGCGATACGCTCCAGTTCAGTATCTTTCCCCAGGATCCCGGGGAAATCCTCGATCCTGAAAGTCAGGCGATTACCTGGCTTCGGCAGTTTTCAGACAACAAGGATATTTCCGAGACCGAACTCAGATCCTTTATGGGACGGATGCTTTTCAGCAAGGATGACGTGTTCAAGCCCATTCAGGTTCTGAGTGGGGGTGAAAAGGCCCGGCTCATGCTGGCCAAGATGATGCTGGAGGGTGGCAATATGGTCGTTCTGGATGAGCCCACCAATCATCTGGATCTGGAGTCCATTGAAGCGCTGAACTTCGCCCTTTCCAAGACTGAAAGCACGATTATCTTCGTGTCTCATGATCATCGGTTGATCGGCTCGCTCGCGACGCGGATATTGGAGATCAAGGACGGAAAGATTCTCGACCGTTCCTGCGAATCGTGAAGGACATCCCATGATGGTCTGGCTTTGTTATTGTCTGCTGGGGGGTATCGCCGGAGTGTTGGCCGGATTGCTGGGGGTTGGCGGTGGTCTTATCATTGTGCCGGCCTTGGTGGTCCTGTTTGCCAAACAATCGTTTCTAGCCGACCAGATCCAACACCTCGCTGTGGGAACGTCGCTGGCGAGTATTGTGTTTACCTCCCTTTCCAGTATGCGGGCGCATCATCAGCGTGCGGGGGTGGACTGGGACATGGTTTGGAGACTGTCGCCCGCCATTGTCATCGGCGCCCTTTCCGGCGCCTGGGTGGCATCCCTTGTTTCCACCCGTGGTCTTCAGTGGATTTTTGTGGTGTTCATCTACGGCGTTGCCGCGCAAATGTTTTTCAAGGCGGAAGTTCCTCATTCACAGGCCAAAGCGCGGCATGGCGTCCTTCTCTCCTTGATAAGCGCCCTGATCGGCGGGGTGTCGAGTCTGGTAGGGGTAGGGGGCGGGAGCCTGCTGGTGCCTCTGTTATCCTGGTGCAATCTCCCGATGCGTCGGGCCATTGGTACCTCTGCCGCCATCGGGTTTTTCATTGCCACGGCGGGAGCAGCGGGAAGCATGATGGCCGGGTGGGGCGTGGTCGGGTTGCCGAAATATTCCATCGGCTATGTCTATGTGCCTGCCGTGGCCGGCATTGCACTTCTAAGCACCTTGACCGCACCACTCGGAGCGCGCCTCGCGCACCGCGTCCCGGTGCCGATGTTAAAGAGATTCTTTGCCGTTTTGCTGTGTGTCATTGGCCTCAAAATGATCATGGGACTGTTATAAAGGGTGCTACTGAAAGACTCTTTGGGATGGGCGACGGTTGGTGTACCGCCTTCAGGCGGCCCAGAGAAGACCGGCTTAAGCCGGTACACCAGCGGCGGGAACCTCGAACGCATGCGTGCTAATACTCCCGATTCTTCAGGCTCCGGATTCCCAGCCATAGCGGGAGGGACACCATCAGGCCGGATAGCAGGATTACCCAGAGGCCGGCGATGAGGTTGGCTTTGATGAAGAGGGTGTCCGCAAGGCCTGCCGAAGCCCGCCAGTGCCAGATCAGGCCGAAGGGGAGAATCGCCCCCAGCATCATGCCCAGGCTGAGCACGAGATTCAGGGTGCCGCCAAATCCCGAAATAATGGCTGCCGGGTTCGGTTGCTTGAGATCAATGAACAGAGCGCCAAGTCCCGTCGATAGCGCCGAGACCGAGAGGGAAATGGCCACGGCCAGTCCGATGGAGATGAGGCTCAAGGCCGACCCCGCCTGAAGCATCCAGGTGGCCAAGCCCATCAGACCTGCACTGATGGCGACCATGGCGAGCGCGGCCAGAAAGAACTTCGTCAGCAGGATCCTCCGCATGCCGGTGGGCGCCAGCCCCAGAATCCAGAAGCTGTGTCCTTCCAGGCTGAGCTGGGGGAAGACGAACCGGGCGGCGAGCGAGCAAATCACCGACGAGACGCTGAAAATATTCAGGAATACGACCAGGTTCCGCCAGATCGGGGGCATCTCGTTGTAATGGAATGACCGAAAGCTGGAGAAGTACAATCCCAGCAAACCGAAAAAGATCAACGCTTGCGACCACTGGAGGGGATCGCGCAGGAATGACCGGATATCCTTCATGACCATGCCCCGGATGTCATGGGGAAGGAACACCAGCAACCGATCCAGCCCGCCCAGCAGTTCCGCCTTCCGGCGCCGGATGTCGGGCGAGCCGGTCACTTGCTGGTAGGCGGTATAAAATATCCACCGTCCGAATTCCTGAATCAGCAGGAACAGCAGGGCCGTATTGGTCGCCAGAACCAGCCACAGCATACTCCCCCGGAACCATTCCCCGTTTGTCAGCGCCATGATTCCCTCTGCTGTCCAATTATTAGGCATCAGGGGGTGGGTGGCCAATTGCAAGCCGGGCAGGAACCGGTTGAGGATGAAGGTCGCCTCCTCCTGCATGACCGGGCGGATTTGAAGAATGGCCCGAATGGCGAGGATCAGCAGGAGGATGGCCCCCGCGCCCCAAATGAGACGGCTTCGAGGAAACCACCGGACGGCAGCAAGGCTGATGAGGCTGCCGAGGGCTCCGCACAGAAAAACAAACGGAAGGGAAAACACGAACGTCCAGAGGGCAAAGATAAGCCCCAGTTTTTCATGCCAGGCATAGGCGGCCGTAAAGGGAATCATCAGGAAGAAAAACGCCCAGGAACTCAGCAGGGTAGACTCGATGAACTTGTAGGTAACAAAGGTTCGGGTGTCGAGGGGAGCGGTTAACAGAAAGAGGGTTTCGCGGGATCGGAAGAGGGTGGAATAGGAGGTGATGATATTGGACATCACCAGCATGGCGCCCAGGCCGAGAAAAAACAGGGAGAAAAGCCGGCGGGTGATCATGAAGCCGCCGCCCAGGCTCGCGAGGAATTGGAAGCCGTTCAGGAACATCATGAAAAATCCGCCGATCATTCCCGCTGCGAAAAGGAGGATGAAGACGGTTTTGAAAATGGATTCCCGCTGGAGGATACGCCGCAGATTGCGGAGCGTATTCCAGTTCTTGATCCAGATGGCGGTGAGGGGGTGCATGGGGGGGGGGGGGGAGAGAGGGGTTAAGGGATTAAGGGGTTCAGGAGGGAATGGGTTGAGGGGTTCAGGGGTTCGGGGGAAGCGGTGAGGTTGAGGAAGATGTCTTCAAGGGAGCCTTTGTCGCCAGATTGGGTACGAAGATCCCCGAGTTTCCCGAGGGCGATGAGTCGGCCGCCTGAAATGATGCCAATCCGGTCGGCAATGTCTTCGGCTAGGGCGAGAATATGGGTGGTCAGCAGGATTGTCATGCCATCCCGAACCTTCGCCCGGAGCAGGTTTTTGATCATGCGGATGGAGTGGGGGTCGAGTCCGATCAGGGGCTCGTCAATGAAGATGACCTGCGGGGCGTGGATGAAGGTGGCGATGTAGAGCAGTCGCTGGCGCATGCCGTGGGACAGTTCGCCGATCAGGGCATTACGGGCCTCCTGCAGACCGAACTGACGCAGCGATGACTCGATATGTCCGGATAAATCCGGCTGGGTGACATTGTAAAGTCCGGCCACAAACTTGAGGAACTCGACCGGGGTCAGTTTCTCATACAGGAAGGGCATATCCGGGATATACCCCATGATGCGCTTGGCTTCGACGGGTTGCTTCTGGACATCGAAGCCGCCGATGCGGATCGTGCCGCTGTCAGGGCGCAGCAGGCCGGTCATCATCTTGATGGTGGTGGTTTTTCCGGCACCGTTTGGCCCCAGAAAACAGAACAATTCACCGGCCGGGATTTCAAGCGACAGGTCATTCACCGCCTGGACGTTTCCGAATCGTTTATTGAGATGCTGGATTGAGATCATGGACTCTCCACTTTAGACAGGGCTTCCTTTGCCGTGCAACTTTCCATTACCAGGCCAAACGGGGCCTGCTGCCGGATCATGGTCCCTTCGGCATCCATCCAGAAGAGGGTTTCCATGCCATCCATTTTGGCGGTCATGACGGTGGTCTCATTTGTGCGGTTTCGAAGGACCAGCGTTTCGCGGCGCAGGGCTCGCACGGTCACGTCCTGGGCTGCGAGAGTGACGGGGTTGAAGATTCGCACCGTGACCTGTTTGCCCGGGGAGAGGGCCTTGAGCGATAGCTCGGTCATGGGAGAGTAGATCACCGCGTCATCAGGAATGACAATCGTGAGGTTCTGGATGGAGTTTGCGCTTTTGATTTTGACATCAAAGCTGTTGCCTTGAAGGCGCTTCCCGTCCACCACGATGGTATAGCCGGCTGAGGAGAGCGAGAAGTGGAAGTGTTGCAGGTTGTACAGGGCATCCACCGTGGCGTCCGAGATGACTGATATGCGCTGGTGGAACCCCATGATCGTGACGGAGAGGAGGGTGCGGTTATTCAGGAGGTATTGGCGGCGGGCGTTTTTCTCGTCCACATCCACCGAAGTATGCGTATAACCGATGGGTTGGTTCTTGTGGGTAATGATCATCCATCGATCCATGACCATCATGCCGCGGTCGAGGGAAGTCCGATACCCCAGGGATGCACGATTCCGGAGTCCGGGATAGGCCTCGCTCAAGATCAGCCAGCCCATGGCGCCAAGCCAGAGCAGGACAATGGATCCTGTTGCGATCCGGCGCTTGGAAGGGGATTTCATGGGTGTTGAAGAATATACTTCAGGACGTCGTCAAGGGTGGTCGCCATCGGGCCGTGAAGGGCAGCCAGTTTCGCCTCTGACTGGTGTCCGCCGGTCATCAGGAGGCAGGGGATTCCCATGGCTTGGGCGACCTCATGATCGTGTGTGGTATCGCCTACCATCAGTGTATTCGCGCGGGGGAGGCCGGTTTTTTTCAGGAGGGAATGGCCCAGATCCATTTTTGAGGCGGCATAGAGGTCGTTCAGTCCGTAAATGTGGTCGAAGTAATCGATGATGCCCCGTTCCCTCAGCATGCGTTTCAGGAGGCCCTGTTCACAGGCGGAAAGAATAGAAACGCCGATGCCGTGGGCTTTCAAGGACTCCAATGTGGCTTTGACACCCTGACGCAAGGGTGAGACGAGTGAGGTCGTGGCATAGGCCGCATGGTATTCGACGGCCACGGCGTCCCAGTTGTCACGGGAAAAGTCGAAGCCAAGTTTGAGGTAATAATTCCGGACCGGGAAGTCGAAAACATCCAGATATTGCTGAACCGTGACGGCTGGCAGGTGGCGGCGGGAGAGGAGTGTGTTGATGGCGTCAACGCAGGCTTGGAGATCATCCAACAGTGTTCCGTTCCAGTCCCAGATGATATGTTTGAAGGGCGCCATGACTGACAAAAGAATGCTCAAATTGACCGACTAGCGCGAGAGATTTTTTTAGTAATGGGTCACTGACGAGAGGGGGGCTTCCGAATTCTGGAGGGCCACGCTTCGTCGTGGCCGCCTTTTCGTTGTCACGGACGCGACAAAGCGCGTCCCTCC
>CAZOZF010000158.1:0-6907 GCA_964584205.1 uncultured Verrucomicrobiota bacterium
TGCCCCGGCGGCCATGAAAGACTCGGCTCCGGAAGATCTGAATGCGACGATCCAGCAGGAGATCAAGAAGTCGATTGAGCTGGAGAAGCGAGACAGTTTGAAGAAATGAAAAAGACCGACTTGTATGGAATATTTCTGATAAGTCGGTCGGTCCCGGCCGGTGGCGGATGACCGGCGGAGACCGCCGTCTCCAAGGAAAGGCTTTGGAGCCGGCCGTCCCCGGCCGGTATTCCTATTCCCCCTGACTCTCAATTCCGGATCCTGTGGGCATCCTGTAATATAAGGATACGCGAACATTGGAAGAAGTGGTATTATACCAATACCAAGCGAGTGAACATCATCTAAGGTTTGAGTTCAACATGACCGACAAGTGGCTGACCAGGCAGACAATGGTTGAGCGCGCGCGCGACCAGGGTAATAGGCAGGCTTGGGATGATTTTGTCTCTTTTTACAGCGGTTTCATTCGCATGGTCATCCGGAAGATGAAGGTGCCGGTCGATGACACGGATGACCTGGTGCAAAATGTCCTGCTGCGGGTATGGCGCAGTCTGGGCGTCATGCAGATGGGCAAAAATAACGCGAAATTCAGAACCTGGCTCAGTACTGTCATCCGGAATGCCGTCCTTCAGCATCTCGAGCAGCACAAGCGCAAGTACCAGGCGGCGAGCATTGACGCGTTGGCGGAGAGCGGGGGGCGGTCGCTGCTGTTATCCGATAGACCTGAAATCGATGAGCTCATCGAGCAGGAATGGAAACGCCATGTCGTTGACCTTGCCCTGGGCCGAATCAAAAAACATTTTTCCGGACAGGCGGTTGAGGTTCTCGTGCGGTCCCTGAAGGGGGAAACGGTTGAAACGATCTGCAGCACGCTCCATCTGACGCCCGGTTCTGTTTATGTGTTAAGAAACAGGACCAAGCTGAGGTTTATGGATGAGATACGAAACCTCAGGGAGGAGCTGGAGTTCTGAAGGCCGTGATGACCATCGATGACTTGAACTGTGAAGCCGCCACGCTGTACGACCAGGCCTTTGCGGCCGGCGGCGCAGACGATGAGAATCCCCTCTATACCCAGATCATGGCTTGCGATGAACGCTACAGCGAGCGTGCGTTGCTGGCGAGGGGGGGGGTGAAGCAGGTTTTCAGGGCGCTGGATCTGGTGCTGAACCGGCATGTGGCGCTGGCCGGTTTGCGTGATGAGGCGCCGCCGATGGTGTATGATGCCTTTATCCGGGAGGCCCGGCTTGTTGGACAGCTTGACCATCCCAACATCATCAAGGTTCATGACATCGGCATTGACGCCGGCGGGCGCCCGTATTTTGCCATGGAGTTGAAGGTGGGTGATTCGCTGGAGCAGGTGGTATCGGGATTGCGGGCCGCAGACCGGCAGTACCTGGAGCGGTATCCGCTGAATGTGCGGCTTGAGATTTTCATCAAGATCTGCGACGCCGTCGCCTACGCGCATTCCAAGGGCGTGCTGCACCTGGACCTGAAGCCTGCGAATATCCAGGTGGGCCAGTTTGGTGAGGTGATTGTCTGCGACTGGGGCCTTGGCAAGATCATTGATGGCACGGAGGATCCCGAGATCGACCGGCTCCTGTTTAATCCGGATATTCTGAACGGCATGACCCTGACCGGCGAGATCAAGGGGACGCCGGGTTACATGGCGCCGGAGCAGGTTGTGGCCGATGGGGTGAAGACGCGCCAGACGGATATTTATGCGCTGGGTGCCATTCTCTACAGCCTGGTGACGTACGAGGTTTCCGTTGACGGCGAGAAGGAAGAGATGCTGAGGAAGACGCGGGTGGGCGATATCCAGATGCCACTGGAGCGTTGTCCCGAAAAGGATATTTCCGAGGGACTGGATGCCTTGGTTCGGAAGGCGATGGCGCTGAAAGCCGAGGATCGTTATGAAAGCGTGCAGCAGCTTCGGACTGATGTTCACAAGGTTCTTTCCGGTCATTCAGTATTGGCGGAGAACGCCGACTGGCGCCGGGAATTACGCCTGTTCTACCGGCGAAACCGCCCGATCTGTTTGGTGATTGCCTTTGCGGTTTCCGTGGTTGTGGCGGTGACGGCCCTGTTTATGGACAGGCTGCAGCGGCGTACAACCGAGGCGGAGGAGGCGAGCATCCTGGCTCAGAGAAAACAGCGGGAGGCTGAGTCGGCGCTGAGTCGTTACAGGACTGAGAAGGGTATTACCACGCTGACCACTGAGAATTTCAACTGGGTGGAAAAGATTTATGATCTAACGGACTACCGGGTTTACGAGGATCCGATTTCGTCGCTCGAACTGGCTCTGCATGCGCTGGAAAGGATGGAAGAGTTGTGGCCCGAGACGGCCTTCGTGTACACGCAGCGGGGATTTGTCTACTGTCTGCTGCAGCAGTTCGATAAAGCAAAGGAGGCGTATGCGAAGTATCCCAAAGAATTCTTTGCCGGGCTTGCGGGTCGGTATGCCGGGAAAAAGCATGGCAAAACGGTGCTCGATGTTGATGATTTCATCAGGTTGCTTGATGAAGTGAGTGGGGCTGGCTACGGTGCTTCAGTGACCCGGCTTGTGCTGTGCGATGCGCGTGTGCGGGAGAATGCGGAGGAACGCTTCAAAGTGGCGGAGCATATATTTCGTAAAATCAATCCAGCATGGAAGGGCAGGCTCGATTACGATCCGGTACGGAAGCGCCTGGCCGTTGCCGACGGGCACGGGATCAATCCGAAACTTGATTATCCGCAGGACTATGTGAAAGGCGTTGGAAGAGTGTGGCAAAAGAGCCTGTGCATTTTTTCAACGATCGGGCTCAAGTCGCTGAGTCTCCGGGGGACGGAGTTTGGCTACCTCCCGGAAATCAAAAGTCTTTCCCTCGAAGAACTCGATTTGCGGGATACCCGGGTTAGGGACCTTTCGCCCCTGAAAGACATGGCGGGGCTCAAGACAGTGATCGTTGCGCCCCGGCAGTTCACGGACCAAGAGCTCGACGCTGTGCCTGCCGGGATTGAGGTTGCGGTCACGCCTGACAGTGGGCCGTTGGGCCAGCCACCCTTGGTCGGTGGCAAATTGCTTCAAGCGCGATAACCGTCTGGTAATGAATGCGTTGCGATCGCGTTAGAAATTATTTTCGCCCCCCTGTTAAGATTGAAACAGAATTTAAGTTATCAAGTACAAGCCAGGAGAAATCCTATTTTGCGGATAGAGATTGACGATCCATGAGTAAGTTCAGGTCAGCGGGTGTGTGGGGGTGATTTTTAAAACTGTACGAAAGGGCGGGTCTATGAAAACGAAGCATTGTTGCACGGCGTTTAGGGTGTTCGCAGGTCTGTTCATGGCGGTGCTGGCGACAACAGCGCAGGCGGCGACCTACAATTGGAACCTCGCAACCGACGGCACTTGGGACACGAGTTCCGACAACTGGTCGGTTGGGGGCACCAAATGGGTGGATGACGGCGGCAATACCGCTGTTTTCAACAACACCAATCTCCCGTTACGAATCACCGTGAACGAAGCCCGGACGATGGGTAATCTGACGGTCGGGAGCACTGTGAATTACGGTAACTACACTTTTGATGGCACGGGCGGGGGCTCTTTGACGGTGACCAATACTCTGACTTCGGCGAATAATGGTTCGACCACAAGCCCGGTTGGCGTAATCACGAATCTGAACTTAACCGTCGGGGGTGATCTCAAAGTTGGCAGAAGTAGGCTGGTGATTTCCGGTTCCAGTACGGTTACCGTGAGTGGGAAGATTCAGGCGGCGGATGATTGGGGCTTTATCGAGATTCAGACGGGTGCCACCGTTACGGCGAGTAACGGCGTGGATAGCCTTACAAAGTTCGCGGGTCTCTATCTTAATGGCGGGACGTTGATTACCAAATACATCTCAACTAGAGCGGGGAATTACGGTTCGGGAGACTCGACCTTGTATCTGAACGGTACAACAATGAAACCTATGCTGAGCACCAATGAATTCTTGAAAGATAAAGCCGTCGCCTACGGCTATATCAATGCCGGCGGCGCGATTTTTGATTCCAGCGGGTATGACATTGGGGTGGGAATGAATCTGCTGACAAATTCTGTTGCCGGAGGGGTGACCAAGCTGGGTGCTGGCTCACTGACTCTTTATGGTACGAACACTTATGCGGGCGTAACGACCATCAACAACGGCACGTTGGTGTTCAGCAATGCGACGGCATTCGGTTCGGGTGGTAACATCACTTTCGGCGGGGGCACGCTGAAGTACGGAACAGGGTTTACGACTGACCTGGCGGCGCGGATCAAGAACAGCACAGGCGCCGTTTCGATTGATGATAACGGACAGTCCATTACCAATGCCGGTCCCATTGACAGTTCCAATACCGGCGGCTTGGTTAAAGCGGGCGCAGGGAAATGGACTCTCTCTGGCGAGAATGCTTACGCGGGCGTAACGATAATCAGTAACGGCACGCTCAGCTTCGCTAGTAGCGCGGGTGGAATCGGAACGGCGTCGTACACCACGAACACTTCTTACACTTTCAGTGCGGCCGGAGGTAACCTGCTTGTTGGTCTTTCGCCTTCCTTCACCAATAACCCCAGCGCCGGTGCAGATGGCTCGGGACCAGTCACGCTGCTGACCGATGGAAATGTTTCCTTGAACTACACGGTCGGGAATAATGCGGTGCTCACCTATACGGTGGGGTCTGCGAATGCAGGCTGTGCTATATTTGGGATTA
The DNA here is from genome assembly GCA_964584205.1 of uncultured Verrucomicrobiota bacterium. Taxonomy (GTDB): domain Bacteria; phylum Verrucomicrobiota; class Kiritimatiellia; order CAIKKV01; family CAITUY01; genus JAABPW01. Next base: position 4,702 of record CAZOZF010000158.1, read on the forward strand.
ACCTTTATACTGGGCCCTGGGGTGGTGGCGGCAGGGAAGACATAACCATTTCCAACATCATGTACTCGACGGTTTCCGCCCCATCCACATTTGTCGCCATTCCGAATAGTGCCCTGAATTATAGTGTTGGCAGTGGCAGTAAAGGCTTTGCCGGGCTGGCCGCCAGTGGCGGTTTGCTTGCCTCCGATGTCTATGCAATTCAGTTCAATTTCGGGCCCCAGGAGAATAATTATGTCGGTTACAAGGAGCTGGAAGTGATCGGCGTTCGCGCCGGAATTCTGCAGAACAGCACGAATGTTAATCTAACTGCATCTGGCGCTGTCCTTGATCTGACGAATCCGACCAGCCTCTCAACGAATACCACGGTGCGCCTGGTTACAGGGTCTTCCATCACCCTCGATAATGCAGGAACAAATACAATTAGCGAGTTGTATATTAATGGCAAGGCTCAAAATAAAGGGTTATACAGCGCGAGTGCCCTTCCTGCATATTTTAGTGGCTCCGGCTATCTGCGGGTAACCACTGTGTCAATACCGTTCGGCACGATTATTTCTGCGTATTAATAATGCTGGCAGGGGGGCATGAATATGCAACACAAACGATTCGCAGGGGCGGAAATGGCGGGTTTCCTGCTCGTGGCGTTATGGAGCGGCTCGGCCCTGGGGGGCTATTACGTGGACGACTTCGAGGGGTACATCGAAGGCACGAATGTCCAGTCAATGGGGCATGGGTGGACGGCATCGGATGCGGGGGCGGTGGTGCGGACGCTGGCGTTCACCAACGGGTTGTTGCCGAACAAGGCGGTGGATATTCCTGAAGTGGTGATGGTGTCGAATGCCGTCACCTCGGCGCCGGTCGACACGCAGGTCTGGATGGATCTGTGGCTCAACGAGAGCAATCAAGTCACCCACGGCCTTGACAGTCCCGACACGAACAGGATCTGGATGGCAGGGATCCTGACCAACGGTTGCCTGATGTACTACAACCGTTCCCTGGCGGGGGGCGCGGGCGCCTGGGATGTCTGCACCAACGACGTCCGAGGGACAACCATCGTCTCAGGCCAGGTCGCGACGGGCACCTGGGGGCGGGTGACGGTATTCCAGGATTTCTCCACCCATACCGTGGCGTTATTCCTCAATGGCCGACTCCTGCGGCAGCAGGTGCCGTTCATGAGCGAGGCGATCAACGGCATGAGTGGCTTTCTGGTGGATGTGGGGAAAGACCAGACTGCGCTGGACAATGTGGCGGTGACCAATGCGATCCCCGCGGGATTGACCGGCGACCTGGATAGTGACGGGCGTCCGGACGCCGAGGAGATCGCCACTTATGGCCTATTGTCCACTTGGGGACCGTCGACCTTGACGGCCTCGGTGACCAACGGCGTGGGGGGGGCGGTGTTGCCCGTGAGCGCGGCTTCGATTTTGTGGCAAGCGATGACGAACTTCACATTTAGCGCGTCCCCCGGGTACGTTGTTGACCGGGTCTGGACCAATGGCGCGCTGGCCGCTAACTTTAGCAACTTGTTGTTGAAAACTGCGGGCTTCATCTGGAGCAATGTCGTGGCCAGCGGCACGGTGGCAGTCGGCTATTGGTATGACGGCGCCCGCTATGTTCCCGGGGACTACACGACGGTCACGGGTGCCTTGGCGGCGGCGTTGGCGGGCGACCATGTTGTGGTGAGTAACGGGATCTATGCGGAATCGATCACGGTGTCGAACGGCGTGTCGCTTGTCGGCACCAACCTGACCGGGAGTGCCGGGGATACGAACCTGACGATCAACGGGGCGATGACGGTGGTGACTGGCTCGGTTAGCATGGCGTCGGGCGTGGTCACAGTGACCGGCGAGGTGGCGATTGCGGCGGGCGGGGTGCTGACGATCAGCAACACTGCGGCCCATTTCGGCGGCCTGACGATCGGCGGTGGCGGCTTGCTGCACATGGTGAACGGCACCTTGATTGTCGGCAGTTACACCAATGCCGGAACCTTCACGCTGTCACTGGTGACGAATATGGTTTCCTCTGCGGGCAATGGCACGATCAGCCCGTCCGGGACGAGCACGATGATCTCGGGATGGTCGAATGTGGTCTATACGCTGACGGCGACGAACATCGGTTATGGGGTGGGGTCGTTGACGAACAACGGCGCGGTCACCCCCTTTGCCGAAACGAAGACGGTGATTTATACGAATCCCGCCGCCAGCATCAC
>CAZOZF010000159.1:0-6897 GCA_964584205.1 uncultured Verrucomicrobiota bacterium
GTTCGCCCCATTCCTCCTGCCGATGAAAGTTCAGAACGGCGTGCGGCGAGGTGGACGACAAGACCGGCTTTTCCCGCCCGCCCGTGTAGTCGTACCGGCTGAACGAGAACAACCACCGGTCACCGATCCGCGGAAGGAAGACCTCGCAGACCAAATCAAACGGAATCTCCACAGCCACTTCCCACCGCTGAGCGGCGGGATTCACCCGGACGCGGCTTTCAATGATACGGTCGATAAACCACTCCTGAGGAATGCCGGGATTAGCACGGGGTTCGGCAAACTTGCGAGCAGAGGGAATGCGTAACTGAAACTTCTGGTTCTCGGGCGTCACATGGATTTCGACATAGGACTCCTGATTGCTGGGCCGTAGGAATATCTCGAAAACGTCGCCCGACAGGAATGAAGGAGCGTTGAACCGCTTCTCGGGATTGAAGATGTCAACATCCTCAAGTTCGGCATAGACATACAGGGCTTCGCGGGTCCACCCTGTTTTTACGCGCATCGGGCGAAAACCGGGTTCCGGTTCAACCAGCCACGCTTGTTGCGACTCAACCGCCGGTGCGTTGGCAAAGACGGCATCGATACAATGCCATGAGTCGAAGGCCACCGCGTCCAGTAGTTCCACAGACAGACGAGGAGGTTTATTCACAATGCGTTTTCCTCCAAATAATGGCGATCCCCCACCAAATCCGAACTGATCAACTGTCGTATTTGGGCCGCTTGAATGCCATCACGGTCTTTCGATAGAGCGTCCAACAGTTCTGCCGGAGTCGAATTTTCCTCCACGGCAAGCAGCCGGACTGCCGCTGCGGCGCCACGTGCATACCACACCGGCTGTATCCCTTGCCCGAGCGCCAACCTCATGGTCCCGATGAGTCGGTCATCCCACCCCAGTTTGCGCCTGGTGTCCCGGGTGACCCGCTCCACGGCATCTTTCAGGAACGGATTCGTCATCCTGACCAGTAAATCATCCACATAGGCCTTAAATCCATTCGGCGTGAACAGTGGGTCCAACCCATGATACTTACGACAGAGGGCTTCACCGGACTCCAACAGAAAGGCATCCCGTGCCAATTGCATCAACACTGGATTCCCGGCGGCTTCAGACATATACACCCCGCCGCTCTCGCGTAGCAGGTATCCGATGAGGGCATGCGTGGCATTGTGCCCGTACAACTTCGCTTCCTCGAAGGGGAGCAAATCAGCCTTTTCCTCGAACACCGCAATGCCGCGCCGGAAACCGGACAACCCAATCCGGGTGATCAGGATCCGGTTGAACTCCTCAACCAAAAAAGCTCGACCCGTTCCCGGAACGACTGGGACAAGCCCTTGCCCCGCAACTTGCGCGGCATCCGTCACAACACCGCTCATCTTCCCTATTACCGTGTTGAGCACCTGAGTCCGCGCCGAGGCGAGTCCACCGTCCAAGCGAGAGGCCAATGCTTCCGTCAGGATTTCGGCGGCATGATTATGGTTCTCCGCCGTGTAGACCACGGCCGCAGGCAAGCGCTCATCAGATGTCTTTGCGCGCAAACCGGATGACAGGATGTCCAGCACATCGCCGGGCTTGCCCGTCCCATAAAACGCGAGACTCGGCAACGCTGTGGCAATCTCATCGGCAAGGGCAACCGCCTCGATCAGGGATTTCCGATCCCGTTCATCAAGTGGATTGAGGATTTCAACAGATCCAATCTCATACACTTCGATCCCCGACGGGGTGGCGACATTGAGCCTATAGTAGCCCTTGTTCCGACGCACGGCCTCAACCATGGACGGAACTACCTCAGCCACCACCAGCCGGTCAAAATTCCCCGACCGCCACGCTTCATAGACAAACAGCCCCGCCTGGATTGCACCAAAGCCGAACCCGACAAAAATGTGCTTGTGATTCATCCGAGATTCACCTCGCGCGTGCTCAAGGCTGGTCAAACATCTCCCTCCCGACTTTCACCCAGCGGGAAAAGCGTGAAGGATCATTTTCAACAGTATGGGTGTCCTTAAGTATCATGACCGTATTCAGATGTCCCGCATGCCTCAGCGTTTCCTGAAACTCCACACGGATTTCCGCCTCATTAAAACCCATGCATACCGGCGTAGGTTTCGGCTTCCGGCAGTAAACATAATTCCGGCCAAACAGTTCCGCGCAACGGGCTTGATCACTCCAAGGCGCCACGGAAACACATCTCAAACGGGGGGTATTCTTGACATACTCCCAGCGCCCTTCGGTCGCTTCGCAACAGCCGTAATAATTGAGGCCGAAACATTCAAGCAATGGGAGTTGATAGGGGTAAATGAATTCCCCGAACATCTCTGGCGCAACGCCAACAGTCTCCTGTGATTCCCCAAACCCCCAGATGTTTTCGAGTCGGACTGGAGCGATGCCGGGCGATTCCAGCGACGGCAGTTGGCTGGTGTAGCCAAGATTGCCACTTCCGACGTAATCCCCACTATTGTTGTAGCCTAACAGCCCTTCACGTTCAAAATAATGGATGAAATTGGACATGTCGTCGGAAAGGAATTTCATCAGGCGATGGAGACCTTGCGGGTTGTCGTACATGGCAAGCATGAAGTTTTCGAGCCCTAGCAGCTTGATTGCTTCCCATGTCAACCCACAGGTCCACCAAAACGATGACAGTGGGCGCACATCCAGCAGATCGCCGATGATTCGATTAGCGTATTCCAGGTCCCTGTCGCCAGCCTCGCGGTCAACCGTAATGGTACGGAAGCGGAGCTTGTCCAGATCCCCATCAAGGTTCTTCAGAATCGGCTCATCGTGGTAGGCTCCGCCCTGCTGGTCGCTTTGTGTCTGTTTGAAGGGTATGCCGAAATCGCTGACCGTTACCGGATATCCCACTTTAAAAACGGGATCAAAGGCGGAGTCGTCCCGAATGACCTCGTGCCGGTAGAGGGTCTGGCGCAGTGCGACTTCCCATTGGCGCGCCAATGCGTCCTCGCATTCGACAGGCAGTGTGGCGGTGATTTCCCCCCATGCGCCCTCGGGCGAGACCAGCAATAGCGGCGGCCCTTCGTGCTTGAGATCGTTCAGATCCGTCCACCGCTGTTTCAGTTCCTGATTTTCAGCGGAGTCAGCAATCTCGCGACAATTAGCCGCCAATGCCCGGAGAATGTTAATATCATGCCTCGAGAACCGCATACATACTCCTTGTCTATTGCGCCCTTTCACCGACACCGGGGGCTTTCGCTCACCAAACTGTTTTGCCAACTTGAGGGTCTCTTCCAGCGGCTGAACCCCTTCAGAGGCCCCAGGGCACGCCAAACTGGCCGCGGCACAGCAACTCCCCAACCCGGCAGCCTCCAGCTCATCCCAGCCCTCATGAAGCCCATACAGCATCCCCGCGCAGAAAGCGTCACCCGCCCCGACCGCACCGGCAATATACCCTTCTGGAAGCATCAGTGAGCCACGCGAATACCTGTGCCCGGACTGGTCGCGCATGTATACTCCCTCCGGCATGTGAACGGCCACCAACCGCATATTTCCGAATTGATACAACCGTTCCACGGCTTCCACCAATGCGGCACCATCAAGTTTCTGATTCTCGTCGCGCACCGTGAGCCCCACCGCCCGGGCTGTCTCGATCTCGTTCAGGATCAGGTAATCCACATACTTCAGGGACGGTGGAACCAGCCGCGCAAAGCGGTCACTCTCCTCGCTCACCACATCTAGACTGGTCAGGATCCCCGCCGCCTGCACCTGTTTGAGCAAACCAGCCGCCACGGTGCCGTATTCGGGATCGGCCTTATCCATCGCATCCAGCAGGAGAAGATACCCAAGGTGGAATATCCGGCAGCTCAGCCGGTTAATCTCTACATGACTGGGGCCGAACAGTGCGTTTGCCCCTCGATGATGAAAGAACACGCGATCCCCTGTTGTTTCGTCATTCATCACGTCCGTAAACGACGTCGGCGCCTGGTCCATCATCTGGAGTCCCCGGATATCCACGCCCAGTCCCGCAAAAACCTCTCTCAGGTAGCGACCGTCAGCATCATTGCCAACGACGCCCAACCCCGCCAACGGGAAAGGCGCCTTGAGCCGTGCCAAATCATTCAGCACATTGGCAGGGGCCCCGCCAGGACTGAACATCTGGTCCTTGATGTTGGCCAACATCCCCCGCCCAGGCAGGCAATCCACCCGCTTCACACGGTCGACTATCCAGTTACCAGCCGCTGTAATTCCAATGCGTTGAGTCATTGCCGCTCCCTTAATCGCTCACGAGTTTCACGATGGCGGGCGCATCCTCATCAATTTTACTGAAGCGCCCCACCCGCGTATCCTCGAAATAGTTGTCATGAGCGTCATCGTTCGCGGTGGACACTTCCCCCACGATGGCATACTCCGAATCTGCCCAGAAGGCGTGCAGCACACCCTTTGTCAGGGTAACGCGCTCACCGGATAAAAGCATCAAAGGCGTACCCGCTGGAATATCACGCCATTCCCCGTTCACTTGCAGGCGGACCGGGGTTGACGAGGGCAACTCAATGACCAAACGCCCCCACCGGCATATGATGTCCTCCTTCTTGGCCGCATGATAATGGCGCGGCGTCACCTGGCTATGCCGCACATACATCAGCTTCTCGCAATACTCCGGTTGCTCTGCGAGATTCACCAGGGTCAATCCCACCCTGTCGAAGTCGCCCAGCCCGAAGTCAGTCACATCCCACCGGGGATTGGGTGGCAAGGCCCACCCGTGCCGTTCAAAGGCCACTTGTGCTTCTTTCACTACCGTATTGATTTCTGATCGCTTCATATTCACCGTTCTGGCTTTCTGGCCCGATATGTTGTCATTCTCACAATGGTTATCTTCTATAGTTGGGGCGAACAAAGGACGCATCCAAATCGCCACCGGGGACCAAACGTCGCAAAAACGGTAACGCATATTCAATGCGTCGCAGGCTCTCCGCATACTGCGCCCGACAATCCAAAAAGTGCGAGCCGTGGCCACCAAGGTTGCGATCAACTGTTTCATCTACCATCTGACAATAGGTCTTCATGATACCGCTGTCCCCATCAGGTACACTATGATTGGATATGATGAAATCGAGACCCGCAGATTCTCCCCTGCTTTGAATGGTGTCGCCCGTAATCGCCAGGCGCAGACCATTGAAGCTCAGCATGTAGGCCGCATGGCAGTAGCAATGTCCCGGCAGGTGAATCGAACGGATGGCCACATCATGCCAGTGGTAAGGCATGTCCGTACAAAGCACATCATCTACCGCCACATGATCAAAGCCCAGGTTATACCAGGGTAGTAACGCCGGATACGGGTAGTCCCAAGGCGCCTCCATGACCCGCGCCACCAGATCCCAGGCCCCTACCCTGCAGCCCGGATATCGTTTCCGGAGTTCCGGTGCCATGTCATAGTGGTCGCCATGGATATGGGTTACCAGCGTGGTGTCAATCATCTTCAGCCCGCACTCGCGCTCGAAGAGGTCAAGGTCATTATGGAAATCAGTCAGCCGATTGGGCGATTCAAAATCACAGGGGCCCGGATCGAACATCAAGCCCCGGCCCTGCTCGTCGATCAACAGGATGCAGTTGCCAAAGTTATCGAGTTGATAAACGCCCTTGTGAAGTTGCCGATACCGCCCCACCCGTGGATATTCAGGTTGCGGAGCAGGCTTGAAGTCGCCGCTTTGCCATTTCAGCGCTTCCTGATAGGCGTCAATGGCCCCGGCCATTTCCAGGGCTTGGGCTGGGCCATTCTCAAGCGCGGGACCGGTTGCAGGAAAATACAGCGGCACGGGACGTTTCGCCAACTCCCTCAACACAACTGGCAATGAGGCAATGGCCGTAGCGCCATAATTGCTTTCAAGATCGTATACGTTGACCAGTTTGGCCGGATGACACAACAAATCCCCTGTGAACACGGCCAGCGGTTTGCCTTCCATTTCGAGAACGAACCCCACATGGTGCCGACTATGCCCCGGCAGGGAGATCACCTCGAAGACCAGATCCTGCCATGTCAGCCGTTCACCTTCTCGGAATGTCCCGGCGACCTTCAGGGGCACCTCTGGAGGGGGCACCGTGATACTGCCTGCGATTCCATATTTCTCACGGCCCAGCGTATTCATCCAGTCAGCGGGATTATCCCAAACCGTATGCGCCGCCTTTCTGTAAGCGGCATGATCGCCTGCCAATTCCTCCAGTTCCTCATGCACCAGGATACGGGCGGCAGGAAACAGGCCAGATTCCCGGCAATGCTCCGGTTGAACATGCGTGTGCAGGATCATTTCGGGTACAGGATGCCCGCGACGCGCCAGCCAACGCCCCATCTGTGCGCTGTGGCAGTCAATCAGCAGGCTCCGTCCCTGGTAAACAATCAGATGACTGGTCGCTACGCCTACCAACGAATAAACGTGCACATCCGGCGCCAACTCAAACACCGTCTTCATTTCATCCTCTCCTTAAGGCACTGCGCAGCACAAAGGCCGTACACCAGGCATGCGAGAAACCGGCCAGATTGCCATGGTTCCGGTAGTAGGGTCCCACGTCATAGTTTGAGCGACGGCTATCTTGCTCGAACAAATGGACGGAATTTCCCAAGGCCGACCAATCAATGAAGTAGAACTGCTCGGTCACCATGCCTTCATAGGCATTAAACTGCCCATCCACCTGCGGGGTAAGCTGGGCTGCAAACTTCCAATGGTCTTCAGCCAGCTCACGCCAGCGTTTGTCGCCGGTTAGTTGAGCCAACTCCAGAAGACTTTCCTCCACATCGAGACCATAGAGATGAAGGTGATTGTTCTTGAACGAGGCCAGGTCGCCTCCCCGGCTCTTCAACTGATAGACGCCAATGAGCGTCCTTGGATCAAGCGAGTGATTAAACGATTTACGCCAGATATAAAGCCAGCGGGCCGCTTGGAGGGCCGTCTCCAAAT
>CAZOZF010000160.1:0-2064 GCA_964584205.1 uncultured Verrucomicrobiota bacterium
GCCACGTAATCATCCGTAGTCCGCGAGTACATGTGAATATGAGGTTCAATGATCATAGGAACTCCTATTTGTGAAAGTTGATCCGGGGGTCGATAAGGATGTAACAGAAATCGGAGATGAGGTTGCCCAGCAGGCCGAGGATGGATGTGAGGGCGAGGATGCCCATGAAAACGGGGTAGTCGCGGCCGACAATCGCTTCCAGGCTGAGGCGGCCCATGCCGGGAATTTCGAAGATTTGTTCGATAATCACCGATCCTGCGAACATGACGCTGAGGATCCCTCCAATTCCGGTGACAATGGGAATCAGGGCGTTGCGCAAGGCATGTCCCCAGATGGCGCGCCGGGCGGACCCGCCTTTGGCCAGAACGGTGCGAAGATAGTCCTTGCCGACCTGCTCCAGCAGGGAATTCTTCATCAGAAGCGTCAATACGGCAAAGTCGCCGATGACATAACATAGCACCGGAAGTGCCATGTGCGAGGCAATATCCCCCATCTGGCCCCAGGCCGATAGGGTGGCATAGTTCTCGGAATGAAATCCAGACAGGGGTAGGACATCCCACAGGCTGTCGACTGTTCCGCAAAACAGCATCTTGAGAACCATGCCCAGCGCAAGGGCAGGAATGGCGTAGCCGGTTAGAATGACCACGCTGGAGGCCATGTCAAACTTCCCTCCATTGCGCAACGCTTTGGTGATCCCCAGCGGGATGCAGATGAGGTAACTCAGCACAATCCCGGTAAGCCCGAAGATGAGGGAGACGGGAAACCGCTCCCGGATGAGTTGCCAGGCGGTTTTGTTGGGATATTTGAAGGAGTCCTGGCGCATGCCGAGCCGGTCGTGGGCGAGCCATTTCCAGTATCGCGTCAGGAACGGTTTGTCGAATCCGAAATGTTTTTCAAGTGCCTTGCGCTGCTCAGTGGAAATGGTGCCCGAGGCGCCACCGGTCAGTTTTCCTTCGCCGCCGCCCATCCCCTTCATCTGCATGATGGCCTGTTCCACCGGGCCGCCCGGAACGACCTGGACCAGGCCATAGCACACCAGGGTGATCCCGATAAAGGTCGGGATCACCAGGAGCAGCCGCCGGATGAAATATGTTACTCGGTCCATACCTGTTTGAAGACCGTGTTGCCGGTCTTGACGCCCAGTTCGGCCGCCACAATATCGCACTTTGCCTTGAGGAGGAAATAGTAGTTTCCTCGTTTTCTGATACAGGTCTCGAAATTGCCGTGTCCCTTGGCCAGAATGATGTCGGCTTCCCGCACATGCCGTCGGAATGTCCGGGAGACATTTGGCCAGCCCACGCCGATGTCATCGGATCCTGTTTCAATCACCGGACACAGGGCGGTAATGCCGGCAAATTCTGCGTCCTCCCGTGTGGCGTCATTAATGATGGGGCCAGATTTGACCACCACGGTGACCTTGAGTCCTGCGGCCAGAATTTGCTCCACCAGAACACGATCAAACACGATTTCGCCGCAATTGTCGGCCAGATAGAGGAGCGTGCGGCCCCGGCGTAGTTCCTTGCGGAACTGGGCGGAGTGGTCAATGGCAAAGGGCTGTTTCATGATTCGTCTCACATCTTTTTTGAGATCGAAAGCATGGCCGATGCCCAGGTCAATGATGTTTCCCGCCACGGCGAGATGGAGGGCGCGCTTCAAGGGATCCGGGGAGCGATGGATTGAGGCTTCAAGCGCGGGAAGCAGATCCAGGGCCGCCTGGTTGGTTTCCTTTTTGGAGCGGGCATAGGGATCCCGGACGCCGGTGACTTCATAAACGATATCGTAGACTGGCTTGGAGTTGGTGGCGGGCGACCGGTTCATGTTCAGGGTGGGCAGCACCCGTGCCAGGCGGCGCAGGACTTCGGTATGGGCACGGGGGTCTGGCGTCGCCACCCGGGCGGTATTCAAGGCCTGCCGGAACATGCAGGCCAGACATTCAGGTTGTGTTTTCAAATGGATGATCCCTTCTTTTCCTTGGCATGGGGAAGCAGGGTAGGGTATTCTGGCAGGCGTGAAAAGAAAACCAAAATTCATTGTTCGGAATGCGGGATTCACTGATGCGGAAGG
>CAZOZF010000160.1:2164-6864 GCA_964584205.1 uncultured Verrucomicrobiota bacterium
TGAAAAGAAAACCAAAATTCATTGTTCGGAATGCGGGATTCACTGATGCGGAAGGAATCTATCGCCTGATCAAGGCTTATCCGAAAGAGCTGTTGCCGAGGCCCATTTCCGATATTGCCGAAAACATTGACCGGTTTATTGTCTGCGAGTCGAGGGGTGTGGTCGTGGGTACGGTGTCGTGGTCCATTCTGCCCGAAATCGGACATGTCCGGCATCCCGCCGTTGAGGTGAAATCGCTGTCGGTGAAGAAATCACTCCGGAAGCATGGGGTGGGTCGGCTGCTGGTTGAGGCCGCGATTGAGCGGATCCGGATTCTGAACCCATCCCAGATCATCTGTCTGACCTTTACGCCGGGGTTTTTTGCGAAAATGGGGTTCCATGAGGTGCCTAAGGTTTCCCTGATGCATAAGCTCTATATGGGCTGTATCAACTGTGCCAAATACGATTCGCCCTTTACCTGTCCGGAAGTCGCCATGGCGATGGATGTATAGTCCATGACTCCCTTCGTTCATCTCCACGTTCATTCCGAGTATAGCATGCTGGACGGAGCCTGTCGTATCAAGGACATGGTAGGCGCGGCGCAGGATATGGGGATGCCTTCGATTGCCATTACCGATCACGGGGTGATGTACGGGGCGGTTCCGTTTTATGAGGCGGCCCGGGCCAAGGGGGTTAAGCCGATCATCGGATGCGAGGCGTATATCACCGGCGGAAGTCGGTTCGACCGGAAGGCTGAAAATGCCTCCAAATCACAGGCTCATCATCTGGTTCTCCTGGCCACCAATGAATTGGGCTACCACAACCTGGTCCGCCTGAGCAGCGCGGCGCATCTGGAAGGGTTTTATTATAAGCCCCGGATCGACCACGAGATTCTCGCAAAATATTCTGGCGGCCTGATCGGCCTGTCAGCCTGCCTGAAGGGCGAGGTGCCCGGCAAGTTGCTGGAGGATGACGAGGCGGGCGCGCTCCGTTTGGCAGGCCTCTATTTGGATATTTTCGGGAAGGACAATTTCTTCCTGGAGGTTCAGGATCACCTGATGCCCGAACAGCGCCGGGCGAACAAGGGTCTTGTGGTGCTGGCGAAGAAGCTGGGGTTGGGCTTGGTGGCCACCAATGATGTCCATTATCTCAAGCGGGACCATGCCGATGCCCATGAGATGATGCTGTGTCTCCAGACCCAGACCGTGTTGAGCGATCCCAAGCGCATGAAATATCCCTCGTCGGAATTCTATTTCAAAAGCGGCGACGAAATGGCCCAGATCTTTCGGGAGATTCCCGAGTCCATCACCAACACCCTCCGCATTGCGGAACGCTGCAATTTCGAGTTCGACTTCACCGGGCTTCATTTCCCGAAGTTCACGGTATCGTCGGGGTTGTCCGAGAAGGACTACCTGATCGAGCTGTGCGGCAAGGGCCTGTTGAAACGCTACGGGGTTCAGGATCCCGCCCATCCGCGTGATGCTCGCGAAACCGAACTCGTTACACGGTGTGAGTACGAGGTGTCCATCATTGAAAAGACAGGGTTCATCAACTATTTCCTCGTGGTGTGGGACTTCATCCGCTACGCCAAGACCAAGGGAATTCCGGTGGGGCCCGGGCGGGGATCCGGTGCGGGAAGCCTGGTAGCCTATTTGCTCGAGATTACCGGGATTGACCCGATCCGGTACGATCTCATTTTTGAGCGGTTCCTCAATCCCGAGCGCGTTTCGCCGCCGGACTTCGATATTGATTTTTGCCAGGCCCGGCGCGGCGAGGTGATTGACTACGTCAAGGACAAGTATGGCCGGGAGAATTGTGCCCAGATCATTACCTTCGGCTCGCTCGGGGCCAAGACCGTCATCCGCGACCTCGGGCGCGTCATGGAGTTGCCGTTCTCCGAATGCGACCGGCTTGCCAAGATGATCCCGGAGGATCCCAAGATCACTCTGGTCAAGGCGCTGGAGCAGAATCCCGATTTCAAAAAAGCCTACGAGACCGAGGCGAACTGCAAGCGCATCCTGGATTTCGGGTTTATCCTCGAGGGGCTTCTTCGCAATGCCGGGACCCATGCGGCCGGCGTGGTGATCGGCGAAAAACCCCTCATCGAGATTGTTCCGCTGTCCCTCGACAAGGATGATCAGATCATTACCCAGTATGCCATGGATCCCATCGGTAAGATCGGGTTGCTGAAGATGGATTTCCTGGGTCTCAAGACCCTCACTGTGATCCAGGAAGCGGTGGAGTTGATCCAGAAGACCCGCGGCGAGACGGTGGATATTGACGCGATCCCGGTGGATGACAAGGCGACCTTCGAGCTGTTTCAGCGTGGCGACACGGTCGGAGTGTTCCAGTTTGAAAGCGGCGGCATGCGGGACAGCCTGAAGAAGCTCGGCCCCACCGTGATTGAAGAACTGATCGCCATGAACGCGCTCTACCGGCCCGGCCCGATGGAGTTCATTGACAGTTTTACCAAACGCAAACACGGTGCGGAGCAAATCGAGTACGCCCATCCCCTGATGGAACCCATCCTCAAGGGCACCTACGGCTACATGATCTATCAGGAGCAGGTGCAGCGTGTCGCCAATGTCCTGGCCGGATTTACCCTGGCCATGGGCGACAACCTTCGGCGGGCCATTGGTAAGAAAAAAGCCGAGGAAATGGCAAAGATGCGTGCCAAGTTCGTGGAGGGATGTGCCAAAACGAACCACATTCCAGCGCGGAAGGCCGAAGAGATCTTCAGCCTGATTGAGAAGTTTGCCGGCTATGGATTTAATAAATCACACAGTGCCGCCTACAGTGTTGTGGCGTTTCAGACCGCCTACCTGAAGACGCATTATCCCGAAGAATTCATGTCCGCCCTGCTGTCGAGCGAAATGGGGAATCTCGACAAAATCCCCGTGTTTATAGCCGAATGCCGGGTCATCGGGTTGGAGGTGCTGCCGCCCCATATCAGTTTCAGTGAAGTCCGGTTCAGCCCCGCCAAGGGGGCGGTCCGGTATGGCCTTGCCGGAATCAAGAATGTGGGCGAAGGGGCCTCGCGGGACATCGTCGCGGAGCGGAAACGCGGCGGCCCCTACAAGGGACTGATGGATTTCTGCCAGCGCTTGCAGGGGCAGGTGATCAACAAGAAGGTCATGGAAAGCCTGATCCGGTGCGGTGCCTTTGACAGTCCGGGCGTGGATCGGGCCCGGCTTTTTTCGGGAATCGATTTTGCCCTGAACCGGGCCAGTGCCGCTGCCCGCGATAAGGCATCCGGCCAGGCGAGTCTGTTCGACCTGATGGCGACGGAGCCCCAGGTGACGGCGGATGACAAGGCTCTTCCTGAAGCCGACAAGTGGTCCGAAAGCGAGTTGCTGGCCGGTGAACGGGAACTGCTCGGCATTTACATGACCGGGCATCCCCTTAGCCAGTATGCCGGCCTTCTGCAGCGCTACCAGCTGTCGAATGTGGAGGGCTTAAAGCGTATTGAAGGGGGCGGCATGACTCGGGTGGGTGGCTTGATTTCCACCCTGACGCCCCGGATGACCAAGAAAAAAGAGCCCATGGCGATTCTGAAACTGGAGGATCTCGACGGCAGTGTCGAGGTGGTCGTCTATCCCGACGCCTATCGGGACTACAAGCACGTGCTTGTTCAGGATCAGGCGATCATGTTGTGCGGGGAAGTTCGGTTTGAAGAGGGGGCGCCCAGGATCATCGCCAGTGAAATCTATCCGCTGCGCGATTGTCCGGCCCTGTTTGTCGAAACGGTCAATATCCAGCTTCCGGCGGAGCGGGTGGAAAGCAGCCCCGATATGCTGGGAAAAGTCAGGGATGCCCTGAACCTCCATCCCGGGAAAACAGATGTTCATATCTGTCTGGAATTTGCCTCGGGTGAAAAAGTATTTCTGGATACCGACAACCAATACAAGGTCACCTGTGATGAATCCCTGGTTCGCGAGCTGGAGCGCATTTTAGGGGAGGAGTCCGTGTATGTTGCGGTGAATCAAAACCCTTGCCGGAAACCCAAGCGGACCCCCCAGTACCGCCGGCCTGAACCCGGAAACGGGGGGGGCTGACCTTCATGGACACCACGCCATCCCTCGTCTGTCAGCATTACTTGCGAACCCCGGATGGGACAATCTACGGACCGGTGGATCGGGCTACGCTGTGTTCATGGGCCGTGGATGCCCGGATGATTCCCGGATGTGAATTATCCACGGATCGGGCTACCTGGCTTCCGGTTCAAAGCCTGCCCGAACTGAGGCTCACCTGGTCGGTTCAATTCAGCGATGGCACGACCTATGGACCCCTGAATCTTCTGGCCATCTGGACACTGGCCTCCGAGAAGGCCATTCCCTTCGGAGTCGCTTTGGTTGAGGAAGGGACCTCGAACCGGGCTGTGCTTGATGATTCGCTTCTGCCTTTGCTGGTGGAGGAGTGCCGCGCGATCCTGGGAAGTTGCGGAACGATTGTGACGGATGTGATCAGCAAGCTGGGTGGGGCCCACCAGGCGGCTCTGGAGGCTGTTGCCGGGCGGGAGGCCCGGATTGAAGAGCTCCTGGCGAAGCTGGAGCAGGCTGACTTTGATCGGGGCAACCTGGAGAAACACCATTCGGAAACGCAACAGCGGCTTGTGGAGTCCGACGCCACAGCCGCCCGGATGGCCATCCTTGAGAGCGAAGGGGCGTCGCTCCGGGCAGGCCTGGTGACCGCTCACGCGTACCAGATGACACAATGGGAAG
>CAZOZF010000161.1:0-6709 GCA_964584205.1 uncultured Verrucomicrobiota bacterium
GGTTGGTGTACCGCCTTCAGGCGGCCAAGCGATGGCCGGCTAAAGCCGGTACACCAGCGTCGGAAACCTCGAACGATTGCCGTAAGTAAGCCTCTGCGGACTTCGTTCATGACCAGTTCAATTATGAGACCTTTCACATTGGCAGGGAAATTGTTTCTAAAACCTGTCACTTTGATACACTCGTTCCCCAAAAGTGCAAGCTAGGGAAAATACTGATTAAGCCATCAGGGTTTCCCTGATAGCATTTACTTATGAGTATTGAGGATTCCATTCAGAACAGGACGCTTCGAAGCATTGCCGAAAAAGTATCGGACGGGGTTCCGATCAGCGGCGATGACGCGCTTTATCTCTTGAAAAGTCCACGAATCATGGAAATCGGGGCCCTGGCTCATTCCGTTCGAACCCGACTGCATGGCGCCCAAACTTTCTACGGCGTCAATCTGAACCTGAACTACACCAACATCTGCGAACTGCGCTGTCCTCTGTGCGCCTTCTCCCGGGATGCAGGAACCGACGGCGCCTATACGCTGTCGCCCCAGGAGGTCGAAGCCAAAGTCAGGGCGGCCGTCATCAACGGCATCGACGAAGTTCATGTGGTGGGCGGCCTGAACCCGGCTCTTGATCTGGCCTATTACGAGGATCTGCTTCGCGCAATCCGGCGGGCGGGGCCGGATTTGTTTGTGGTCGGATTCACAGCCACGGAATACGATTATGTTGCCCGCCGACAGGGATTGAGTGTGGAAGCCGTGCTGAGACGTTTTGCTGAGGCCGGCGTAAATGCCCTGCCCGGCGGAGGCGCAGAGGTTTTCGACCCGGCAATCCGTCAGGTGATCGCCCCGCGAAAAATGACGGGGCAGCGCTGGCTTGAGGTGATGCGAACCGCCCATCAGGTGGGACTGAAAAGTAACGCCACGTTGCTGTACGGCCATCGCGAAACACCGGAGCAGATTGTAGACCACCTGACCCGCTTGCGCACCCTGCAGGAGGAGACCGGCGGGTTCAAGGCATTTGTACCCCTCGCCTTTCATCCCGACAATACTGCATTGCCGGAAAATGCCCGTTCGCAGGACGGATTCAGCGACATCCGGCTCTATGCCACCGCGCGGCTATTCCTTCACAACATCCCCCATCTCAAGGTGTTGTGGATGTATCTCGGCGAGGCTATGGCTCAAATCCTGCTGGATTTCGGGGTGGATGATATCGGCTCAACCTATGCCGAGGAGCGCATCGTTCATGCCGCTGGCGCCACCACGGAGCCGTCCGGCTCCGAGGCCCGACTCCAGAGCCTGATCCGGTCTGCCGGAAAAACACCGGTCCGTGTAGCCTCGGACTATCAACCGCGTCCGACGCGAAAGGCGGCACCATGACCCGCCAGTCCCTGAAACAAGCCATTTTATCCGGCCGCCGGATCACTCCTGCTGAGGCTCTTTCCCTTTTTGACTGGGATCTGCCCGCACTGGGACAGGCTGCAGATCACCGCCGAAGGCTGGTCTGGCCGGACGACACGGTCGGGTTCATCGTGGACCGGATCATCAACTATTCGAACCGGTGCGAGGCTCTGTGCCGGTTCTGTGCCTTTCATGCCCGGGGCGGTCAGATTCCGGGTTATGACATGACCCCGGAGGAGATCATCGCCAAAGTAAAAGACCTGGTCGCGGCTGGCGGAACCCAGGTCATGCTGCAGGGCGGGCTCCATCCTGACTGGCCCCTGCAAACTCATCTCGAGCTCGCACGGGAAGTGAAGCGCCATTTCCCGGACATCACACTTCACTCGTTTTCGCCCGCTGAAATTATACATCTGGCTCAGCGTGAGTCCTGCGGAACGGATGCCATCGTCTCACAACTCAAGGCGGCGGGGGTCGACTCCGTTCCAGGCGCGTCGGATCTTCTTGTGGACAGGATCCGCCGGGAGGTGAGCCCGAAGAAATGCACCACATCGGAATGGATCGCCGTCATTGAATCCTTGCACAGACACGGCATGAAATCCTCCGCCACCATGACGTACGGGCTCGGGGAAACTTTGGCCGAACGCATTGAACATCTGCGGGTGGTTCGGGAAGTGCAGGATCGAACTGGAATCCTGCGCGCCTTTATTCCCTGGTCCTTTTCGCCCGCACGCACCGAATTGGCCGCGCTCCCCAAGGCTACCGGAATGGATTACCTCAAGATTGTGGCCATCGGCCGGATCTTTCTCGACAACGTGGTCCATATCCAGGCGGGCTGGCTGACCGAAGGCGCCAAACTGGCTCAACTCGCCCTCGCCATGGGCGCCAATGACATGGGGGGCGTGCTCACCGAGGAACGCGTCGTCAAGGCGACCGGGGTGGAGACGCGGATGACGCGGGAGGCCATGATCCATCTCATTCGGGGCGCTGGCAGGATTCCCGTGCAGCGAAATTCCAACTACGAGGAAATCCGGAGGTTCGCATGACCACGCTGAGCCTCGGGATGTCGCCCTGCCCCAATGACACCTTCATGTTCCATGCCCTGCTGCATGGCCTGGTTGATTCAGGGGAGCTGAGCTTCACTCCGGCGATTCATGATATTGACACGCTGAATCACATGGCGTTTGCCTCGGAATTGGCGGTCACCAAGCTTTCCTTTTCCGCATATCTTCAGGTACGCGACCGGTATGACCTTCTGGATTCCGGCGCGGCGTTGGGATACGGGTGCGGCCCCCTGCTGGTGGCAAGATCACCTCTTCCCGACCTCAGTCGCGCCCGCATCGCCGTGCCCGGCCTGCAAACGACCGCGCTCATGCTGTTGCGCCTGTGGAACCCGGCTCTCACCAACATCACGCCGGTGCGGTTCGACCGGATTCTCCCGGCGGTTCGCGACGGCGAGTTCGACGCCGGGCTGATCATCCACGAATCGCGGTTTGTATTTCAGGACTATAAATGTCAGTCCCTTGTGGATCTCGGAGAATGGTGGGAATCGCAAACCGGCCTCCCGATTCCGCTCGGGTGCATTGCCATTCGCCGCGATGCCGATACAATCCGGCACAAGGCCATGGTTGAGACTCTGATCCGTCAGTCCGTCGAGTTCGCCTTCAACAACCCCGCCGTTTCGCGCCCGTATGTGAAAAGCATGGCGAGGGAGACCGATGACACCGTGATCGACCGGCACATCGCCCTGTATGTCAATGACTTCAGCCGGTCGCTCGGCGATACCGGCTGGAAGGCCGTCCGGAAGCTGGAGTTCTTGACAAGCAATTCTCATTATGGCCGCGGGCGATGTCAAAGACCGGCTAAAGCCGGTACACCAACGCCCGAATGCGATGTTATTCAGCCCGTTGGTGTACCGCCTTCAGGCGGTCTTCGACCATAATGAGAATTGCTGAGTTCTTGACGCCGCCCCTTAGTTTCAGTCATGCTGAACCCCCATGATGAATAAAACTATTTCCATCATCTTTGGAACCCGCCCCGAGGCCATCAAGTTGGCACCCGTCATCCTGGCGTTGAAAAAGACCCGGGGCATACGGTGCCGGGTATGTGTCACCGCCCAACACCGGCACATGCTGGATCAGGTGCTGGATATTTTCGGCATTGTCCCGGATGTGGATCTGAATCTGATGAAGAAAAATCAGACCCTCGCCGGGTTCACCGCTCGCGCCATTACGGCGGTGGACGGCTATCTGGCCGATGAAAAGCCGGATCTCGTCATGGTTCAGGGAGACACCACAACGGTCTTCGCCGCTTCCCTCGCCGCCTTCTATCATCATATCCCCGTTGCCCATGTCGAGGCGGGCTTGCGCACCGGGAATCTGCAATCCCCCTGGCCCGAGGAATTGAACCGGGTTCTAACCACCCGGATGGCGGCCCTCCATTTCGCGCCCACAGCCAGTAATCGCAAAAATCTCATCAAGGAAGATATCCCGTCAAAAAACATCGTGGTGACCGGCAATACCGTCATCGACGCCCTGTTCCTGGCCCTGGCCAAAGTTAAAAAAAATCCACCGTGCATCCCCGGCCTCCCGGCATTCCTTCTTCAAAAATCATCAATCATCAATCATCAATCATCAATTCCTCTCGTCCTCATCACCGGCCATCGCCGCGAGAATTTTGGCGGGGGATTCGACAACATCTGCAGAGCCATCGCCGAGCTGGCCCGCCAATTCCCGGTTGTCCACTTTGTTTATCCGGTCCATCTGAATCCCCGGGTTCGCGAACCGGTCATGCGACTCCTCGGCTGCCTCCCCACGCAGAATGTCCACCTGATTGAGCCGCTGGACTATCTTTCCTTCGTGGCGCTGATGAACCGCGCCACGCTGATCCTTACTGATTCCGGCGGAGTCCAGGAAGAGGCTCCCAGTCTGGGAAAACCGGTCATTGTCATGCGCGACACCACGGAGCGCCCAGAGGCCGTCAAGGCGGGAACCGTGAAGGTGGTGGGAGCCGACACGCGAAACATTGTCAAGGCGGCCGCCGCACTGCTCACCCGACCCGCCCTCTATAACAAAATGTCGACGGCGTATAATCCCTACGGGGATGGACATGCCACGGAACGAATTGTATCGGCCTGCCGGGCGTTTCTGACTCCATTATGATCTGGCGCTGTTGTGATAGTTTACTGGTACTGGCGGCTTTTGCCGTCGTTTACATCATCCCGCCACTTCTGATCCTGCGCCGTCTTCGCCTTTTTACGGATCGAACCACCCTTTTCGTCGTTTCAACCGGACTCGGACTCTCCTCACAGGCCTTGCTCGGGTTTATGTGGAACCACTTCATGGAACGTTCCCCTGCTCTGGAAGGAATTCTCTATTTCCTGCTTTGGCTCATCACCAGCCTGATTCTTCTCTGGCGCAAAAACCCAACTTCAGCCTTCAGCCTTCAGCCTTCAGCCTTCATCAACCTTCTCCCCCTCATCCTGCTGGCCGCCGTGGTTCTCCGAAGCCTCGATGCCCTGACCCACGCCTCGCTGGGGCAATCCGATGCCTATACCCATCTTCAATTTCTCCGTGACGCTGTCCAGAACGGTTATATACGCAACTTCGTCTACCCGCCGGGGTACTCCTGGGTATTGGCCCTGCCGGTGATGACCTTCCACCTTGATGCCTATCTGGTGGCCCGGTATGTGGGCCCCTTCTTCGGGGCGCTGATGGTCGCCACACTCTATCTGCTAGGTCGTCGTCACAGCCACACCGCTGGGCTTCTCGCCGCCTTTTTCGCGGCCGTCTGCCCTTTTCTGTATCCCTTGATTAAAACCGGCATGGGTGCCTTTGCGAACCAACTGGGATTGTTCCTGCTCCCCCTCGCGTTACTCCTTTATCTGATTAAAGCCCGGTTTCTTTTCACGGTCGTTTTGGCGGGTCTTGCCGTCACCGTTCCCCTCTTCGTGTTCACCCTATTGCTCATCATTCTCATTCACCGGCTATTAAATTGGCGGGAGACGCGGCTGCCCTTGCTCCCGTTCATCCTGGCATTCATGCTGGCCGGCTTCCAATTTCTCAGCTACGGCGAACAGCACATCAACGCAACCGCATCCATGGTCACGGGAATCCAAACTCCGCCTGCACCGGCTCCAACGGCCACCGCAGAATCCCCAAATTTTCTCACCACACTCAAAAGGCATCCGGCCGGAAAACTAGTCGTGGACCTTTTGACATTCAAACGCCTGGGCCTCGGCAGTTGGGTACCGAACCTTGCCGCTGTGACGCTGGGCATCACCTTTATCGGACTTCTCGTTGCGGGTTTTCGCGTCCACTCCAATCTATTAAAACTGGTCGGCGGCTGGGGATTCCTAACTCTCTTTCAAGTCAGCACAGGGTTCCTTGAATTCAGCCTCTACCAGCGGAGTGGGTGGATTCTGCTGCAGGCCATCGCCCTGGCGGGCGGACTCATTGTTGCCGTAATCCTGTCATTTGAGAAAATGAAAAAACTGATCCGCCCCGTGGTCGGAATGGGCCTGCTGCTCTGTCTCATTTTGGCATTTTGGCTCCCGCCTCGGCACCGGTGCATCACGAGCGGCGCGGAACACGAACTCGCCACCGTGCTACGGGAACTTTCAAGCGCCCGCATCCAGGCGCAGCACTCAACCGCGCCCCTGTCCTTTGAGAAACTGCATCCCAGCCCGCTGATACTCCAGGCGGCAGCGGCGTCCGGGCTGGCCGTCATCACCCGTCGATATTCCCTGTTTAACGGGGATCAAGGGAACCTCGCGGATGCTCTTCCCGACCCGGCGGCCCGTATCCGGCAGGTTCCGGTTGAAACCGGCACCCGGCTCACACCCCCATCAGACCACTTTCTCTGCCTGATTGACCAATTTTCGGGTCTCCCCGACATGGGGCTTCTCGATCGAATCAGTCCCGAGCTCACCCACGCGCTGGCTGGCTACCAACCTCTGCTCTACAAACCAAACGAGGTCATTCTAGCCTTTCTGGCGGGGCTACCGGCTACGACCTGGCAAATCACTCGAGAAGATCGGGGTAAAAATCTGGCGATCTATTTCGCCGAACGACTCCATCCGAAAGTCGGGAGTAAGACTTCACCACTAATCTGCACTGATTCGCACTAATGGGGGAGGGAGCAAGAGAATGTTTCATGATTTTTGCAGCATCCCGCCGGGAGCGGGATCCAGCAAAAATCATGAAACGCCCTTCCGGGAAGAAATAGGTTTTTGAGGCGCGAAGCACAGATGGAGTTGTCTTATTTCTACCAATTCCGGCGAAGAACCGTTGCGGAATTTTTGGCTCGGGTACTCCCGAACGAAA
>CAZOZF010000162.1:0-6700 GCA_964584205.1 uncultured Verrucomicrobiota bacterium
AATGAGAATTGCTGAGAAACACTAGGCTAGGTTTGGTCGGTGCCCCTTTAATGATCAAAATGCGCAAAACGTTGTTTATCGGTGCTTAAAGCGCTGATTCAAGACGGGAAATATGGTATTTCTTTCATCGACAGTGTGCTTGTCGGGATCAATACAATAAGGAGATATGGCATGTATATTCGGAAATTAAGTGCGCTCATCCTTGCCCCGTGGCTTGGGATGACGGTGGTATTTGGAGCAAATCCTGTTGCGCCGCCGTTGTTTCGTGATCCCGGAGCACCCTTGGAGGCGCGGGTGGCTGATCTTATCAAGCAATTGACGGTTAGTGAAAAAATCAGCCAGATGATGATGAACTCAAAAGCCATTCCCCGGCTGGACATTCCTGAATATCATTGGTGGAGCGAAGCGCTCCATGGGGTGGCCCGCTTCGGCACCGCAACGGTCTTTCCCCAGGCGATTGGGTTGGCGGCCACCTGGAATCCCGACTTGCTTGAGCAGGTTGCCACGGCGATCAGCACCGAGGCACGGGCCAAAAACAATGAGTATATGCGCCGGAATAATGGCAGTACCAGGCAGTATAAAGGCATCACCATCTGGTCACCCAACATCAATATCTTCCGTGATCCACGCTGGGGGCGCGGGCAGGAGACCTATGGTGAGGATCCATACCTGACCGGACGCATGGCGGTTGCCTTCATCCATGGCCTGCAAGGAAATGATCCGAAATACCTGAAGACTGTCGCCACGGTGAAGCACTTTGCCGTGCATAGCGGCCCGGAATCCGAACGCCATCGTTTCAACGCCAAAATTGAGCCGCGTGATTTGTGGGAAACCTACCTGCCTGCGTTTGAGACGGGCATTTGTGAAGGCGGAGCCGTCTCCCTGATGTCCGCCTACAATGCGGTGGACGATGTTCCCGCCTCATGCAATGCCACGCTCCTGACCACCATCCTCCGGGATCGCTGGGGGTTCAAAGGCGCCGTCGTCGGGGATGTGGACTCGGTTAGTGATATCCACAAGCACCACCACTATACCAAGGACGGGGCCGAATCCAGCGCGTTGGCGGTCAAGGCTGGTAATGATTTGTGCAGCGGCGAAACCTACGAAAGCCTGCCTGAATCGCTTAAGCGTGGCTTGATTAGCGAAGCCGATCTTGACAAGGCCCTGGCGCGGATTCTCACCCTCCGGTTCCGGCTTGGCCAGTTCGACCCCCCTGCGGTGGTGCCCTTTGCCAACATCCCTATTTCTGAAAATGAAACCCCGGCCAGTGATCACCTCGCGCTTGAGGCGGCCCGGCAGAGTTTGGTGCTGCTCAAGAATGATGGCGTGTTACCCTGGAAGATGTCTGATGTGAAAACCGTTGCCGTTATCGGCCCCACGGCGGATCTGATGTCGTCACTCCTCGGTAATTACGCCGGGACGCCCAGTCATCCCTCAACCCTTCTCAAGGGTCTGCGTAATGCCCTGGAGCCCAAGGGCATCACCGTCCTGAGCGCGCCCGGGGCGCCCGTGGCCAAAGGCTTCCAGGAGAGTGGCAACCCTATTCCTGCAGGCGTGTTGTTCACCGATGAGACGCGTGCCACCGCCGGACTGGGCGGGCAGGTCTTCACGAACCTTGAACTCAAAGGCGTGGCCTTGGCCAAGCGCACGGATGGGCCGGTGGATTTACGATGGAACCCGCAGGAGCCGCAACCCAATATCCCCACGGAAAATGTCGCGATCCGGTGGACGGGGATCCTGGTGCCCACCCAAGCGGGTTCCACTGTTCTCGGCATGACGCTCACGGGGAGCGGCAAGTTATTCATCGACGATAAAATGGTCATTGATGCGTGGAAACCGGGCAATTTCAGATGCGTTAGCACGGCCATCGTCCTTGAAGCCGGCAAGCCTTACCGCGTCCGCCTCGACTACGCCCAGACAAGCGGGGGCGCCCAAATCCAACTGGGTTGGAAACAGCCCAACGACCATGGCATCCTGAATACTGCCCTCGCGATTGCCCGAAAAGCGGACCATATCGTGTTGACCCTGGGGCTGACCCCGGACATCGAAGGCGAGCAGATGAACGTCTCCGCCGAAGGGTTCGCCAGTGGAGACCGGACCTCAGTCCTGTTGCCCTCGTCCCAGCGGGAACTTCTTGACGCCATTTCCGCCCTGGGCAAGCCGGTCACGGTGGTGCTGACCACCGGCAGCGCCATATCGCTTGATACGACCAAGGCGAATGCCATCCTGGTGGCCTGGTATTATGGCCAGCGCGGGGGGGATGCCCTGGCGGAAGCGCTCTGTGGAACCATGAATCCCAGTGGCCGTTTGCCTGTCACGTTCTACCAGAACGATGCCGACCTTCCTGATTACAGTGACTATTCCATGGCGAACCGCACGTATCGGTATTTTACCGGCAAGCCTTTGTTTGCCTTCGGTTACGGCTTGAGTTACACCACCTTCACCTATGCCGGGGCCAAGCTCTCGGCCACGTCTGCGAAAGCTACGGATAGGGTGACGGTGCAAGTTGAGGTGAAGAATACCGGCAAGCGACGTGGCGATGAGGTGGTGCAGGTGTATGCCCATGCCGTCGCGCCCCCCGTGGCGATGCCGATTCAGTCACTGGTTGGTTTTTCCCGGGTGAGCCTGGAACCTGGCGAAAGCAAGATGGTTGAGATACCGATTAAAGCCGCTTCGCTCCGTCGTTGGAACGAGGCGACCCGTTCTTACATCGTTGACCCAGGAGCCTATACCCTCCGGATCGGGCCCTCTTCAGATAATGCGGTCGCCACCACAACCCTGACGATCACGCCATCAGTACGACTGGATCGTGATCTCGTTGATGACTGGAAATTCATCCGTGAGGAGGCTCCGATCACGGCCTCCTCTGAGGCGTGGACGGCGGTACGACTTCCGCATACCTGGAACAATCTTGATATCCTGCCGCTCCTCAGCGCAGGGGAAGGGGCGACGGAGCCTAAACCCTACCATGGTCCCGCGTGGTATGCTCTCAATCTGAAACTCGACCCGGCCTGGCGCGGGCAGCGGGTGTTCGTGCGTTTTGAGGCCGCTTCGCTGGTGGCCAAGGCCTATCTCAATGGCACGCTTCTGGGCGAGCACCGGGGCGGGTTTACCGCCTTTTGCTTCGAACTGACGCCGCATCTCGACTGGTCAAAGGCCCGCAATGAATTGCGGGTCCAGGTTGACAACACGAAGGTCATGGATGTGGCGCCCCTGAGTGGCGACTTCCACGTTCAGGGTGGTATTTACCGGCCTGTGCACTTGATCGTCACCGGAAAAGGGTGCATCTCGCCCCTCGATTACGGTTCCTCCGGGGTGTATGTCTCGCAGGGGACGGTATCGGAGTCCAGCGCTGAGATCCGTGTGCGGACCGTTCTTTCAGGCGTTGTGGCGGGGATGGAGGCTGACGTGCTGACCGAGCTTCTTGACGCGGATTATCGCGTGGTTGCCAGTGCAACGTCGCCTCAGTTGGGCGCTGCCTCTGAACACAGTGCCACGCTCAGTGTGACCGCGCCACATCACTGGCAGGGCCTGCGTGATCCCTATCTCTACACCTGCCGTGTCACGCTTCGCGCCGCCGGTGTCGCCGTGGATCGGGTGGAAACCCCATTCGGCATCCGTACGGTGCAAATCACTCAAGAACAGGGCTTTCTGCTCAATGGCAAACCCTATCCGGTCTTCGGCGTGAACCGCCACCAGGATCTACAGGGCAAGGGCTGGGCCCTGTCGCCTGTCGACCATGATCGTGACCTGGCCCTGATTCGCGAGATGGGCGCCACGGCCATCCGGCTGGCCCACTACCCGCAAAGTAAATATTTCCATGACATTTGTGATCGGGCGGGGTTGTTGCTGTGGGATGAGGTTCCTCTGGTGAATGAGACTGATCCCAGTCCGGCCTTTGCCGCCAATGCCGAACTCCAGATGCGTGAGATGATCCTGCAACTTTACAATCATCCGTCCATTGCCTTCTGGGGCCTGTACAATGAACTTCTTAAGGATCACGAGCGTAACGCGGCGTTGATTAAACAGATCAAGGCCATGACGGTGTCACTGGATACCTCGCGTCTGATCGTGGGCGCCACGTGCGTGAGGGCTAATCCGATGCACCAGGTGCCGGACTGGAATTGCTGGAATATCTATCCGGGCTGGTATAAGGGGAAGACGGGTGACCTGGGGACGTACCTGAAGGGGTATGCCAGGGAGATCGGCAAGCGTGCGGCACTATCCGAATATGGGTGCGGGGGGAACCCTGCCCAGCATCAGGAGG
Organism: uncultured Verrucomicrobiota bacterium; assembly: GCA_964584205.1. Taxonomy (GTDB): domain Bacteria; phylum Verrucomicrobiota; class Kiritimatiellia; order CAIKKV01; family CAITUY01; genus JAABPW01. The sequence goes on from CAZOZF010000162.1 coordinate 4,268, forward strand.
ATGACGCCATTCCGGTCACGAACACCAAGGCGGTCTTTCATCCGGAAGAGTATCAGGCCTATAATCACGAGAAAAACTGGGAGTCGATCCAAGGGATGACGAACTACTGGGGCACCTTCATCTGGAACATGTTTGATTTCACAGCCCCTAAGCGCAACGAGGGCGGCTTCACCGGCCTGAACGACAAGGGCCTGATCACCTACGACCGGGCCCTGAAGAAGGATGCCTTCTATTTCTACAAGGCCAACTGGAATCCCGAGCCGATGCTGCATCTCTGCGGCCAGCGTTTCCTGCGGCGCGCCACGTCGAACATCACCATCAAGGCCTTCGCCAACTGCGGTCCGGTAACGCTTACGGTCAATGGCCGGGAGGTGGCCAAGGGTAACCCCGGCAACGTAAACACCCTCCGCTGGGAAAAGATCCCCCTGGCTGTTGGCGTGAACGACATCGTGATTACGGCCGAGGCCAATGGCCGCAAGCTGGAAGACCGGGCCCGCTGGATCCGGGAGTGATTCCCCGGGATGGGTGCTTCTTTACTTGTCATGATTATGAAGAGCCCCTATAAGACAAATCTGAAACGAATAGTTACTTTTACTGGGTTATCCGCTTGACTCAACCACCCCCTGCGGGATGTAGCATAATGATATCGCATAATCGAAGAAAAGAGGATCTACCACCCGCTTCGCTAGAGGCACAGAGGCACAGAGAATTCAAATGTGGCGTTTATTTCGCCCATGCGGGTACACATGGTCAAAATAAACGCCACGGTTTCTTGAAGGAATACGGTGAGGGCCCTTCGACAAAGCTCAGGGCAGGAGAGGAGTTATCAATTATCCCTCCTCTTTCTCAAGGTATTGCTTCAAGGAACCGTGGCGGAATTTTTAATTCTGGTACTCCAGAATTACAAATGCCGCCACATTCTCTTCTTGCCTTCCGGCCTGCCCTGAGCCTTGTCGAAGGAGCCTCTCTGTGTCTCTGTGTCTCTAGCCGTACTCGGCGGGTGGTGAATCTTTTCTTGAATTTGAATACACAATGGATTGTAAGTGGTTGAGTGAAGTGGATAGCCCTGTACTTTTATTTCGGTCGGTGTTTCTTGCCAGGGGAGGCAACGCATGAGTCTGGGTCTGATAGTATTGAACGGTGATAACAAGGGCAGGCGCTTTCAAGTTGAAGTGAACAAGCCTTGTTCCATTGGCAGGGATTCATCCTGTACGATTTGTCTCCAGGACAAACTGATCAGTAAAAAGCATGCGGTCGTCACGGCCGCAGAGGGTAAGTTGACGATTAAGGACCAGGCGGCGACCAACGGCACGTTCGTGAATGGGTACAAGATATCAAGCAAGGTCCTGGATCCAGGCGCTGATATTACGATTGGCAACAGTGTCTTCCGGGTGGTTGAGATGAATGACGACGTGGGTGGGAATTCAATTGTTTCGCTCGCTTCCGATAAACAGGTTATCAATGTGCAGGCACCGGTGCTGGAAGACATTTTAGCAGGTAGCGGGAGCGGGTTGTCCAAGGTCGCCGAATGTGTCCAGGGGATGCGCGCCATCATGGTTCGCTACACCAACGACATTGTCAGGGACAGTCTGAAATATATTTTCAAGATGATTCCAGTCACGCGGATTGCCGTTTTCAATATCGCCGCGGATGGCACGGTGACGCAGGGGTACACGGTGTACCGGCGGGCCGGTGACAATCCGTCGAATATGAGCCGGACGTTTGCCTTGAAAGTGATCAAGGCCAAAAAGGTGATTCTCATCAAGGATGCCGGTGAATTGGGCGCTGGCGCGTCGGTCGTATCCCTCGGATTCGAGAATGTGCATTCAATCATCGGGCTGCCGATCATGATTCAGGGCCGGATCAATGCCGTGCTGCTGGGGGATAACCTGGAGAAGCCGGACATTCTCACCGAAGACCATCTCCGGATCATGCAATTTGCAGGGAAACTCATCGAGGTTCTTTACCAGCGCGATGCCATTGGCAAGCTGGACAGCATTGTGGAGTTCCTGCCGGTGTGCGATATGTGCAAGCGGGTCCGGGATGACCAGGGTTACTGGAACCAGCTTGAATCGTTTGTGTCTGAGAGGGTGGCGGTCCGGTTGTCACGGGGCTGTTGTCCGGAGTGCGCCAGGAAAGTCATACGATCATGAAGGAAAAGGTCGAAAAAAGGTTTCGGGTTACCGTGTGTGTGGATGCCACCAAGCGGATGGGGCATGACGCCTTTGAGGGAATCGTCGGGTTCATCAGAATGGGGGGGTGCAAGTGGGATCTGCACAGTTCCGCGGGTAATAAACTCTGGCTGCCCGCCGAGATTGAGACGATTCCGCCCGGTGAACTGGATGGAATCATCAGTTATGACGCCAATACGGCCCTCATCAGGAAGATGACGAAACGCGATGTGCGCTGGGTCAGCATTTTCGAGGATCCCCT
>CAZOZF010000163.1:0-4096 GCA_964584205.1 uncultured Verrucomicrobiota bacterium
GCTCAAAGAGTCTATGACCGACACCTCCGTCAAATTATTGAACCCGATTGATCCGAGCAAGGCGCAAACCTTGGTTCGACTGGCAACCCTTGGGGAAAGCCTTGGAACTCCCATGCTGGTGGTGGGGGCGTTTGCCCGCGATATCAATTTCTGGCATATCCATGGGATTGAGACCGCGAGAAAAACACGGGATGTAGATCTGACTATCCAGTTGGCAAGTTGGGCGGCCTTTGCATCATTTTCGGATGCGTTGACTGACGCAGGATTTTCAAAGCCTGACAGAGGGCATCCGGAAAAACATACGGATCTCATGACTGGTCAGGAAGTGGATATCCTGCCGTTTGGCAAGATATCCGAGGATGGCAAAACCATTACTTGGCCCGGGGAGCGACATCCTTGGAGTGTCATCGGGTTGATGGACGCTTTTGAACACGCCATTAACGTTCCCGTCACGTTCGGAGATAGCGCCCGAACTCTCCGTGTGGCGTCGTTACCTGCCATTGTGTTGATGAAAATTGTGGCCATGCATGATCGGCCTGAGGATCGGAAGCAAAAGGATAGCGCCGATATTGCGTTTATTGTCAGGAATTATCTGAACACCAGTGCCGCTTTGCGGTTGCAGACGACGGGATATTCCGGCTACTTACTGGAAATCAAAGATGATCTCATTCTAGTGGCAGCCTATCTTTTGGGCTCGGATATGGGCGATCTTGCTGCGCTTTCGACAAGGGAGTTGGTGTTGCCCATGTTGAGAGCCGAGATAACCAGCCATTCGCGATGTCCATTGGCGCATCGTTTCAGCGAGGAAATTGGCAAAGGCTCGTTTGCGCGTGCGCGGCAGATTATCAGGACAATGATTAAAGGTATGGAGAAGGGGTAATAAGGGATCAGCCTATTCAGCTGAAGGGCGAGGTTCGATAGGCCAAATATGGGTTCGATTTAGGGTACAATTAGGGGAAATCATAGCCCTAAATTGCCCAATATTGCGCTGTGGACTGGTTGGGCACAAAGTGTTGACTTAATCAATAGAATCAGGCATATTATACATGTTCTGAAGTTGCGCCAGCGGGGTGAAAATTTGGCTTTATTGGCCTCCGAAGCTGAAGGTTGCAAGTTCGATCCTTGCCAGGCGCACCAGCCTTAGAGATGGCTTAGGGGGACTTTCCCGATGGGGTGCACGTTGAAGCCGATTTCAAACAGTGCCTTGTGGTTGAGGCAGTTGCGGCCGTCGAAAATAAAGGCCGGCTTGATCATGCTGTCATAAATCCGCTTGTAGTCCAGGGTCGCATAGTCTGCCCAATCTGTCATCACGGCCAATGCATGCGCCCCTTCCGCCGCCTTGTAGGGATCGAGTTCATAGGTGATCTTGTCGGCAAGATCAGCGAGGTCTTTTTTAGCATTGTCCAGTGCCTTGGGATCGGTCACCACCACCGCTGCCCGTTCTTCAATCAGGTACCGGCAGACGCGGATCGCGGGGCTCTCCCGGGTGTCGCCGGTATCGGCCTTGAAGGCGAATCCAAAGACGGCAATGCGTTTGCCGGCCACGGTATTGAACATCGTGGAACTCATCTTCCGCGCAAACCGGTCTTCCTGGTACTCATTCATGGTGACCACCTGCTCCCAGTAGGCGGCCACCTCAGTCAAACCATAATGCTGGCAGAGGTACACCAGGTTCAGGATGTCCTTCTTGAAGCACGAGCCGCCGAAGCCGACGCTGGCATTCAGGAACCGGGCCCCGATGCGGGCATCCATGCCGATGGCCCGCGCCACTTCGGAAATATTGGCTTCGGTGCGTTCGCAGAGCGCGGAGAGGCTGTTGATGGAGCTGATGCGCTGAGCCAGGAAGGCATTGGCCGCCAGTTTGGATAATTCACTGGACCACACGCTCGTGGTGAGAATGCGGTTCCGCGGAACCCAGTGCGCATAGACCTCCGCCAGCGCGGCCACGGCACGGCGGCCGGATTCGGTGTCGTGCCCGCCGATCAAAATCCGATCCGGGTTTTCAAGATCCTGGGTCGCCGTGCCCTCTGCCAGGAACTCGGGATTGGACAACACTTCGAAATGAACCGTTTTATTGCCGGAATGAAGGATCCGTTCCATGGCTTCGGCGGTGCGGACGGGGAGCGTGCTTTTCTCAACCACAATCTTGTCGGAGGTGGCGTTCGCCTTGATTTCCCGCGCGGTTTTCTCCCAGTACTGAAGATTGGCCGCCCGCCCCGCGCCCTCCCCGAAAGTCTTGGTGGGGGTATTGACGCTGACGAAGATGATGTCCGCTTCCCGGATTCCCGCCGCCACATCGGTCGAAAAGAATAGATTCTTGTTCAGGGTCGCCTTTACCAGTTCCGCGAGGCCGGGTTCGTAGATGGGGAGGCGGTCTGATTGCCAGGCCTGAATCCGGGCGGCATCAATGTCCACGACAAGAACTTTGATGTCCGGGCATTTTTTCGCGATCATGGCCATGGTAGGCCCGCCGACATAACCCGCGCCGATGCAAAGAATGGTCTTCATGCTGAGTGCTCCCTGATGACTGAGGCGGGATACTATCAAAATTTGCCAATCAGGCAATTCCCAACTATCCGCCCGGAAAGATTTACCACGGAGGAAGCGGAGGGGAGAGGGAGAGAGGAAGGAAAAAGAAAATGTTGCGGCATTTGTCACGCAGGGAAATACCCTGCATGAAAAATGCCGCAACACCGTTCTCTGAGGAGGAAGAGAGGGTTTTTATTGCGCAACAACTCGGCTTTTTCTTCCCGGCTTTGCGCTTGAGCTGCCCTGCCCGGACGCGATACCCTGCCTTCATGTCTATCCCGGTTAATCTGGTTCACTGTGCGGACTATTCGGCGGTTCACGGCGCCATGGGTCGGCTTCTGGACGGGCTTGGCGGGATGAGTCGGTTTATCAAGCCCGGCCAATCGGTGCTCATCAAGCCCAACCTGCTCTCTGATCATATCCCCGAGGAGGCTGTCACCACCCACCCCGAAGTGGTTCGTGCCCTGATTCGCCTGGTCAGGGACTGTGACGCCAAGCCCTGGGTGGCCGACAGTCCCGCCGTCATTGCCGACTTGCACCGGGTGTGGGAGCGGACAGGCATGGAAGCCCTATGCCGCGAGGAGCAAGTCCCGCTGGTAAACTTGGAAAAGGCGGGGTCCCGGTCATTTGAGGAGAACGGCATTCGTTTTACCATTGCCAATCCGGTACTGGAAGCCGATGCGATCATCACGGTTCCGAAGGTCAAGACCCATGTTCTCACCGGGCTGACCGGCGCGGTCAAGAATCTTTACGGCACCGTGCCCGGCCGCCAGAAGACCCTGTTCCATAAACTGTATCCCTATCCGCAGGATTTTGCCCGCCTTCTGGTTGCCCTCTATCGGCGCGTCCGCCCCGTGCTGGCCATTGCCGATGGGGTGCTGGGCATGGAAGGCAACGGGCCTTCCGCTGGCGCGCCCGTTGAGCTCGGGTTTCTGGCGGGTTCAGCCGATGCCCTCGCGCTGGATGCGATCCTGTGCCGGACGCTGGGGCTTGATCCCCGCGCTATTGTCCATCTGGAGGCGGCCCGCCGCGCGGGGCTGGGCGTGGCCGAGTGGTCGGAGATCGTTATGGAAGGAGATCGCATTGGAGCCCTTGCGCCGCGGGAGTACAAATTGCCCAGTACGGTGCCACTTAATTATGTGCCGCACTGGCTTGTCCGGGTCGTCCAGCCCCTGATCTGGCACCGCCCCCTTATTTCCAGCGCTTGCGTGTTTTGCGGGAAATGCGTGAAGGCCTGTCCCGCCGAGGCGTTGAGCATGATGTCCCGCAACCGGCCGGTGCTGAAGGCTGAACAATGCATTGCCTGCTGTTGCTGCCACGAGGTCTGTCCCGAGCACGCGATCACGATGCAGTCCAGCCCCTTTTTCCGGTTCGCCCGCCAATTCACCAAGGGGTCGAGAACGCCGTAAGATTGTACCACGGAGGAAGAGGAGGATTTGAGGGAGAGCCCTTCGACTCGGCTCAGGCCAGGTCAGGCGCGGCCACGGTGCCGCTGCGGTTACGCGGTGGCCGGATCATGTCTGGATTATTATGGGAACATTAATAACCCCTCTTCCAATCCCCCTCC
>CAZOZF010000163.1:4196-6623 GCA_964584205.1 uncultured Verrucomicrobiota bacterium
CCCCTCCGTTTCCTCCGTGGTAAAATCTTTTTTTTCCGGTATAGTAAGCCGCTTTATGACATATCGCGTGAAACATCTGATGGAGTATGCGGGACTGCGGGCGGTGGCCGGAGTGGTGACGCTTCTGCCATACCGGGCGGCGCTGGCGGTGGGGTATGGAGTGGCCTGGCTTGCGTTTAATATCGGGCGATTCCGCCGCGTGGAGGCGGAACGGCGCATTCGCGAGGTGTTCGGCAACCGGTTCGATCCCCGCGAAGTGCGACGTATTGCGTGGTTGTCGCTCCGGAATCTGATGTTCACGGCGGTGGATATCATGCGAACGCCGACCATCACGCTGGAGACGCTTTCGCGGATTGCTGACTACGGCGACATTCAGCGGGTGGCCGAGGCACATGGGGCGACGGGACATGGTGCGATCTTTGCCATTCCCCACATGGGTGCGTGGGAGTTGCCCGGGCGCGCCATGATTCTCCGGGGAACCCCGTTTTTTTCGGTGGCGGGTAAGCAGCGCAATCCGCTGTTCGATCACTATCTCAATTCCACCCGGGCCCGATCGGGGATGCCGATTCTCATGCGCGGCGCCTCGACCCTGAAGCAGATCATTCACCGGTTGAAGCAGGGCGAGATGCTGGCGTTGCTGCCCGATGTGCGGATGCGGACCGAGGCGGTGAAGGTGCGGTTTCTGGGGAAGGAAGCCAATATTGGCGCGGGAATGGCGATGTTCGCCCGGCATGCCGGAGTGCCCGTTTTCCCGGTCGTGGTCACGCGCGTGGGGTGGACCCGGCATGTGGGGCGGATCTACCCGCCGGTCGAGTCCGATCCTGCCGCCGAAAAACACGCCGATGTCCAGCGGATGAGTCAAGCCGTGATGGACGTCATTTCAGACGCCATCATGACCGAACCCGGACAATGGTTCTGGTACAACAAACGCTGGGTCCTCGAACCTGTAGAGGGAAAATGATGAAGTCTGAAGGATAAAGTATGAAACGTTTTTTCAGGACGAAATCCCATGAGCAGATCATGGGGGATGTGGCCAAGGCGGAGCACCAGATGCCTCGGGTGCTGGGGCCGTGGCATTTGACGTTGCTGGGGATCGGGGGCGTTATTGGCGCCGGGATTTTTGTGCTTACCGGGCAGGCGGCCGCCAACTATGCGGGGCCGGCCATTGCCCTGTCCTTTCTTTTCTCCGGGCTCGCCTGCGCCTTTGCCGGCCTGTGCTACAGCGAGTTCGCCTCCATGATTCCCGCCTCGGGGAGCGCCTACACCTATTCCTACGCCACGCTGGGCGAGGTGTTCGCCTGGATCATCGGCTGGGATCTCATTCTGGAGTACCTTTTCGGAGCCGCCACGGTGGCCGTCGGCTGGTCGGGGTATGTGGTGAGTTTTCTGAATGACTGCGGGGTCACGCTACCCCCGGCACTGGTCAATGCGCCGTTTTCCTACACGCCGCAGGCGGGGCTTCACCTCACCGGCGCCTGGTTCAACTTTCCGGCCGTGCTGATCGTGATGGTCGTGACCGGGCTGCTGGTGCTCGGCATCCGGGAATCAGCGAACTTCAACAATGGGATCGTCATCGTCAAGGTCACGGTGATTCTGCTCTTCATTTTTCTCGGTATGCGCACCATCAAGCTCGAAAACCTCACGCCGTTCATTCCGGCGAACACAGGGGTATTCGGGGAGTACGGGTGGAGCGGGATGATGCGCGGTGCGGCGGTGGTGTTCTTTGCCTATATCGGGTTCGATGCCGTCTCCACGGCGGCGCAGGAGGCGCGACGGCCCCAGCGCGATGTGCCCATCGGCATTCTGGTTTCGCTGGCGGTCTGCGCGGTTCTCTATGTGGCGGTGGCGGTGGTGCTGACGGGGCTGGTGCCCTACAAACAGTTGAATGTCCCGCATCCGATGGCGTTGGGGATTGATGCGGCGGGGCCGGCACTGGCGTGGCTCCGCCCGCTCATCAAGATGGGCGCCATCGCCGGGCTGAGCTCGGTGATTCTGGTGCTGATGCTCGGGCAATCCCGGATTTTCTATTCGATGTCGCGCGACGGGCTGTTGCCGGCAAAATTCGGCGCGATTCATCCCCGGTTCAAGACGCCGTGGGTGGCGACGACGGTGACGGGCGTGGTATCGCTGCTGATGGCGGCGATTTTTCCGATCGGGTTCTTGGGCGAACTGGTCTCCATCGGGGCGTTGCTGGCGTTTGTAATGGTGTGTGCGGGAGTGTGGGTGATGCGGCGCACGAAGCCCGATGCCCCGCGGCCATTCCGCACGCCGTGGGTGCCCTTTGTTCCCCTGATGGGGATGCTCCTGGCGGGCGCCCAGATGGTGGCCCTTCCGTTTGACACCTGGCTTCGCCTTATGCTCTGGATGGCCCTCGGCCTCGTCATCTATTTCCTCTACGGCCACCGCCACAGCACGTTGAGTAAGAAA
>CAZOZF010000164.1:0-6537 GCA_964584205.1 uncultured Verrucomicrobiota bacterium
CCTCACTCTTTTCCGTAGTAGAACTCCTCATTGTTCCGGGGATCAATATACACGTACACGTAGTAATCCGAGCGGTTCTTCATATTTCCCTCCGTCGAGCAGTGGCTACTCCCCTAATATCTTGCACCCTTCTGTTAAAGCCGAACCGGAGGATCTTGCTTTCGCGTGCAAGTTTGGCGGCATGATTCCACCAGTACATGACGAAATCGCAGGATTCACTTAAATCTTTATGAACAAGGCGAATTGCCTCGGCATATCCGGCTCCAAGTGCTTCTAGAATATATTTTGCACCGATGAAGGGCGGATTGCCGACCACATAGTCGGCCTCGGGCCAGGTGGCGGGGCGGGGATTGATGTATTGGACCACGGGGGTGCGGGCGGTTTCATCAGGTACCTCGCGTCCGGTGACGGGGTGGGGCTTGGTGGTGCGGCCGTCCCAGCGGGTGACGGGTTGGCCCTTTTCGTCCAGGACCGGCTCGACCTTGTCGTATTCGATCAGGGCGTCCTTGCACTGGATGTTGTGAAAGTTGCGGATGATGGGCTGCGGGGGATGGACATTGCCCTGGTTCCGGAAGTGCCACTGGAGGGTGCCGATCCATTGGATAATCCGTTCGGCCGCCCGTATGCCATCGATGGAGGTGCTGGCGATGCCCCCCCCGCATATCTCGTCATGGACCTCACCTCAAGAATCCTGCAAAAAACCATTTGCGCGCAAGCGGAAAGCTACGTAACTTGTCCTCAAGAAATTGTAACCTAGGAGATCCATGAAATTAACCCTCTCCCTTGCTGCCGCAATGCTGGCCGGATGCAATGCCATGGCCGCCCCCGATAGCCCCGCTCACTGGAAACTAGCACCCACCCCTCCCATGGGCTGGAACAGCTACAACGCGTTCGGCTCAAGTGTCACTGAACAGGAATTCCTCGCCAATGCCACCCCCGAGATCACACTAAACGTGCCCAAACACGGCTCAATACTGTTGAAGTTCACGAAATAGTTTGGGGCATGGTTTCGCTATGACAGTATGTCGGCGGTGAGGCGAATCACCGCAACGCTGTGGCGGTTATGGAAAAACAAAGGGAGCGATATGATGAAAAGACTGTTAATTCTTTGTCCTTGGTTGCTGTCCGTCGTTCTGGCGTTCGCCGGGGAGCGGGTTGCGCTGTGGCCGGAAGGAAAGATTCCGGATTTCCAGACGCAACAGATCGCGGCGACTACGCAGGAGGAGAAAGCGCCGGGATTCAAGACGGCGGAACATGCGATGCCGCATCTCGACTGGTACGAGGCGCCTGGAAAGAAAAACGGCGGATGCATGTTGCTCATTTCCGGTGGCGGTTATCAGGGTTGCTGCGACGGGATGTGGATTGACCGGGTCGCGAAGAAGTTCACCGAACTTGGGTTCGTTTGTGTGAGCCTCACTTACCGTACGCCGCGTCCTCAAGGGTTGCCGATCTACCAGAGCGCGTGGGAGGATGGGCAACGCGCCGTCCGTCTCGTCCGCAACGATGCCAAGAAGCGCGGCTTCGACCCGGAGAAGATCGGCGCGTTCGGGTTCTCAGCGGGCTCGCACCTGACGGTCCTGCTTGCGACGAGCGCACTCACGCCGGCTTACGGGCCGATCGACGAACTTGATAAGCTTCCGTGCCACGTCAACTGGGCTGTGCCGATCTACACCGCCTACGCGCTTACGGACGGACTCGTCGGACCCAACACGCGCGAGGGCGACGCGATCGACGTAAAGCTCTCGGACGTGTTCAAGTTTGACGCGAAGACTTGTCCAATGGCGCTCTTTCACGGCGGGGCGGACATCTACTCGCCGAATGGCTCAACGCAGATCTACCGCCAGCTTCGGAGGATGAAAATCCCGGCAGAGATCCATCTCTTCGCAGACCGTCCCCACGGTTTCATGGGTGATTCGAGCAAAGGCGAGGATGGCACCTCCTACGACCACTGGCTTGATCGTGTCGTCGAGTACCTCCGCCAGATGAATTTCGACGGGCGTCTCGGCAAGGAAGTCGATCTGATGGCCCGTTATCCGAACAACGATGCGCGCGGCGAAACCCGCAAGGAGCCGATCTGGCCGGAAGGCAGGATGCCGGATGTGCAGACGAACCAGTGCCTGCCTTATCTCGAGTGGCACATGCCGAAGGAACTCAAAACGAAAGCGATCCAGATCATCTACTCGGGCGGCGGCTACGGGGGCAACGCCCCGAACGGATTCGAAGTCGCGCCGGCGCGGCGTTACCTGAACGAAAAGGGCATGACGGTCGTGACGATGAAATACCGCACGCCGCGTCCGCCAGGCGGGCTGGCCAAGCACACGACGGCGTGGCAGGATCTGCAGCGAGCCATCCGAATCGTCCGCAGCGAGGCCGCGGTGAAGGGGCTCGATCCTGACCGTATCGGCATCATGGGTTCCTCGGCCGGCGGACACCTGACGCTCATGGGCGCGACCAGCTCGAAGCGCCGTTCCTATTGGCCTATCGACGACCTCGACAAGCTTACCTGCAACGTGCAGTGGGCGGTCGCGATCTATCCAGCGTACGCGCTCACAGACGGCGCGGAAGCCCCGAACGCGAAGGGCGGTAACGAGGACGATGCGCGGCCCGTTCCTGAGTTCTCGTTCGACCTCGCGACATGTCCGATCCTGTTCATCCACGGCGATGCAGACGGTTGGGCGGCGATGAATTCGGTGAAATGCTGGGAGCAGCTTCGCCGGATGGGGATACAGTCCGATCTCCACACGCTCGTCGGACGCGGGCACTGCTTTCAGAGGCAGGCTGCCCCGGGCACGGGCAGTTATACCTGGATGGATCGCATTTGGGAATTTATGAACCACAAAGGATTCAACAAGTAAAAACGGTGATCAGGTCAGGGTGCGCGGCTTGCATGTCCGCCGGAGCGCCTTGGCGAAGGCGGGACGCGCCGTTCTTCGATCAGTCCAGCATCTCCGCAACAGGTACAGCCTGTCACGCCAGGAACAGGCGGCCCTGTGGGACGCCACTGAACTCTTTTATTGAGGAGAGCCCAGCTTGCTGGCATAATGCCCGACCTTTTGAATCTTTAACAAGGAAGGCCCATGAATAAAATTTTAGCCAGGACACAGTTGTCTGATGACGTTTATATGATGCGTCTGGATGCGCCGTATATTGCCCGGGAGCGGTTGCCGGGGCAGTTCGTGATTCTCCAGCTCGACAATGAGTTCGGGGAGCGGATTCCCTTGACCATCGCGGATGCCGATCCCGTTGAAGGCTCCATCACCATCATCTTTCAGGCGGTCGGAAAAACGACGCATATCCTGGCGGACAAGCAAGTTGGCGACTCCGTCCAGAGCGTTCTTGGTCCGCTCGGTCAGCCAACCCATATTGAGAAATTCGGGACGGTGGTTTGTGTTGGCGGCGGCATCGGCGTGGCTCCGTTGCATCCCATTGTCAAGGGGATGAAGGCCGCTGGTAACCGGATCATCGTGATCGTGGGTGCCCGGACGAAGGGCCTGGTGATTCTGGAAGAGCAGATGCGTGCCCTCGCCGATGAGTTCATCATTTGCACCGACGACGGATCCCTGGGGCGCAAAGCGCTGGTGACGGAACCCCTGAAGGAAGTTTGCGGACGGATCCCGAAGCCCGACATGGTGGTGGCGATCGGGCCTCCGATCATGATGAAATTCTGTGCGGAAGCGACCCGTCCTTTCGGCGTTCATACCATGGTATCGTTGAACACCATCATGATTGACGGTACCGGGATGTGCGGCGGTTGCCGGGTGACGGTCGGCGGGCAGACGAAGTTTGTCTGTGTGGACGGCCCCGAGTTCGATGGGCATCAGGTGGATTTTGACAACATGATGCAGCGTCTTAAGGCGTACCGGAAACATGAGGATCACGCCCATAAACAATGTCATTTGGAAGCAGAAATTCGCTCCAAGGAGAGTATTACCCCATGAGCCACTCCTCCCCCGAAACCTTGGCGACGCTGGCTCGTCAGGAACTGGAAGTTTTATTGAAACGGGCGACACCTCTGACCCCCAAGGAGCGTATTGCCATCACCGCCCAGGAGATGCCCGCTCAGGATCCCGCCGTCCGGCGCCGGAATGTCCAGGAAGTGGCGCTGGGCTATACGCCTGAGCAGGCTCGATTGGAATCCATGCGCTGCCTGCAATGCCGGAATGCCGCCTGTGTGCAGGGATGCCCGGTCCGGATTGACATTCCCGGATTTCTGAAGGCGGCAGCGGACGGGGATTTTCAAGGAGCCTCTACGATCATCAAGAAGAACAGCCTGTTGCCGGCAGTATGCGGGCGGGTTTGTCCCCAGGAAACCCAGTGCCAGGAACATTGTACCGTGGGGAAGGCCCTGAAGAGCGTGGATAAGGCGGTTTCCATCGGGCGGGTTGAGCGGTATGTCGCTGATCTTGAGCGCGAGACCGGGAGTGCCGTGGCGCCGACGATCAAGCCTGCGACCGGAAAAAAAGTGGCGGTGATCGGCACCGGGCCTGCCAGCATTACGGTGGCGGCGGATGTGCGGCGTGAGGGACATCAGGTGGTAATGTTTGAAGCCTTCCATAAGCCCGGCGGAGTCCTGGTGTACGGGATCCCTGAGTTCCGTCTGCCCAAGGCGATTGTACAGAAGGAAATTGACGCGTTGACGGAAATGGGTGTGGAACTCAAAACCAACTTTGTCATCGGGCGGACTCGAAAATTGAAGGCATTGATTGAGGATGATGGGTTTGACGCCGTGTTCATCGGAACCGGGGCCGGGCTGCCCAAGTTCATGAATATCGAGGGGGAGAACCTGGTGGGCGTCTTTTCGGCCAATGAGTACCTGACCCGGGCGAACCTCATGAAAGCGTACGACTTTGATCGGGCCGACACCCCGATTTCGCGGCCGGGACGGGTGGCGGTGCTGGGGGGCGGCAATGTGGCCATGGACGCGGCGCGGACTGCGGTGCGCCTCGGGGCGGCGGAAGTGCATATCATCTACCGTCGCACAGAAGTTGAAATGCCTGCCCGGATTGAGGAACTTGCGCATGCCAAGGAAGAAGGCGTGATCTTCCACCTGCTTGAAAACGCCAAGCGCCTGATTGGGGATAAGGACGGTTGTGTCACGGCGCTGGAATGTCTGCGGTACGAGTTAGGGGAGCCGGACGCCTCCGGCAGACGGCGGCCGGTGGAGGTTAAGGGAAGCGAATTCATCCGTGAGATCGATGCGGTGATCGTGGCAATCGGAAATGATTCCAATCCTCTGATTCCCCGCACGACCGATGGACTTCAGACGACCAAGTGGGGGAACATCATTGTGGATGAAACCGGGAAAACATCGATTGACCGGGTCTATGCCGGCGGGGATATTGTCCTGGGCGCGGCCACGGTCATTCTGGCGATGGGTGAGGGGCGGCGCGCGGCGGCCTCCATCAATGAACGATTGAAATAAGTTAAGCCGGTCACACGTAAATATATGGAAAATTCCATGAAACCGTCCTTGCAGCGTTTTTTGCGAAACAAACTGATATCCGGTTTGTTTTTCCTGGTTCCCGTCTGGGTCACCTATGTGGTTGTCACGGCTGCGTTCAATGCCATGGCTTCGGTATTGCAGCCGCTGGTTGTCTTGCTTCCGTGGGAACTTCCGAACTGGGTGACGGTGGTGATTTCCATTCTGGCCTTCCTGCTTCTGGTTCTGCTGGTGGGAATTGTGGCCGGCCGTGTGGTGGGGCAACGGTTGTTGGGATATGGGGAGTCCCTCATTCTGCGTATTCCGGTTATCAAGACCATCTATTCGGCGGCCAAGCAGGTGGTGGATGCCGTATCGCTTCCGAATCAAAAGACCTTCAAGTCCGTGGTGGTGGTGGAATATCCCATGCCGGGAATCAAGACCATCGGGTTTCTGACAGGAACCACGACGGATCAGGATGGAAAGCAATGGGGGCGTATTTTCATTCCGATGTCACCGCTTCCCACCTCAGGGTTTCTGCATCTGGTGCCGATTGGCGACGTCCGCATTACGGACATGGCGGTTGAGGATGCCTTCAAAATGCTGATCTCGGGCGGCTTTATTGCGCCTGAGACGCTGGTGTCCCGTCCGTTTTCCGGGGAAAGCAGATTCTAGAACTTCACTTTGGGTGCCTGGCCTTCGGCGGGCGACTCCAGTTCAAACAGGGTGGCTGCGGCAAACCCGAAGCTATTGGCGATCACGACATTGGGGAAGGTTTCCCGGGCCGTGTTGTAGACCATTACGGAGTCATTATACGCCTGTCTGGCGAATGAGATTTTGTTTTCCGTAGAGGTCAATTCCTCGCTCAGTTGCATCATGTTCTGATTCGCCTTCAGATCCGGGTACGCCTCGGCGACCATCATCAGGCGGCCCAGGACTCCGGCCATCTGGCCCTCGGCTTTCATCAATCCCTGCATCGCCAGGGCGTCTTCCGGGTTGGCGGCAGCCTTCTGGTTGGCGGCATAAGCCTGGTTTCGTGCGGAGATCACGGCTTCCAGGGTTTCGCGTTCGTGTTTGATATAGCCCTTGGCGGTTTCCACGAGATTTGGAATCAGGTC
>CAZOZF010000165.1:0-6493 GCA_964584205.1 uncultured Verrucomicrobiota bacterium
GTCGAAGGGTTCTTTATCAGTGCAAATCAGTGAAGATCAGTGGTGAAGTCTTCTCTTCAACTTGTGGATAATAGAAAGTTCCTGTGGAAGGAATGCAACAAGAGGCAAGACGGGCTTATTTGGCAACCAGATTCTCCAGGATTTCGCTCCGACATCGCTGCATGGCGGCGATAGCGGCGCGGTAATCATCTGCTTCAGCGCTCATACAAGACGCGCCCTTCCTTGAGGATCGAGGTGACAAATGTGTCCCCCATTTTTAAGCGTTGCTGCAATTGAGCCGGTGTACGCACGATCAAGTCCAGTGGAAATTCCCGAGAAATGGCCAGGCGAATCTCGAGCGCTTTTTGGGCTGTATCGCCCCCGCATTCCATAACCACCAGCAAATCCACATCACTATCCGGCCCTTGTTTCCGCCGGGCATAGGAACCAAACAAAATAACCCGCTCCGGATCAAAGCGACTAGCCAGACTACGGGCGTATTGGCGAATATTTCGTAACGGAACCATTCAGCAAGTATCTGCATCCCAACGGGGTGAGGCAAGCCAAAATATTCAACGACCCTGCGCCGACTCCGCTGGAGAAGGCCAAAGGCCAATTCCGGCACCAGATTATCCTCAAGGCCCCCACCACCAAGGCTATAACCCAGGTGTTACGCGAGGCTGTGCGTGAATTCCGCTGGCCGACCGGGGTGAATGTCGCTATTGACGTCGACGCCGTGTCGTTAATGTAGGCGCCATATCTTTTTCCCTTTCCTGCCTTTCCTTCCTGTGGGAGGGGCGCTGTGCGCCGCGATCTTCTTTCTTGGAGCCTGTCGAGTCCTCGTCGCGGCGCACAGCGCCCCTCCCACAAAAAAAGAAAGTGGGTTTAAAGTCGAAGTCGTCATTACCCTGTTTTTGAAAATTGCCTTGTTGCTTAGTGGCATTACTGATAACTTTAGAAGAAATTGTCGTTAAAGAAAATTGTTTCCCGAAGGCGCCACGATGGAGGGCTATGCGGTGAGATTTTATTGTCGGTTGAAATGCTTACAGTTTTTTCGACTCTGGATTGTGAGTCTTTCCGTTTTTTTGGCAGGTTCGTTAGCCTTCGCCATCGCGCCCGACAATCAGCCGCTCAAGACGGTAGGGGTTGACAATCCCTCTGCCTCGATGGTGGTCGCGGCTTTAAAAAACAGGATGGCCGAAGCGAAAAAACGCTCGGATCTTAAAGTCTCTTGGGATACCCGGCGCGGTATTCCTGCCTCGGTTCATGGCGATGATCTTCTCCAGGAAGCCCCGGTAGCGCCTGCGGGGAAAGGCCTGGGAGTCGCCGCCGCTCCGGATTTCAGCCTGAAGGCCGTGAAGGTTATGGGGGCACTGTCCGGGCTTTACGGGATCCAGAATGCCAGCCAGGAGTTTGCCGTTCAGTCCCTTGAATCAAGCGCCACCGGCTATCGCCATGTCAAGTTGGCTCAGACCTACAAGGGGCTCCCTGTTTTCGGGGGTGAAATGCTTGTCCATTTTGACGGAGTCGGCAAGGCGCGCTCCGTGAATGGGGCTTATCGCGCGACGGATCGGATCGCCATTTCGCCGACGTTGACGCCGGATGAGGCGATGGCCATCGCCATGGCCGATCAGAAAGTCATGGGTAAAGGCACGGGTCAGGTGACCCAGGGTCCGGTGCTTGTCATTTACGCCCTCGATGTGGCGCCTGTCCTGTCCTATCAGCTTGTGGTTTCTTACGATGACGGGCAGTCCGGTGCGGGCCGCTGGCGCTACTGGATTAATGCCCAGGATGGATCCATCCTGTTACGCTACAACGATATTCCCAGCGTGAGCGCGCCCTCTGCGGGTGTGCCGGGAACGGTGACGGGCTCGGTGTTGACGGGTGAAGGCGGTGCGCCCACATCGGTTGCGGGATGGAGCGAGAATAACGGGCTTTGGTATCTGTATAGTTTTGCCAACCGGTGGTATGTTCAAAATACCGGAGGTGGAGATCATTATTTTGATGAGGATGCTTACACCTTCGCCAACCGGTTGACCAGTGACTGGGGTACTTCTGACCGCTGCGAAATGTCCGCCGCCAAGGCCTTTGAAGCTATTCAAGCCTACTACCTCAACGTTCATGGACGGAACAGTTTTGATAATGCGGGTGGAATGGCTCGTGTGGATGTTCATTACTCGGATTCCTATGTCAACGCCTTTTGGAACGGCTCATATTTCACATTCGGGGATGGGGATGGTGTTAGTGCCGATGAGTTGACCGTTTTGGATATCGCAGGCCATGAGTATCAGCATGGGGTCACCGAGCACAGTGCCGGGTTGATCTATGCCAACGAATCGGGAGCCTTGAATGAATCCTTTTCCGATATTTTCGGTACTTTAGTAGAGTTCGCTTCCCAGTCGGATGGCAGCGCTAATTACCCGAATCGGGTGGCGGGTGCTGCCGATTGGCTGATGGGTGAAGATTGCTGGTTGGAAACGAAGGCACTGCGGGATTTGCGCAATCCAGCCAATGCCGCGACGGTGGGTACGGGTGGGCGGCTGGCGACCCGATACAAGGGAACTCATTGGTATACCGGAGCCGGTGACAATGGTGGTGTTCATTACAACTGTAGTGTTCAGAGTTATTTCTTTTATCTGCTCTGCGAAGGCGGACATGGAACTAATGATGCCGTCATCAGTTACACGGTTCCAGGAATCGGCAGGGCTGCGGGGGAGAAACTGGCCTATCTCACCTTAACCGGGTATATGACCCGTAATACCGATTACACGGCCGCGCGTGACGCTTGGGTGGGTGCCGCCCAGGAGACAGATGCTGCTGGCATCACGACGAATGCAGAGGCCGCTGTCATGTTGGCCTGGAATGCTGTTGGGATTGGTGCGGCGGAATATGTATTTCCTTTTGATGGCTTTGGGAGCGGCGGTGATCCCGGCATCGGACCTTATCTTCCGAGCAACAAGGTCTATACCGTGGTCAATCCCGGCGCCTCTAATGTGACGTGGTCGGTGGCGACGCTCCTCCCAACAACCTGGCTGACTATTTCGACGCCCTCGATTTCGTTAGCGGCGGGGGAGATGGGGGCGGTAGAGGTTGCCATTGATCAGGGAGTGGCCGCGACATTGCCCGTAGGCATCTATCGCGCCACATTGTCCTTTACCACCGACACGGGTGTGGGAAACACCACGCGGCAGGTCGTTTTGCGTGTGGCCAACAACTATACGCTCAGTCCGATCCAGTACAGTTGGGTTGATCCCCTTGCAGGCGGGCATACCCCTCTGAATGTTAGTTCCGGCGTGAGCGCGGCCCAAGCGTTGCCGTTTCCTGTCTGCTACTACGACACCCTCTATAGCAATATTTATGTGTCGGCGTATGGACTGGCGGGGTTTGTGGCGGACGGCCTGGCGAGCTATAATAACGTTGATTTATTGAATATGAATGCGCCCAATGGAATGATTTGCCCGCTGTGGAGTGCCGTAGATGGCTCCATGTCTCCTGGGCAGGTCTACTCCGGTCTTATCTATACCAACACCATATCCAACTCGGTAAGCCAGGTGGTCAGCAATGGGGTAACCAACACGGTAACACTGGCGATAACCAATACGATACCCAATGAACTTGTGTTGACCTGGCTCAATGTGCCCTACAGAACCGAGCCGACGGCCACCTTCAGTTTTCAAGTATTGATTCCGCGAAATTCCCTGGCTGCGGCGGGAACCAACAACGATATCGTCTTTCAATACAAGGATGTCGCGGAAACCAGTCGAACCGTGGGATCGGGGATTAAAGCCACCATCGGCATTGAAGATGAACTGGGGATCTTGAATAGGAAATATTCCTATAACGGGAAGCGATGGCTGGCCAATGAGCGGGCCTTGTTGTTTACGCAGTCCCCGACGCCTGACACCACCAAGCCGGTTGGAACGCTCCGCGCCTTGGGGAGTGCCGGGAATAGCGTTACCTTTGAGGCCAAGTTCGACGAAACCGTTGGCGGGCTCGAGCTGAATCCGGGTCGGATTTCACTGATTGGCTCGACTGTCGCCAATATTATCGGTGTGGGCGCTATTACCGGTGGGGGTCTGCGCTATTTCATTGACGTGACCAATGTGGCGTCTCTTGGCCGGGTTCAGATGAGCGTCCTAAGCGATGCGGTGGGTGATTTGGCGACTCCGGCGGCCAACTCCAACGCTCCCTTTGGGCCGGCTCTCTATGTCGTTCCCATCCAGAAGGTTGATTTCATGGACACCATGGAACTCGGAGCGGGGCAATGGACGGCCTCGACCCAGGTGTTTGCCCAGCTCACCACCCGTGCCTGGGAGTGGGGAACCCCTTCGACCAATTACCTGGCCGGCCCCTCGAGCACGGTCAGCGGCTCGAACTGCTGGGGGACGGTACTGACAGGGGATTATCCCAACAGCATGGCTGCCTGGGTGATGTCGCCCCTGATTCAGGTTGGAACCGGCCCCGTGGTTGATTTTTATGTTTGGTATACACTCGAATACATGGATGGGCCGACGGACTTCGGGTATGTCGAGGCTTATGATGGGACAGCGTGGATTAATGTGACCCCGGGCGATGCCTATTCGGGAATTTCGGGAGGCTGGGTCCATCAGCAGATCGCGCTGGATAACGACCGGTTTGGTAATCGTCAGATCCGTGTCAGGTTCCGCGCCACGAGCGATTCCAGCGGTACCCGCGCGGGAATGTATGTGGACGATGTCCAGGTCTCAAGTCAGCGTGAGCCCGGGCTCTGGGTGAGTTCCTATACCCCCACGAATTTCCTGGCAGGCACAAATCCAGCGACAACCTCAGTGACGTTTAGCCTCTATAATTCCGCAACGACGACGGCCTACGGGGTGTCGGGAAATGTCAGTTCCCCTTATGCAAATGTTCTTGTGGTTGGGGGTTCCCCGGTATCCTATGGAACCATCTGGCCGGGCGATATTGCAACCGAGCCAAGCCCGGTGCAGGTTCAGCTTGCGGCGGCCGGGAACTTCCATTCGCCCAATATCTCGCTGTTCCATCAGGTCATGATCGGGGGGGTACCCGGAAACTCTGAAGAGCTGCCTTTTATTGTGGAGGGCGTTTCTCTCGATGCCGGAACTAATGTGCTGACGGCACGTTCGATGGGAACGGTTAAGGATTGGATGGGGCGGACGTTGTTGGGCGACGGTGGGGTGACGTCCTGTCTTTTCCAGGTCATCTATGCCGGAGCCGGACGCACCAATGACACGCCCCTGGCCAACGGTCAGGTGACCGGGGACGATGTTCTGCTCTACAGTTCCGATATCCGTCAACCGTGGGGACGTTTCGGGGAGGGGGGCTTTGCTGATATGGGGGCTTTCCGGAAGGACTTCACCCATAAAAACCTTACGTCCAATGCCTTGGTCTATGTCAGGGCTTGGGATGCATCCTCGTTTGAAGCCTCTGTGGCCTATGGGGATTCCCCGCTGTTCGCCATTACCAATTCGGTTGCGCAACTCATCGACTTCGGGGCCTGGACGGTTGGGAAACCGCTTCAGTATGGCCGCGACAGCAATGGCGATTCCCTGCCGGATGGGTGGTGTGTATTACATGGCCTCGATCCGCGCCTGCCCGTGCAGTCCCTTGGGAGTCAGGTCACTTCGGCGAAGGCGGTCACAAGTTTCAGTCAGCCGGCGCGAATTGCCGTCAGCTCGAATCATGTTTTCATTGCCGACACCGGAAACTCGCGGGTGCAGGTTTGGAATCGTGAGTTAACGAGTCTCCTGTTCAGTTTCGGGGGTGGTTCTGACACCACCAATTTTGGTTCTCCGCAAGGGATTGCCGTGACACGGGATGGTTCGCGCGTGGCGGTGGCGGACACATCCAAACTCAGAATCCGGGTCTTTTCGGTGTCACTCAGCGGGGTGTTGTCGAATTTATTCGATTTCGCCAGCACCACAGTTGGCCCGTTTAAGAATCCCTTCGCAGTCGCCTTTAAACCGACGGGTGAGATTATCGTGGCAGACAGTCTGTCGGGCGGTACCTGCAATAACCGGATCCAGATTTTCTCCTCGAACGGCGTTTATCAGCAGCAGGTCTTCGGAGGGGGCGGCTCTTTGGATGGGGCATTCAATCGTGTCCTGGGTGTGGGGGTTGGGAAAGACGGAATGATTTATGCGGCGGATGCCGATAATAACCGGGTTCAGCAATTCGATGGGGCAGGCAATTATCAGTGGTCCTATCCTGCAGTTGGAACGAATTATGGCACGGCGATTGGGTCTTTCCATCGGGTGTGGGATGCCCAGCCTTCCGTGGGGGGGCTCGTCTATGTGGCGGACTATTACAATAATCGTATTCAGGTATTGGGCACAGGCGGCACTGTTCATGTGGTCGGGGTCTATACCAATGCCGGCGCGACATTGGGCGCCATCAGTCTGCCCCGGTGTGCCGTTCCGGGTCCTGAGGGAACGGATCTGTATGTCGCGGATTCGGTCGGCCGGGTGATGCGGCTTACGGTCACGCTCGATGCGGATGGGGATGGCATGGATGACGT
>CAZOZF010000166.1:0-1131 GCA_964584205.1 uncultured Verrucomicrobiota bacterium
GGATTGAATGTGTTGCGGGTAAGCGGTTTGCAGGTCGATTCGGGGAGTAAACCCGTTCCTGCTGCGGCGGACTCGAAATGGGCACTGATCATTGGCGACAGCATTACTGAAGGAATCGGGGCGTCTGAATTGTCATGCTATTCCCATTTGGTCGGGCAAGCCTTACGGACGCAGGGCTACGAGTATGGCATTAGTGCCTGTGGTTGGAGCGGCTGGCTCAATAAGGGTGATAATCCGCCGGGCGATGTGCCGGGATATTACGTTGTCAGCGGTTCCAGTAACGGTGTCGGCGGCCAGTATGACGATGCGGCCAGTCGCTGGAACAAAATTGATGGGAACCGGCATTCTCTCCTCGATGCCAAGGGGCATATCAGCGCTTATGGCCGGGAGGGGCAGGAACCGGCGCTGATCCTGATCAATTACGGCACGAATGACTCCCTCCATAAATCCAAACCCAGTGACACTCTGGCCAGCATCATTCAGAGCCTGGCGGCCTTGCGCAAAAGTGCGCCCGATGCACAGATCGTCATCCTCATTCCTTTCGGACAGTTCTATGCCGCAGAATTGAAGAAGGGCGTCGGGATCCATCAGCAAAATCATCCGGCCGACAAGAAGGTCGCGATCATCGACCTGGGTCCTGAGGTGGCGAAAAGTTTGACGGGGAAAGCCCGCGTGATGGGTGACTTGCATCCCAATGACCGGGGTCACGCAAATATTGCGGCCAAGCTCATTCCGCAACTTATGAGGATTGTGAAGAATGAAGGAGAATAAAATGGATACACGCATGCAAGCCTCGAAACCCCGGGTTACGGTTAAAGGGATAGCCATGATTGGGGTTCTGCCATATCTGACTGTTGTGCTGGGGGTGCTCCCCGTGCCACTCCCGGCTGCTGATGCGGCGCCTCATGCGAAGTCTGTGCGCGTCGAAACGGATCATGCCGCGTTGGATCTGTGTGCCGACGATGACGGCAGGCTCTACCAGCTCGGCTTTGGCCGACGCACTCCGGAACCGCCAGCCATCCCGAAGAAACTCAAGCGCCAACAGGAATTGTATCCGCAATGGGGCGACGGATTTTTCGATGAGCCGGCCTTGCAGGCGACCCATGCCGATGGAAATACCTCGACCGACCT
>CAZOZF010000166.1:1141-6492 GCA_964584205.1 uncultured Verrucomicrobiota bacterium
CAGCCACACGGCGCAAGTTGTGGGACAGGGGATTACCCTGACCCGAATTGAGTTGAAAGACCCGGCCTACCCGTTTTTTGTGACATTATGTTTCAAGGCCTATGCGGCCTATGATGTGATCGAGCAGTGGGCGGAGATCCGGCACAAGGAGCGTGGCACGGTTGTACTGGAACGGTTTGCCTCTTCATCGCCTCTGTTCAACGGCAATGATCTTTTCCTCACCCAGTTCAGTGGCGACTATGCCAATGAGATGAATCCCGTGACCGAGCAGTTGACACCCGGCATCAAGGTCCTGGATTCGAAAATTGCCGTCCGCGCGCATCAGTTCCGTAATCCCTCTTTCCTGCTCTCGCGTGGTGGGGCGGCGCAGGAAAACTCCGGTGAGGTATGGGTGGGTTCCATGGCCTGGCCCGGGAGTTTCCAGTTCGCCTTCGACAGTAATGGGCACAACACTCGCGCCCTCTGTGGCATTAATCCGTTTGCCTCGCAATATAAACTGGAGCCGGGGCACATGTTCACCACACCGGTTATGGTTTGGGCGTATAGCGATGCCGGCAGCGGCCCGGCAAGCCGCAACCTTCATCGGTGGGCACGCCAGTATATCCTGCGGGACGGGAATCAGCCGCGCGCGGTGCTCCTGAACAACTGGGAGGCGACCGGTATGAACTTTGACGAGAACAAACTCGTTTCACTGTTTGATGGGGCCAAGGAGGCCGGAATTGATCTTTTTCTGCTGGATGACGGCTGGTTTGGCGTCAAGTATCCTCGAAATTCCGACAAGGCCGGGCTGGGGGACTGGACCGTCAATCCGGCGAAGCTGCCCCGGGGCATCAACTATCTCTGCGAGCAGGCCGCACAGCGTGGGTTGCGTTTTGGGATCTGGCTTGAACCTGAAATGGTGAACCCCAAGAGCGAATTGTTTGAGCGGCACCCCGATTGGGCCATCCAGCAGCCCCATCGAAAGCTGGAAGAACAGCGCAACCAGTTGGTTCTCGATCTCAGCCGTCCGAAGGTGA
Source organism: uncultured Verrucomicrobiota bacterium (assembly GCA_964584205.1). Taxonomy (GTDB): domain Bacteria; phylum Verrucomicrobiota; class Kiritimatiellia; order CAIKKV01; family CAITUY01; genus JAABPW01. The sequence continues at coordinate 2,158 of CAZOZF010000166.1, forward strand.
AGGCCTACGTGCTCAAGTGCGCTGATGACGTGCTGAGTCAGAATCCCGGGATTTCCTATGTAAAGTGGGACTGCAACCGCTATTTAACCCAACCGGGGTCCCCTTGGTTGAAGCCCGGCTTCCAGTCACATCTCGGTATTGATTATAACAACGCCCTGCTTGACATCATGAAGGAGGTGGCCGCACGTCACCCCAAGGTTGAGATGATGGTGTGTTCGGGCGGTGGCGGGCGGGTGGATTTCGGTTCGCTCCGTTATTTCCACGAGTTCTGGCCCAGTGACCGCACTGAACCCATCCGGCGTGTGACCATGCAGTGGGATTATTCAGCCTTTTTCCCGGCTATAGCTATTTCCGGCCATGTTACCGATATGGGCAAACGGCCGATCAAATTCGCCTTTGATGTTGCCATGAGTGTACGGCTCGGCATGGACATGGATCTATCCAAACTCTCGCCGGCAGACCGTAAGTTTGTCGCCTCGGCCATCAAAACTTATAAAGAGAAGCTCCTGCCAGTGGTTCACTTCGGTGATCTTTACCGGATTGAGAGTCCCCACACCGGCCCCCGGGCCGTACTTAATTACGTTTCTTCAGACCGATCCCGGGCCGCACTCTTTGTTTTGCAGACTAAAGATGGCCCGGCAATGGTGGCGAAGCCCCAAGGGTTGGATCCCTTAAAGCGTTACCGGGTACGTGAACTTAATCTGCCCGCAGGGGCTGTTTCCGGGTTGCCCCAGCACGATAAGGTAATTGAGGGGTCCGTGCTGATGCAGGAGGGGATCAATCCACCCTGCAAGAAGTCATGCGACAGTATAATTATGGAAATGGTCGCGCAATAGCAATTCCGGTAGGTCGCTGTTGCCGACCGAATTATGACCGTGTGCCGTTCCTGAATTAAATCTAATGAAAAGGGTCAAGATTTCCGCACTCTGATCGTGAAAAGTCCCCAGTGCCGTCGTATAATTTCCCGATATTTTCCAGTGCCGTCGAAAAAGTTTCAGGCAGTTACGACGAGGTTGGGTGGATCGTTTTGTTTCACTCCTTCTTTGGGCTGCTCCGGTTATGGATGCAGGTCATCTTTACGACGTGAGTAATTTCATCGCCTCATTGAATGTGACGCCTCTGATTTTCACAAAAAAGTCTATGGCATTACCGGCTTGGCCGGAGTCAGGGCATGTCCAGTAGTGCTCCTTGATGATGATTTCATTGGCCATTCCTGTCACGGCGTAGTTTCCATCCTGCCGGGGCAGAAGCCGGTACCCGAGTTGTTCGAGTACCGGCTTGAGATGGATCTGGCGAGCCTGGCGTATTTCAAGCCGGGACCATGTCATGATCTTTCCTCCAGTGCGGTTGCATCAGAACGCGGTTGACCTGATCGATGCCGATGACCTGTTTACGGTCTCTGACGGCCTCGAGCATGGCGGAGATGCAGAGGTTGCGGGTACGCCTGAGAAGGCCCTCGGAAGAGCGTACAATGAGGGCGACCGCTTCATCGCTGAAGGTGTTGTGGCCCAGTCCGACGGCGTCGCACTGGGCATAGAGGAAGGCCTGCATGTCATCAGGATTAAGCCGTGGCACCTTGACGGAGTAGGTGATGCGACTTTTGATGTCTTCGTTGACGGTCAGGTGCAGTTTGTACATGAGCTGAGGCTGAGCGAAGAGGATGAGGTTGTGATTTTTCGGAAAGTCCTCGAACAGAAGGCGGAGTTTGCGCAGACACTCGACATCCATGAGATGGGCATCATCAATGATGGGGGCTAGCATCTTGCCTTCCTGATTGATTTTCCGGCTGGCTTCGATGAGGAGCTTTTCGCAGGCGGCATCCCTGCTGCTGGTCTCGATCTGGAAGGCCTCGCAGAGGATGTGCAGGGTATTGGTGTAGGTATGCAGTGTGCGGGCGATAGCCGGCGTGATCATGCGCTTGGGGTCATGCGAGATAAGCGCCTGCTTGATGACGCTCTTGCCGGTGCCCGGCTCGCCCATGACGATACAGAGTCCGCCTTGCTGGCAGTGGACTTTGAGCGTCTCGAAAACGTCCTGCTGGTGAGGTAGCAATATCGTTTTGCGTGACGGATCGAACGGATTGAACTCGAGACCGAAGTGTGAACGTAGCATGTCTATCTCTCCTTGTTTTCTGTTGTTTATTTACTGGTTCTCAAAAAGTTTGGAAGGCGTGATGGCTGCCGGCTGTGTGGCGATCTGCCGTTTTGACGGAGGGCGATCATTGGCAAGGAAGTCGAGCAGTGTGGCTTCCCCCATGCGCTCACCCTTGTAATAGACGACGATTCGTTGGGGATTGGCGCGGTTGTAGCGAACCTCAATGACCCGGTCGGCGAGGTCGCGTGGGGCCTCGTAGCGGACATTGTTAATGCCGAAAGTATTGTCCTTGCGCACGGTCCGTGATTGTTCGACATAGAACAACTCATCGTTGGCCTCCATGGGATTAAGGAAACGGATACGGGTCAGATCCATGCCGAAGCGGTCAATCGGTTTCATCTGGAGGGTGCCGTGGACACGGGCGTTATAATCGTTTTCAACCCATTGATGGAACTGCCGATTGAGGCTTTCCAGCGAGGAGAGATCGAGTTTCTGAAGCAGGAACTGGTCGCGGACGGTTCTGAAAAATCTCTCGACCTTTCCTTTTGCCGCGCCATCCCGTACCGGCGTGTGGGCGAGTATGATGCCCAGCCTGGCGCAGATCTGGTTGATCTCCTTGCAGGTGTAGATGGCTCCGTTGTCGACATACAGGATTCCCGGAATGCCTCGCTTGTAGAGGGCCGCCTGGAACGCCACGATGAGGTTGTCGGTGTTTTCCGAGAAGAAAAACTGGCCATGAGGCACCACGCGGCTGGCATCATCGATGAAGGCGATAAGCTTGGCCTGAGTGGAGGTCTGGCCGTTCTTCATGAAGGGCCCGAACATGGTGTCGAGCTGCCACATTTCATTGGCATATTGCTTCGAGAAGGCGAGGCGCTTTTTGTTCTCGGTTTGGGTTGCAGGAGTGAGCAGGTCGAATTGCCGAACCAGCCTGAAAAAGCTGGTCTGTGAGCAATCAGCGTGGGCGAGCGTGCCCCGCTCAATGCAGCGGCGGTAGATCATCATCTTGTTGTAGCGGGTGTCACGGAACTCCGGCAGCACCTGCTCAATAGCCTCCTGCAACTGTTCAGGACATAGTTTGCGTGTTTTGCCCTTGTCGGCCCGGGGCCGGGTGACGAGCACTTGCACACCATGCTGCTTATAGTTGTACAGCCAGGACTGAATGGTGCGCCAGGTAAAGACACAAGGCGTCCCATCCTCATCATGAAAAGTCAGTTTGCTGACATCCTTGATGCGGCTTGTAATGCTGTTTCCGGCCATCGAGTCGATGGCGCCCAGGACACGTAACTTCAAATACACGTTTATTCGTTTCAAGTGATCCTCCTTCGTTGTTTTCCGAACCGTACCGGAGCTTGGAGGAGGAGCCACATTGGATTCGCGTGTTGCTGGATATTTCCAGTCTTGGCGAGTCTTGGGGGCACGTGGTATTTTGGAAATACGGGGTGTGTCTCAGGCCACTGCCAGGAAATCCCGTTGAAAGGATAACTGGTAGTCTTCGACTGGAGAGCAATCGCCAAAAACCTTTTTCAAGTGCGCGAACACATGGAAAAGGGGCACCCCCGTCTTCCCTTCCGGTGGCGGCCCCCTGGCGCAGAGGTGAGTGCGCAGGGCGGCCTGGCACAGGGCCATGCGGCGGAGTAACTTGTAGGCGGTGTCCAGTGAGCAGGCTAAGCCGGAGCGTTCCCATGCGTTCTTGAGCGAGCGGGCGTTGAGCAAGGTCTGAATGAACGCCCAGAGTTGTTTGGCCGGGAAACACCGGCGGGGTAGAGTATCCCCCAGCCGCAGAAGCCAAGTCGCTCCACAGCCCTCATGATGGTTGCTTGGCTTACATCTGATGCGCCAGCCACGGATGCCGTTTTCCGTGGGACTGATAGACCAGTAGGTGTAGCCGTGCCGGATCATGGCTCCAATCATTCCGCAAGCTGGACACTGACAGAAAGGAAGCGTGGATCGGAACATCCCGATCTCCTCCACGGTTTTAAAGAAAAACTGCATCGGCGCAAGGTAGCCGCCCTTGATTCCCCGTCAAACCGTAAAAGAACGGGGCTCAAACTAAAAGGTCTGGGAAAAATCCGGGAGACGGCGCTACGGCACAAGCATACTTTCCCGCATTATGACCGCTTGACCTCCTTCCTCACTCCGGCTCAAAAACAGACGGCACTACGCGCTATTTGCGGGAAATAACAGCTAAAGCCGGTACACCAGCCGTCCGGAACGTGAAGCCATGGCGCACCCCCTCCA
>CAZOZF010000167.1:0-6461 GCA_964584205.1 uncultured Verrucomicrobiota bacterium
TGGCATCCATGGGCATCCCATGGGCGAGGGCGATTCAGGAGATCGCCCCTCCTTGGTTTTTGTCATGCACCCGCTGTTCTCGTGTTCTGTGGCAACAATGATTCGACATTGGATATTTTCCTAGCCATGATCCGTCATGGATCGTAAAACCAAGAGCATCACATCGCACTACCTACACGCCAAGGCCCTTGTGTGTATCATTGCTTTCAAAATCAAATCTCACACTGCCATGAAACCGACAAATCCGTTCATTCGACTTGCCTTTCTGCTCCTGCTTGGAACCGGAATTTCCGCAGCCCGGAATCCACTGATTTCCCATGAACAGGCAAGACTGCACCCGATTGCTTATGATAAACCCGCACCCGATTTTTTTGAAGGCGCCTTGCTTGGAAACGGCGGCATGGGCGTGGTCGTTACCACACGCCCCGATGCAGTGGTACTGTATTTCGGGCATAACAACGTTTGGGACATTCGCATTGCCGAAAACAACAGGGAGAAAATCGGGACGTTTAAAGAGGTTTTCCAAAAGGTCAAGGCAATCCCGGATACCTTGTCGGTGCTAACCGATGACCCGTGGTATGCCGAATACAGCAAAATGACAGCTCAAAACTACAGAGCGCCTTATCCACGGCCATTCCCCTGTGGCTCGGTTCTGCTTGGCTTCGACCGCAGAAATGCGGAAATGCTCGGTCACCGGCTCGACATTTCCAACGGGCTTTGCGAGGTTTTCCTGCTCGCAAACGATCAGAAAAAACTGACACTTCAGGTTTTCACCGACATGACCGGCGACCGACTTTGGATGAGATTGGTTGATCGGCAGGGCAGCCCGCACGCAAACATTTTCGACCGTGTTCGCGTGATGCCCGATCCATCAACGCCGCGGGATTTTCCGAAAGCAAAAACCGATGAACTGCTAGAAAAAGGGATTTTATCGTTCAGGCAGATCCTTCCCTATCAGGAACCGGATAAATACGACAAGGAAAAAGGACATCCCAAGGACAAGGCATTCAGGCTGACTGTCCGTGTGAATGGGTTGCTTGAGAAAACGAAAAGAATCAACTGGGACGGAAACATCCAGCAAATGGCCAGTCTGGAAGCGGCATTGCAGCAGCAAAATGGTTTTATCGGCTGTATTTCATTGCAGGAAGGTTTGAGCAATGCACTGGATGGCGATGTTTCGGTAACTGAAACCCCTGAAATGAAAGGCTTTGACGCTTCATTGGCGGCAAGCGGGCGAATCTGGAAACAGTACTGGAATCAATCGGGGGTGAAACTGAGCGACCAGTTCCTTGAAAGAATGTGGTATCACAATCTCTATTTCCTGAATTGTGCCGCCAAGGATGGCGTGACCACACCCGGACTGTTCGCCAATTGGAGTTACGACAAGATCGGCACGGCATGGCACGGCGATTACCACATGAATTACAACACCCAGCAACCTTTCTGGGCGACCTTTTCGAGCAATCATCTTGAAAAAAACCTGCCGTATGTCAGCCTTGTCGAAAAGCTGATGCCGGTCAGTAAAAGGTGGGCGAGTGAATATTATGATTTGCCCGGCGCCTATTTCCCGCACAGCGCGTATCCTGTGGACATGACGATGAATCCCTATCCTGTTCCGACCTGGGGCTGGGAAATCGTCGAAACGCCGTGGACAGTGCAGGGGTTGTGGTGGCATTATATGTATTCGGGTGATGTTGCATTCCTGAAAACCCGCGCATATGAGCCCATCAAAGCAGCGGTGGAATTTCTGGTGGCCTACATGAAGCGGCCCGAAGCCAGCGGCCCGCAATGGAACGATGACAAATTCCATGTTTTCCCGACCGTGCCACCCGAACTCTATGGTTTGCGCCCCGGATTCAAATACAATTACGACTGCATAGCCGATTTGTCGCTCATCAAATTCATTTTCAAGGCTTTCTGCGAAGCCACCCGGGTTTTGGAGCTTGAAAAACCGGAGGAGGTTTTGCTGGCTGATGTGAAATTGATTTCATCGCGTTTCCCGGAGTATCCAACTGCGGTTTCCGGGAAATATGGAAAAGTGTTTGTATCGGTTCCCGATGAGCATGATCAGGTGGTGTACAATGTGCCGAATGCCTTGTTTACTGTTTTTCCCGGCGAGGATCATGGTTTGCATTCCGATCCCGAAACCATGAAAATATTAAGGAGTACCTTTTACAATCAGCAAAACGAAGGCGGCAACGACCTGGTTTTTTTGAATTTGCAATCGGCGAGAATCGGAATGCTCGACCTTGAACGATTCAAACGACAGGTGAATTATTCCCTGATGCCCAATGGAACAGCCTCTGACCGCGTAATGCAGGTACATGGCCGTTGCCGGGACAACACGCCTTACGGGTACATGGATAGAATGGGTGTGTGGTTCGAAAACTTCGGGTTGCCGGTTGTGGTAAACGAATGTTTGATGCAAAGCTACAATGGAACAATCCGGCTTTTTCCAAACTGGCCATTGGAAAAAGACGCCGAATTCCATAACCTGAGAGCCATCGGCGCATTTCTGGTAAGTGCGACCCTGAAAAACAAAAAGGTGGAAAAGATCCAGGTGACCAGCGAGGTTGGAGGAGTACTGAGAATGATTTTACCCTGGAATAACGGAGGTGCCGTTTCCACCCGGAGCGGCAATAAGTCATTCTCTTCTTCAATTGTTGATATGCAGACAGCAAAAGGCGAAACCATTGTGTTCCAACCATAATTGTCGCGGCCCACAAACCAAGCCTACGCAGAATCAAGGGTTTGCGGCGCCCGGGACTGGATGTCTGTATTTCCTCTTCACCGCCTCCGTAATCGCCTCCCTTGCGGCGATGGTTGCCGTGCTGTAGGGGGCGAGTTCTTTCAGTTCTTTATAGATATCCCGGGCGGCGTCCATGTTGCCTGCCTTGATACTCGCCCTGACCTGTACCAGCATCAGTCGACTGCACTGGACGTCATTCATGTCCATTTGGCGCATCTGCCTGGCGAGCGTGAAGGCGCGCTCGTGATCGCCCATTCCAGCGTATGCCTCTACTTTGGCGGCCATGAACTCCGGGTCCACCCGCAGCAACGGGTATTTGCCCAGCCAGCCGCCGAGGGTATCGAGCGCGGCGATGGCGTCTCCGAGACCGCCTTTCTCCGCCCAGCGATAGACCCTGCGCAGATCGCTGCTGAGCTTCAAATGCATCTTCTCGTCGATCGGCGGCGCGTCCAGGTTCATTTGCCGCAGGATCTCCCGCGCCTTCTCTTTTTCTCCCTTCAGCAGGAGGCCGTCTACCTTCACAAGTTTCGCCGACCCTTCGCTATTGGGGACGTACGTGTCGGGGACGATCACGTTTATCCAGCGATCTTCCCTGTCGCAGAAGTAGACCATCTCCAGGAAATGCACGCCCCCCCGGAGAAAGACGGCGCCACCCGGCCCCACGCCGTGGGATGCTTTGATCGGTCTGTCCGTCAGGGTCGCCGGCCTCGAGTCGACAAAGACCCCGCCCCTGTTACGGTGTCTGAACCTGTACACGCCGGGGCTCACCCTTACGTACCCGGCGAGTTTCACGACAAACGGGGGCTCGATCCCCACCGCCGACATGTCGATACGCGACTCCGTGCCCACCCGGGGCATGTGGTGCCCAAGGCTGCCCACCCGGAGTTCCGCAAACGCGAGGTCTGTGAGCGTCCCATTCTTGATCGGTTTCATCGTGTCCAGCTCGGGAAATGTCCCGTGCTCCCGGCTGTAGCTCTGCCAATCCCCCTTGTAGCAGGTGTATTGCACGCCCTTCTCTACGCACGACGGCGACGTGTAGAGGTCCGTCGCCACAAGGGTGAACCTTATTCCCTCCGCGCCGGACAAGCCCTGCAGGGTCGGATTCCGACCCGCCAGTGCCTGATGCTCCGGAGGTTGGAACAACATCAGGAAACGGTTTTCGCGGTCGTAGTGTTGCATTTCCGGGGGAACCACTATCGGGCCTTCGGGTGCGTCCCATCGCTCCCCGAGGAGCTTGCCGTTGAACCATATCATGCCGTTGTAGGGCACCAGGCCGAGGTCCATCTGGAGATCCTTTCCCTTTCGTGAAGCGGGTATCAGGAAATCCTTTGCGATCCAGGTTCCCCGACCGTCTTCAGTTTCCGTGCGGAAGGACAGGTACGAGGGTTCCGACCAATCCAGGTCCTTGGTTGCGGCAGCAAGATCGCCGCCATCCGGGGTGCGCGGATACCACTGCTTGGCCTTCGCGGTACGCCAGCCCGGGTCCATGTCAATGGCCGGCTCGGCCTTCTCCGCCGTTTCCAGAAGCCGGAGACCCTTGTCCGGTTCGCCCCGGACGGAGACGAGGATATCGGCGAGGCCCGCTGCGGCGGACTTCCAACACTGCCCGCCGACCGGCGCTCGGTCCATGACGGCCATCAGGAGCTTCTCGGCGGCGGCGTAATGCCTTTCGATGGGCTCGGCCATGTACCGCGCCATCTCCAGCAGGCGGGAGTGGGGGTACTCCGCTATGACCTCATCGATGCGCCCGGCCAACGCGGCACCGATGTTGAGCCGTTTTTCCAGCCAGTTGGTTTGGAGCATCCAGTAGTAGAGGCTGACCACCTCCCGGATCGGGGTGACCGAGCCGAACTCCCCTTGCCGCTTAACGATCGAGTTCCAGAATTCACCGTCCTGCTTGTGCCCCTCCGGCCAGGACCATTCCACGTGGACGCGGACGGTACCTGCGGCGCACGCGATCATTTTGCCGCCGGGGCCGTCCATGACCTCGATTTCTACCTTTCTCGGCCCCACCGAGAAGAACAGGTGTTCGATCTCGCGGCCCTCGGTTGTGTGGCCGTCGTCGAACCGCCAGCGGAAGACCGCGCCCTCGCGCTCCGGCGACAGCTTCGCGGCGAAGGAGTACGAGACGATGTCCATAGCGGGGTAACTACGGGGCATCCACGCCTTGCCGTAGCGCCAGGTGAACGAAGCGATGGGTTTCTTCTCGCGGTGGGTCATGGTGCCCGCCGCTGCCCGCACCAGCGGCTCCCAGACGCGGAATCCGCTGCCGAAAACAACGCTGTCCTTCGGGTTCTCAGGAGAGTACCAGATCAGCCTGGCGTCGAATCGTCCCCCGCTGCCGTACTGGCAAACGTCGATCTTGTGGCGGCCCTGATCCAACTTCAACTGGAAAGGTATCAGCCCCTCGATTTCCCGCACAGGTTCCGCGGTCTGGTCTTTGGGCAACTCCGAGGCGAGTTGCTCATCCTCCGCTTCCTGCCACATCTTTACGGCGCCGTCGTGGGGAAAACGCAATACGGGCTGGTCGTCTAAGAGAAGGTAGCCCCCGGGCCGGACTCCGAACAGGAATTTGTATTCCTGCGTCCTCGGCGCGTGGAAGAAGCCGGTGTAGCGGGTGAGGGCCAGCGGCGCCTCGCCCGGCCCCTGTCCGATGCGTCTTCCGGAAATCCGGTAGTTCGGCGCATCCGGTCCCATCGGCCGGAACGGGAAGATCTGCCGCATGATGCTTTCCTGAGGCAACTTTCCCGCGACGCAGTCGGTTTCGTCCCAAAGCTTCATAAACCCCTCCAGCGTGTTGATTGCGGGGTCGTAGCGATCCGGGTAGCGGCCCTCGAGTATGAGCCCGGCCTTCGGCGTCCAATCCAGCCGCGGCGGGTTCTTCGCGCGGTCGACCAGATAGACCATGTAGCGGTTCTCGCCACTCGATGTATCGAAGAGGATCGACATCGGCTCCGTCGGCTGCGTCCATAGGATACGGCAACCGGCCGGCCTGCCCTTGAGGTCGTAGACGAGCGGGATCAGCGAGGTGGGATCCCGGCCGGGAAGGCAGAAGGTAGCCTCGGCGGCTACAGGGTTGCGGCTGACGAATCCGGCCTCCCTCAAGGTAGGGGTGTCCGCCTCGATCCTGAGCGTCTTGGCCCCGGATGGGATGGCGACGACTTGCATGATCGGAGCATCACGTTGCCGGTAGTTGCTCTCGTCAAAGAGCTTCTTTTCGTCCACGAAGACCGTAAGGCGGCTGTCGCGACCCAAACGGGCAAGGCACGAAAACCACTTGTATTCCGGCTTCAGTTGGAACGTCGCCGAATCGAAGACCCACATCTGCGGCTGGTAGAACCCGGAGTTGAATTTTTGGCCGGTTTTCTGGCACTTCACCTTGATTGCGGCGATCATCTTCGCCTTCTCCTCGGCGCTGCGGCGGTCCCTTTGCACGGCCGCCTTGGTCTCCGGGTCGAATGATAATCCCTTCGTCTCGATCGGCTTCAGGTCGGCCAGATAGACGTCGGGGGGCATCCGGCGCAAGACCTCTTCGATCGAGATGCTGAGCGGCACCCGGACTTCCGCTTCCTTTACGTGCCATGGGACCTCCTCTTCCACGGCGAAACCGAGTCCCGGGGTGAGCAGGATGGCAAGAAGAATGAGACATACGAATGAACATCGAACATCGAACATCGAACGTCCAACATCGAATGATAAGCTTCCGCGACCT
>CAZOZF010000168.1:0-6428 GCA_964584205.1 uncultured Verrucomicrobiota bacterium
CAGCCCGTTGGTGTACCGCCTTCAGGCGGTCTTCGGCCATAATGCGAATTGCTGGGGCAGGGCCAGCAATTCTCATTATGACAGCGGGCGATGTCAAAGGCCGGCTAAAGCCGGTACACCAACGCCGGAATGTGATGGTTTCAGCTCGTTGGTGTACCGCCTTCAGGCGGTCTTCGGCCATAATGAGAATTGCTGGGGCAGGGCAGGCAATGGGTCACTCACAAGGGGAGGGACCTGCTCAAGGCACTGTGGGAGGGGCGCTGTGCGCCGCGATCTTCTCCCGGGAGCCTATCGAGTCCCTGTCGCGGCGCACAGCACCCCTATCACAAAGATGGACAGCCGCAGAGAATCGACTAAGCCGGTGGACTAAGGGTAATCGATTAAGCGTGGGACGAAGTGTTTCGACTGAACAAACCCAGAAGCGCCAATCTTATTCAGAAAAATTCAGGTTTTTTCATCCCGCGAGCCGTGCACGACCCGTGCACAAACCGTGCACATGAACCATGCCGCATCACTGTATTTCACAGATTCACTCGAAGGGAAATCATTTTGACCGACACGCGTTTCGACCAATAAAAACGGGCCTGATATTACTATCAGGCCCGTGCCAGATTGGTAGCGGGGGTTGGATTTGAACCAACGACCTTCAGGTTATGAGCCTGACGAGCTACCGGGCTGCTCCACCCCGCAGACATAACATTCATCCATCAAATCAATTTCTCAACTGATCGAATCGAATAAGCGCACATAATATTCAGCTTAATCCATAAGAGCAACCTTATTTCGGATCTATTTTTATGGCCAACATTATCCCCGGATAAACAGTTCATTGAATCTATCCTCCCAAAACGCTACCCTTCGCCAAAACCCGTTGCCATTATATAGCGTTATGTAGACTCTAGGCGACGGATGTGAATCCGACAGACTTTTTTAAAAAGAGTTCTTATACCAACGCTGGAATGGGCTGATTGTGAAGGGGCGGTTCAACAACAGGTGGCCGCAGGTGTCGCTCTGCCCAAAGATGTGAGACTCACGATGCGTAATGCGGATGAAGCGTAATAGCCGTAAGTAAGGAGCAAAGCCGTGGAACCTAAAAAATCACTAATTCATGAAGATCCGCGTGTGCCATTAGCAGCTGAGCGTACATTCCTGGCGTGGATCCGAACCGGCCTTGCGCTTATGGGATTTGGTTTTGTGGTGGCGCGTTTCGGATTGTTTCTTCGGGAATGGTCCGCAGCCCAGAATCTTGATCATCATTCCGGACACGGGGTTTCTTTGTGGTTAGGCATCGCTTTGGTCGGACTTGGAGTGGTTTTGAATCTGGCCGCGCTGATACGTTATCGCCGCTATCTCCGGCAACTTGCTCAAGGAATTATTCCAGAAGCCAAACCAAGTCTTGAAACAGCTGTTGCCGTGACACTGGCCGTCATAGGCGTAGCCGCCGCCATTTACCTAATTTTTACAGCGTACTGAGGAAAATTATGGCCGTAAATAAGATAAAGAAAAACAAAACGCTCCGCACCGGGGCCGAGAGCATTCTGGAGAGCATCTCGGACGGCGTGTTCACTGTTGATGCCGATTGGCATATTCTCTCATTCAATCGGGCCGCTGAAGCGATCACTGGGATTCGCCGCCGCGATGCAATCGGGAAGACTTGCTCGGATGTGTTCCGGGCCAGCATGTGTGAGGCGGATTGTGCGCTACGTCAAACGGTCAAGACCGGCAAACCAATCATTAATAAGTCCGCGTTCATCGTGGATGTCGAAGGCCGTCGGATACCCATCTCCGTATCCACGGCTATTTTGCGCGACGAATGCGGAAGAATTGTGGGCGGTGCAGAGACGTTTCGCGACCTGAGTCTGGTAGAGGAATTGCGTAAAGAATTAGAGGGTCGGGTTCAAGTAGGCGATTTGGTGAGCCGAAGCGACACGATGCAGCGTATTTTCGAGGTCTTACCCCAAGTATCCGCCAGTGATGCGACGGTGTTGATCCTGGGCGAAACCGGCACGGGCAAGGAACTCCTGGCCCGCGCCATCCATAACTTGAGTCCACGCAAAAACAAACCTTTTATTCCCGTCAACTGCGGCGCTTTGCCTGACACCCTGCTTGAATCGGAATTGTTCGGGTACGTAAAGGGGGCCTTCACGGGAGCAGCGAAAGACAAGCCTGGTCGTTTCGCGCTGGCCGAGGGTGGGACGGTGTTCCTCGATGAGATTGGGGATATCAGCCCTGCACTTCAGGTACGCCTGCTACGCGTCCTTCAGGAAAAAACCTATGAACCCTTGGGTGGAACACGCGTGATGCATGCCAACGTGCGGATCGTAGCAGCAACGCACAGGGACTTATCGGCCCAAATTCGTAAAGGCTTTTTCCGTGAAGACCTCTACTATCGCTTGAACGTTGTGAAACTCGACTTGCCCCCGTTGCGCAAGCGCAAGGAGGATGTCCCTCTTCTCGTCGAACACTTCGTGGAACGGTTCAATCGGCGGCAGGGGAAATCAGTTACCGGCGTCGCCCCGGACGTCATGGCCTTACTCATGGCGCACAACTTTCCCGGTAATGTGCGAGAATTGGAGAATATCATCGAGCGGGCGTTTGTGCTGTGCGGCACGAGCCGCATCGAGCGGGCTCACCTGCCATCGGAACTCACGGGCCAGGCACCCGTTGCCCCGACACCCGCGGGTGAAACGATTGCCGCCCAGAAGCAGGCCTCAGAAAAGCAAGCGATCCGAAGCGCCCTCGAGCGCCATGGATTCAACCGGTTGACCGCCGCCCGCGAACTCGGACTTCACAAAAGCACCCTGTTCCGCAAAATCAAGGCACTGGGACTGGAACTTCCCGACCAGGACGGTCGTTCGCGCCGGTAACAGACCTCAGCTACCGCCCGGCTCCCTCGCCAAAGAGTCTCATTATCGCGACTCTATAAGCGCTATAGAGTCGCATCCATGCTTTCATGCAGGCATAAGCACCCGCCTGCTTAATCAGCCTTAACATACTCTTCATGAATCGGTTATGCACGCTCTCGTCTCGCTGGAAGCATTTGGCACGCTTAATGATATAGATTAATCCATCACGATGAAGAGCAACCCATGAAAGTGGCACTGACAATCTGGAACGGGAGGGTTTCGCCCGTCTTCGACGTGGCCCGACATGTGTTGTTGCTCGATGTAGAAGCGGGGCGGGTGGTGGCCCGGTACGAGGAAGCGTTACCGGGCACGGATCCTCAGTCCCAGGCGGATCGTCTGGCGACACTTAACGCGCAGACGTTGATTTGCGGGGCGATTTCAAAGGCGATGGCCGGCTTGCTGGCAGGGATGAACATGACGGTTATCCCTTTTACGGCAGGGTGTGTGGAGGAAGTGCTGGCTGCATGGCTGGCGGGAAATCTTCCGGATCCAGCCTTGAGCATGCCGGGTTGTTGCCGACAAAGGCGTCGAAACCGGGGAGGCAGGCGGTGCCTGGATAAAGCCTCTCCATCGAAGGAAAGACGTGAGGAAATCATGAAGATCATCGTAACGGGAAGTGGCAACAAGTTGACGGATGCAGTGGATCCGCGTTTCGGACGGGCGAGCCAGTTTCTCCTGGTGGACCTGCAAACGGGGGCGATGACCGCCCACGACAACGCGCAGAACCTGAATGCGGCGCAAGGGGCAGGCATTCAGGCCGCAGAAACGGTTGCACGTCTGGGTGCCGGGGCGGTTATCACGGGCAATGTCGGACCCAAGGCATTCCGCGTGCTGTCCGCCGCGGGAATCAAGGTGTTTCTGGTCAAGAATGGCACGATTGCCGAGGCCATTGCACAATTCAAAAACGACGAGTTGTCGGAAACCAAAGAATCCAATGTCGAAGGGCATTGGGCGTAAACAACACGAAAGGGAGGCTAACATGCCACGAGGAGATGGAACAGGACCACAAGGTAAAGGTGCAGGCACGGGACGCGGATTGGGCCCTTGCGGGGGCGGTTTGAGGCAGGGACCTGCAGGAACTGCCGGAGGCGGACGCGGCAGGCGGGGACCAGGCCGGGGATTGGGAAGAGGTCCCGGCGGTGGCCGCGGGCCAGGTGGCGGTCGCGGGCCAGGTGGCGGCCGCGGAGCCTGAAAGGATTGGGAGAATTACATGCCGGTAGAAAGTGAAGTCAAAACGGCGGAGCCTGGAGGAATCTGGAGTGTCATGGCACGGCAGGTGCTGGCAGGGAAGCCCGTCACCCGTGACCAGGCGCTGCAGATACTCCAGTCTCCCGCC
This sequence comes from uncultured Verrucomicrobiota bacterium, assembly GCA_964584205.1. Lineage (GTDB taxonomy): Bacteria > Verrucomicrobiota > Kiritimatiellia > CAIKKV01 > CAITUY01 > JAABPW01. The sequence continues at coordinate 4,243 of CAZOZF010000168.1, forward strand.
TCGGAGTTGTTATCCGTTTTGGATGCGGCTTTCGCAATCCGCCGGAAATATTTCGGGTTTCAAATGCGGCTGCATGTCCTCCGGAATGCCCGTAGCGGGGGGTGCACGGAAGATTGCGGGTACTGCAGCCAGTCCGCACGGGCCAGTGCCGGATCCGCGCCTTTCTATCCCCTGCAATCAAGGGCGGAGATCGTGGCCGGAGCTCACGAGGCCTGTAAAATGAAAGCGATCCGGTATTGCGTGGTGTCCAGCGGGCGAACGTTGTCCAATCCGGATCTGGACGAAATCTGCGAGACTATTCACCAGATCAAGGCGGAAGTCCCCATCCAGCTCTGCCTGTCGATGGGCCTGCTTACCCCCGATCAGGCGGCCCAACTCAAAGCGGCGGGACTAGATCGCTATAACCATAACCTGGAGACCTCGGAGCACCATTTCCCGCATCTCTGCACGACGCACTCATACGCGGACCGCGTGAATACGGCGCGCATCGCCAAGGCGGCGGGCCTCGAATTATGCTGCGGGGGACTACTGGGTGCGGCGGAATCACTGGAAGACCGGGTCGATCTGGCATTCGCTCTAAAGGCAATCGGGGCCGACTCCATCCCTCTCAACTTCCTCGACCCCCGGCCAGGAACACCTTTCCAGGCATATTCGAGACTGAACCCCTGCGACGCGTTACGGGCGCTGGCGATGTTCCGGTTTGTGCATCCCACTACGGAAATCCGCATTGCAGGCGGCCGGGAGGCCTGTTTGGGCCCCATGCAGGCACTAGCGCTCTATGCTGCCAATTCCATGTTCACGGAAGGTTACCTCACCACATCCGGGCAGGGTTATGCGACGGATATGGCGATGCTGACCGCCGCCGGATTCGAAGTGGGCGAGTTGACGCAGGCCTGATGACAGACACATGAAGAAACTCATCTCCATTGCAATTGCCAGCGGGAAAGGCGGTACGGGAAAGACCACCGTGGCGGTTAATCTGGCCTGGACTCTTGCCGGGCTGGGGCGTGCCGTTCAATACCTTGACTGCGATGTGGAGGAACCCAATGGCCACATTTTCCTGAAGCCTGAGATCACAACGAGTGAAGCCGTAGGCATTCTTGTGCCCGTCGTCGAGGAAAGCGCCTGTACCGGGTGTAGAAAATGCTCTGAGGTTTGTGAGTTCCATGCCATTGCAGTGCTCGAGAAGGCGCTCATTTTTCCTGAACTCTGCCATGGGTGTGGTGGGTGCACCTTGGCATGTCCAAGCGGGGCGATTCGGGAGCAGGAGCGAACCATCGGCGTGGTGGAAATCGGGCATCGGGAGCGGATAAACTTTGTTCAAGGTCGCATGAATGTTGGCGAGCCCATGGCGCCCCCTGTGATTCGGGCCGTTAAGAAGAAATCAATCACTGAAGGAGTCGCCATATTTGATGCCCCTCCAGGTACTTCCTGCCCTGTCGTCACAACGGTGCGGAATACTGATTACATCGTATTGGTCACAGAACCCACTCCGTTCGGACTACACGATTTGACACTGGCTGTGGAGATGATCCGGAAACTTGGTGTTCGCCACGGGGTGGTCATCAACCGGGCCGACAGCGGGGACCTGCGCGTGCGCGAATACTGCGCGAAAGAGGGAATTCCCGTCCTCGTCGAACTTCCCGACGACCGGCGGGTGGCGGAAGCCTATTCCCGCGGCGAAATGGCCGTCCAAGCCTTGCCGGAGTGGAAAATGAAATTTTCGAATTTATGGAGTCGATTGGAGGAGGATTTGTGCCGCTAAAAGAGATTGTTGTTATCAGCGGTAAAGGAGGCACAGGTAAAACCAGTTTGGTGGCGTCCTTTGCGGCCCTGTCGGAAAAGGTTGTTCTAGCGGACTGCGACGTGGATGCCGCAGACCTGCATTTGATAATGTCGCCAACCCTTCGGAAACGGGAGGACTTCTGGTGCGGACATCAGGCTGCCATACGCCAGAAAGACTGCATCCAATGTGGGGCTTGTCTGGCGCGGTGCAAGTTCGATGCAGTACGCATGACGGACGGTAATGGGGGTGAATCCTCATTTTCCATTGAGCCTAACGCCTGCGAAGGGTGCGGGGTGTGTGTCTGGTCGTGTCCCGTGGAGGCGATTGATTTCCCCGAACGACTCAGCGGGGAATGGTATGTTTCCGACACGCGCCATGGCCCAATGGTTCATGCCCGGCT